>CAISHO010000031.1 GCA_903885165.1 uncultured Nitrosomonadales bacterium | reverse complement strand
GCAACCACCGCACGGGCGACGCTGTGCTCCGAATAGCGTTCCACCGCAGCAGCCAGTGCCAGCGAAGTTGTCTCGTCCTGCCCTTGCGCAACGATAACCTGATCGACGCGCATCTTGCCTTCTGTCAAGGTACCCGTCTTATCGAACACGAAATGCGTCACCTTAGACAAGGTCTCCAACACAACACCATTTTTGACCAGTATGCCGTGCTTGGCACCCAATCCTGAGGCAACCGCGATCGACATCGGTGTCGCCATTCCCAGCGCGCAAGGACAGGTGATAATCAGCACCGAGGTGGCCGCCATCAACGCCATTTCGAAGTTATCAGACCAGATATAGAAGGTGATACTTGCCAGTATCAGGGTCACCAGCACAAACCATGGCACGATGCTGTCGGACAAACGCTGGATAGGTGCCTTGGATGACTGCGCCTCCTCGACCAGCCGAATAATCTTCGACAGGGTTGAGTCGGCAGACGCTGCCTGAACTTCGACCACCAGCGCGCCGCTGCCATTTAAGGTTCCTGCCGCGACGCGATCCCCGATATGCTTTCTAACGTGCATGGACTCCCCGCTCAACATGGATTCATCCACAGAACTGCTGCCTTCACGTACAAAACCGTCCATCGGAATATTGCTGCCGGGCTTCACCAGGACGAGTTCGCCGACTTTCACCGCGCGAACCGAGGTGATTTTCTCAACGCCATCGTTTAGCACCGTCGCGACGCGGGGTTGCAGATCCATCAAACGATTGGTTGCCGCGACTGCCTGATGGCGGAACATCCCTTCCAGATAACGACCGATCAGAATCACGAAGGTCAGGTTAGTGACCGTATCGAAGTAAACCTGTCCGCTACCTGCCAGCGTGACATATAGTGAATAACTATAGGTGACGGTCAGGCCGATGGCGATCGGCAGATCCATGGTCAGACTGGCGTTGCGCAGCCCACTCCATGCTCCCTTGAAAAACGGATAACCTGAATACAACAGCGCCGGGGTTGCCAGAGAAAAAGCCATCCAGTGAAAGAAGCTCAAGAACTGGCCGCGATCCGCACCGCTGTAGAGCGCAATCGCGATAAGATTCAGATTCATCATGGCGAAGGCAGCGAAAAACAACCGGAACAGCATTGCGCGATTCGTGCGCTTCATCGAACCTTCAGCCGCTTCCGGATCGTAAGGAACCCCCGAATAGCCTATCTTAGATAACAGATTGATTAATTTAGATAGATTAACATTGGAATTATCCCAGCGCAGATGCAGGCGTTTCCCTGCCAGATTAACGCTCGCAGAAAGCACGCCCGGTGTTCGCATCATGCCGCGTTCGATCAGCCAGACGCAAGCGGCACAATGTATGCCTTCGACCAACAGATGCGTGTCACGCATATCACCCTGGCAATTCACGAAGTCCTGCTGCACTTCATCCAGGTCGTACATCTCGACATCCTTTGGCGGCGTGGGCGGCGGCGCTAACAGCGTGCCTTCCGGTGTGCGCTGGTAATATCCTTGCAAACCTGCATCATATATGGCTTCACAGACCGATTGGCAGGCGAAGCAACAAAAGTCGCGTTGCTGTCCATCCAACTGATTGTGGTAATCGATATCAGCATCGATAGGCTGGCCGCAATGAAAACACCCCGCCTGAGCGAGGTGCCGGGTGTTACTTTGCAGCGTAGTCGTAATTGCCAAGATTATTTCGGAAAGGCTACAAAGATTTTTTGCTCGGTATCGAATTCACGGCCATCGCGCTCGGCACTGATCAAGAGATCCCAATTACCCGCGCGAGAAAACGTCAATTTACCTTCATAATTCCCTGCACTAACTTCTTTCAAGGAACCGGCGAAGTCATAAGTGGGATCTCCAGGCCATTGCGCCTTGATATCCACCTTACCACCTTGCACAGGCTTTCCATCCTTATCATTCAGACTAAACTTAAAGTCGACATGCTGGCCCAACAACAAGTATTGAGCATCGACCGTCGGTGCAGCACTGTCATTCGCGATCTGTTGAGGAGAGTGCAGGCTGGTCTTCCAACCCAGCGTTGAACGTTCCGCCTGCTGCTGCACCCATTTCGCATCGACATGATTGTGCGCTTTAACACTGTAATTATCGTCCAGCACACGTACCGGATGACTCAATACACCCCATAAAAATTTGCCATTGATTAACACACCTGACAAAACAATGGCCAACAGGCCGAAGACCCATGGATTGCGCCAACCCTTGCTATTCTTTTGCGAAATCATAACAATCCTTTATATGTATTAGAAATCAACGAGCCGGAGCGGTAAATTTGGTCGTATATTCTGCCGCCATACCAGGATTATCCGCATTCTCTACTCTGAACTCGATAGGCGTGATTTCCTTCTGAATATTCTCTTCGGGCGCCTTAACGAAGATCGTGAAAGAAGAAGCTCTGCCGTGCGCGATCAGTTTGGGCGTTTCAGAACCGATTAACTGTTGGCCTTTGATTCCACCCTCAGTCTTCACGATCACAGACAGGTCGTTATCGGTCTTGTTCAACACCTTGAAGGTATATTTATTTTGTATTGAACCATCGCTCATGCGTACAAACAGAGGTTGGCGCTCAGGCTCCACACGCAAAGTCAATGTTCCCAAATGGTTCAATCCATAGATGATACCGCCCAATGCCATCAACAGAATACTGACATACACCCAAGTACGCGGGTGCTGATACAACTTATGCACCGGACGACCTTCCAGCTCATCCAGTGAGGCATAACGGATCAATCCGCGCGGACGACCAATCTTATCCATCACAGAATCACACGCATCCAGACACAGACCACAGGTGATACAACCCAATTGTTGACCGTCGCGAATATCCACACCGGTAGGACAGACCTGTACGCACTGGAAACAATCGATACAGTCACCCTGCTGGGCAACCGTTTTACCCGCATTGCGCAATTTGCCGCGAGGTTCACCGCGCGCCACATCGTAGGCCGGAAGGATAGTCTGTGAGTCCGCCATCACTGCCTGAATACGAGCATACGGACACAGCCACAAACACGCCTGCTCGCGCATAAAACCAGCGAGTAGATAAGTACCCAGAGTAAAGGCGATCAGCGTTGCAATTTCCATCAATGAAAGGTTCAGATTTACAAGGTCGTGCCAATAGGCGAACGCATCCACAAACCAGATGGTAAAGCTAATCCCGGTAAACAATGAAATTAGCAACCAAATCAGATGCTTAAATACTTTACGACGAATCTTATCTGCATTCCACGGAGCCGCGTCCAGCTTTTGACGTTTATTTGGATTGCCCTCAATTTTTCCTTCTATCCAGGTAAACAAGTCTACCCAAGCAGTTTGAAAACAAAAGTAGCCGCAAAACACGCGCGAGGCAACCGAAGTGACTGCAAACAAAGTCATTGCCAGCAGCAATAGCAGCAAAGATACCATCCAGATATCCTGCGGCAAGATAGTCAGGTTAAAGATATGAAACTGGCGATTATTCACATCCAGCAACAGTGCCTGTTTACCATTCCAGCGCAAATAGGCGCCAAAGAAGAAAATTAGCCAGAAGGATTCTGTGATGTATTTCAGTGTACGGAAACGGCCCGGCATGCGCTTTGCATGAATCGTGGCATCGCCTAAATTGGTTGACCACTCGGCGTGTTCATTATAGATGCCGGTAACACTACCAACCTCGGCAGGCGCTTTCTTAACTGGTTCGCTCATTTTCAACTCCAAATGTACTTATATTCATCTATCTGAATACGTATTGAAAAAACTACTCTGAATAAACACGTGCATTATATAAGCTTATTCTAATACACATCAATTTACACAGTGAAATTCTTAGGTTTTATGAATAAATAAAAAAGGAGGAGGCTAGCCTCCCCCTTCTTCAATCCAAGGATATTACTTATCGCCAGATTTTTTGGTTAATGCATTTTTGAACAACCAGATCAACGCAACGATTAAAGCCCCGAATGCGCCGGCAGTGCCAATCATCAAACTCCAATATACAAAGTCATGGTGCATTTCTATTTCCTTTCAAAAAACCTGCACAGCATAAGGCCGTGCAGTTAGGGATATTTACTTGGCTGCAGGGGTAGCTGCTGGTGCTTCTGCAACGACTGCTGCAGGAGCATCTTCCTTCTGACCACCGCCGAACTTGTACACATAGACCGCCAGCTTTTTGATGGAAACTTCATCAAGCTTACTGACTACATGCCCCTGTTCATCCTTCTTCAACCACTGAGGCATAATCGCAACGCGAGCATTTGCATCACCCGAATTAACGCCGTAAGTAATGGTTTGCTTGATGCCTTCCAAAGACCCATCAAAACGCCAGATCTTATCGGTCAGATTAGCAGAACCCATGGCTTGAATACCCTTGGCATCAGCACCATGGCAAGCTGTACAATCGCTTTCAGCAAAAACCTTCTTGCCTGCAGCCACTGCGGAATCAGCATCAGCCTTATCCTTACCACCTTCTTCGCTCATCGCCTTGACGTAATGTGCAACATCGTCAATTTGCTGTGCTGTCAAACTATCCTTATGAGCCACCATCATACCTTGGCGTCCACCAGCGACTGTTTCATAGATAGTGTCGACCTTACCGCCATACAGCCAGTCATCGTCGTTCAGGCGAGGAGCCATCAGACCTTGTTCGCGTACTGCGAACTTGGCACCTTTTTGCTCAGTACCCACACCGTTTTGACCGTGGCAGGCTGCGCAGTTATCAGCAAACAACACTTTGCCTGAACGGGTTACATACTCTGACAAGTCAGCATCAGCCAAAATAGCGGCAGGCGTCATGTCTTTAAGCTTGCTTTCCCACTTACCACGAACATCATCCAGCACTTTTTGATCTTCAGCCAATTCCTTGATCGCAGTCCATTTGCCCGAACCTGGCAAACCGACACCCTGGAAGAACGTACCGTTGATTGCGATTGGAATAGCTGGATACATGATCCAGTAAATTACGACCCAAAGCGCACTGGCTGTCAGACCAAGCATCCACCATTTCGGCGGCTGATTGATGTAATCTGCCAAATCATCATCCCATACATGCCCCGTGGTTGGCACACCACCAGCGGAGTTGTGATTATCACTCATTTTTTATCTCCTGAATTGTTGTACTCGCCCTCTTCCCGCAGAGCCATGTCGCTCTGCGAGTCGAATGCATCCTTGTTCTTGGGATTGAACACCATCACATAGACAACAATCATCGCAACGAAAGCGGCCACGGTAAAGAAAATCCCCTGCCAGTCGTTACCGCTCAACGTTGCCCAGTCCGTGTGAAAGTAGTTCATCAGTTTAGTCACGGTAGTTGACACCTTCCTCAAACTTAACCTGATTACCCAATCCCTGCAAGAAAGCGATCACTGCGTCCATTTCTGTCTTACCCTTGAGCTCATCAGCCGCGCCTGCAATGTAGGCGTCAGTGTAGATGTTCTTAGGAACAGGATTGAACGGCATCTGGGTCATGACTTTCATAGTCTTGGTTGTCTTGACCGCATCAATCGGATTCTTATCCAGGAAGAAGAAGTTAGGCATGACAGATTCAGGAACCACGTCACGCGGATACTTCAAGTGCTTGCGATGCCACTCATCGGAGTACTTGCCGCCTACACGAGCCAGATCAGGTCCGGTACGCTTGGAGCCCCACTGATAGGTGTGATCGTACATCGACTCTTCAGCGATTGAGTAGTGACCATAACGATCTTTCTCATCGCGGAACGGACGAATCATCTGCGAGTGGCATAAGAAACAGCCTTCGCGGATATATACGTAACGACCGGTCAATTCCAATGGTGTGTAAGGACGAACACCGTCGCCTGGCTGCCAGTCAGCCAAGGTCTTATGCGCCGAGGTAACTGGATTCCAGATGATCTTGTCCATAGGAATCGTATTACCTTGCAAGTCCTTGTGCTGGGTATTATTACAAGTTGCATCACCCTGGCACATCGCCGTATTTGGCAGATAGAACAAAGGCACGATTTCAACGATACCGCCCACCGCGACTGCAATTGCGGTTAAGACAAACATCAGAACAGTCTTCTGTTCGATCGTATCTTGGAACTTGGTTGAATAAAATTTTCCGTGATCAGACATGTTTTCTCTCCCCTTATGCTCTAGCTGCGACAGCGTTCACGCCGCGAACAGCGCCAGCTTGACGAACAGTCATCACCACGTTGAACAACATGATCCACGTGCCCAGATTGAAGATCGCACCGCCAACCGCACGCATTACATAGTAAGGATGCATAGCAGATACAGATTCAACAAAGGTGTAGGTCAACGTACCGTATTCATCATAATCACGCCACATCAGACCCTGCATGATCCCTGACACCCACATTGCTACAACATAGGTAGTCGCGCCGATCAAGGCGATCCAGAAGTGAACGTTAACGAGTTTGTCAGAGTACATCTCTGTATTCCACAATTTCTTAACCATGTGATACAACGCGCCGAAGGAGATCATTGACATCCAACCCAAAGCACCTGCGTGAACGTGACCTACCGTCCAGTCAGTGTAATGTGACAATGCGTTTACAGACTTGATCGCCATAACAGGACCGTCGAATGTAGACATTGCGTAGAACGCCATTGCAGTTACCAGGAAACGCAGAATGTAGTCAGTACGCAGCTTGTCCCATGCACCGGACAAAGTCATCATACCGTTCATCGCGCCACCCCATGAAGGGATGATCATTGCCAGAGAAATAGCCGCACCGAGTGAGCCAGTCCAGTCAGGCAACGCTGTGTATTGCAGATGGTGAGCACCCAGCCATACGTAACCGAAAGTCAGTGTCCAGAAATGCAGAACAGACAAACGATACGAGAACACTGGACGACCCGATTGCTTAGGGATGAAGTAGTACATGATACCGAGGAAGCCGCCAGTCAGATAGAAACCAACCGCGTTATGACCCCACCACCATTGAATCATCGCATCTTGAACGCCAGAATAGATGGAGTACGAAGTAGCCCAATCCACTGGAATTGCCAAGCTGTTAACCACGTGCAGGTAAGTGATCATAACGATCATACCCATCGTGAACCAGTTCGACACGTAGATGTGTGAAGTCTTACGGATACCGATCGTCATAATGTAGTTGAAACCGTATGACAGCCAAACCACAGCGATCATAATATCAACCCACCAAGGCAACTCAGCGTATTCCTTACCTTCAGACAAACCCAGTGGCAAAGTGATTACTGCACAGACGATAATCAGATTCCAGCCGACAAACGTGAACCACGCCATGGTATTACTCCACAGCTTGGTTGCACCGGTGCGTTGTACGATGTAGAAACCAGTCGCCATCAGTACACAACCACCAAACGCAAAAATCACCGCATTGGTATGCAGTGGACGCAGACGCCCGAAAGTAATTTCAGGAATGTCAAAGTTTAAAAATGGGAACGCCAATTCCGATGCAACATACACACCGATCAGAGTCCCTACAACTGCATAGATACAGGCCGCGATGGTAAACCATCTGACTACATCCATGTCATACTTTACCGGTGTCGCTTGTTTAGCTTCCACAGTATCTCCTCCCAAGAGCAAAGTTAAAAATAACGGGTTATTTGCTTATTTAATACCTGGCAAATTACCCATCTCTTCTTACAGCTTATAAAAGCTGCGCAATCATGGCACACCCATCCGCTTTAAGTAAAGAGAAAATGCGACTTTACGCCGCACTTGACCAATCAAATTGCTCGGGTTTTACCAGAAATCACACGCCTTGATAATACACAAAACACCCCCATTTGTCTTCATCGACATAAATTTGGCAATTCGCAGATTCTATGCAAATCCACCTAAAACACAAACCGCTTAATTAACAATTAACACAAATAATCAACAAGTTATATATATATTTATTCGCACACTAGAACTAACGCGCACCGGTCTCATGTTGCCTCAGTACTACTCACACAAAAATATATTTATAATCATTATAAATATTTCAGATAATTATTCGTTTGCACAACGCTCAGCACACACTTCCGCTATTCGTTACCAAATAAAAAAGGGCACCCTAACGGGTGCCCTACATTTCACAAAGTCGGGATTGTTCGTGCGTCCTGCGCGAGCAGTGCTCGCTGGTGCTCGTCTGTCGCTGGCGGCAGACTCGTCCCTCGTATTACTCGGGACCGCGCGTTGCGCGTCCTGCGTCGCCCTCCCATTTGTCGGACTCCTGGTGCTCGGATGGCACGTTACTCCGCGCCATCCTCGTTCCTCACTCCGTTCGGAACCGCACTTCGTGCGTCCTGCGCGAGCAGTGCTCGCTGGTCGAACCCAGGAGTCTTGTTCGGCTTTTGCGTTTCATCCGCAAAAGCCTCATCCCTCGTTTCACTCGGGACCGCCCTACGGGCGTCCTGTGCAAGCCGTGCTCGCTGGTCTCACCCGCCGTTCTCCCAAATTAAAAAGGACACCCTTACGGGTGTCCTTTTTAATTTGGCGGAGAAGGAGGGATTCGAACCCTCGGTACGGGAGTACCGTACGCCTGATTTCGAGTCAGGTACATTCGACCACTCTGCCACCTCTCCGGGGTGCGAATTCTACCAGCAAGTGAGAATTTCGTGCAGAATATTGATATGTGGAAATATGGACTGCTATTTAAGCTACTATTTACCGGCATTATTATGTCGCTGCTTGCATACGCCTACTACAACCTGAGCCAAGCTCTCCCCCCGTGGCGCACCGGCGGCTTAGTCGTCGCAATCGCCCAGGATTCCACGCTTTCTGACGAAGAATTTGCCAAGCAACTGGCGCATCAATTTGCTGACTCCCTGCACGTTCAGCTTAAAATCATTCTTGTCCCCGCTGACCAAATAGAAACTACGCTGCAAAAAGGGCATGCTCATTTTTCAGCTTCCGGCTTTAAACTGGATGAAACGAATAACGCCCTGACATTTGGACCAGGCTTTATGACCGTGCATGAACAAGTGGCTTTCAATCAAGATCAACCGCAACCACGCCAATTACGCGATCTGATCGGATCGACGATCGCGGTCATTGCCGGATCAAATCAGGAAAAAACGCTACTCGAACTCAAAAAACAAATTCCTGAGCTCACTTGGGAGTCGCGTACAGATCAGACCGTTGAGGATTTACTCAAAGAAGTCGGACAAGGCAAACTCGATTACACACTAGCCAATCATGAGCAGATTTCTGAAATGCTCAATTACTACGTCAATCTAGCCGTCGCTTTCGACATCGGAAAACCTTCCAAATTAGCTTGGGCCTTCCCTGAAAAGGCCGATAACGATTTAATGACCGCGACGGCCAAGTTTTTCACAGACATCGAAAAAAATGGTGAGCTGCAGATCTTGCTGGATAGATACTACGGACACAACGACCGGCTCGCGCCACTGGACGCGGCTGAATTCATCAACCAGACTGACAAGACACTGAGCAAGTTTAAATCCTTATTCAAGGAGGCGGGAAAACTCATCGATGAGGACTGGCGACTAATCGCTGCGATTGCTTATCAGGAATCGCACTGGGATCCGTTGGCCACCTCTGACAGCAATGTACGCGGCATGATGATGCTGACCGAGGCAACGGCCGCACGCATGAATGTCACCAACCGTCTCGATCCACGCGAGAGCATTATGGCAGGGGCGAAATATCTGGAATTGATTAAGAAGCAACTGCCAGTGCGCATAGAAGAACCTGAACGAACCTGGCTGGCTCTGGCCGCCTACAATCAGGGCTACGGCCATCTTGAGGACGCGCGTATCCTGACACGGCGGCAAGGTGGCAATACAGACACCTGGGTAGACATCAAAAAATGGATGCCATCCCTCAACAAGCCTGTTTACTTTGAGTCACTTAAACACGGCTATGCGCGAGGCGGCGAGGCGGTAATTTTCGTTGAGAATATCCGTGCTTATTACGACATGCTATCCCGACTCACCGACAACGAACCGGGATTACCCCAAACGCACACCTATCAACTCATCAGTACGCGAAAAAAACCTGCCTTTGCCTTACATGCACTTCGCGAACCCACCTCAGAAAGCAAAGCGACAGACACATCCTATTCCCTGGCGAGATAGCCTTTACAAGCCGCCATACAGGGCATAATACTTCAGGTATGACTATGCCATCAACTGGCTGATTGCTTTAGGGAAAGTCAGATCAATCGTCTTTGCGAGAAGCGTAGCGACGCGGCAAACCAGATTTCATTTTATATCAACATGCGGGAGTGCCACCCGCGACACTTCGTTCGCGGTCACAACGACAATTTTATGAATAAAACAGCGCTTCCTTAGCAACGGTCCTTCACAGCTTTTGTCTTCGCTGAAACAATCAGCCCGCTCTTAATACTTCCAGCCCACCCATATAGGGGCGCAACACCTCAGGAATGACTATACTGCCATCAGACTGCTGATTGTTTTCAAGTACAGCCACCCAGGCACGACCAACCGCAAGTCCGGAACCATTCAGGGTGTGAAGCAATTCAGGTTTACCGGCAGAATTTCTGAAGCGTGCCTGCAATCTACGCGCCTGAAACGCCTCAAAATTGCTGCATGAGGAAATTTCACGATAGGTATTTTGTGCCGGCAACCAAACCTCGATGTCATAAGTCGTCGCAGATGAGAAACCGATATCTCCGGTGCACAGACGCACGACGCGGTAATGCAAGCCCAATTTCTGCAGTATGGTCTCAGCGTGCCCCAGCAATTGCTCCAGTGCGGTGTAAGACTCATCCGGATGCACCATCTGCACCAATTCCACCTTATCGAATTGATGCTGACGGATCAAGCCGCGCGTATCGCGACCGGCGGAACCCGCTTCCGAGCGAAAACACGGCGTATGCGCTACAAATTTCAACGGCAATTGTTCCAGCGGGACGATTTCATCGCGCACCATATTCGTCACAGGCACTTCGGCAGTGGGAATTAGATAGAAATTCTGCTCACCGCCCTCGCCCATCTGGCGCGGTACGCGGAACAAGTCTTCCTCGAATTTCGGCAATTGTCCGGTGCCACGCATCGAATCAGCATTCACCAAATAAGGCACATAGGCTTCGGTGTAACCGTGGTGGTCGGTATGCGTGTCGAGCATGAATTGTGCAAGCGCACGGTGCAAGCGGGCCAAGCCACCCTTCAAAACCGAAAAACGCGCACCTGAAATCTTCGCTGCGGTCTCGAAATCCAGCCCCTTCAGGTTTTCACCCAAGGAGACATGATCCTTCACCTCGAAGTCGAACACAGGAACGGTGCCGAACTGACGCACTTCGACGTTGTCCGATTCAGATTTTCCAACCGGCACGGATTCGTGCGGCATATTCGGCAAACCTTCCAGCATCTCTTGTAGTTTTTCTTGTAATTCAACAAGTTGCACTTCAATCTGTTTCAGTTCTTCGCCAACCAAAGCAACCTCTGCCATAATCGCCGCAGTGTCTTCGCCCTTGGCCTTGGCCTGACCGATCAGTTTGGACGCACTGTTGCGTTTCGACTGTAACTCCTGTGTACGCATCTGTATGGTCTTGCGCTGCGCTTCCAGCTCCTGAAATCGCACTGTATCCAGCACAAAACCACGTGTTGCCAAACGCGCTGCCACTCCGTCCAAATCACTACGTAAAACCTGAATGTCTAACATAAAAACTCCAAATCCAAACCGCTTAAAAAACCAAGCCACAGAGATCACAGAGAAATGCGTTTTATACCCGCGACCAACTGCTTCTCACCAAAATTCAACAACAGTCCACGTTTGAGACCATTTGCTTTTAAATACGACAATAATTGCGCGGTAGCAACCTCAGGAAGTGATTTCAAAGATTTAACTTCAACAACAACTTCACACTCCACCAATAAATCCAAACGCTGCCCATGTATGACATGCCCCTTGTACATCACATGAATAGGCACTTGTCGCTGAAAGGAAATCCCGACTGTAGCCATTTCGAAACACAGAGCCTCTTCGTAAATTGATTCCAACAACCCAGGGCCCAGTGTTTTATGAACTTCGATTGCCGCTGCAATGATTTTCTCGGTCAGTTAATCTCTCACGGTTAGTATTCTCTGTGCTCTCTGTGGCTTATTTTTTTGCTGCCGCGTCTAACTCACGCAGGCGTTCTAATTTCTCTGAAATTTTGCCTTCCAGTCCACGATCGGTGGGCTGGTAAAAACTAACCGGAGGCATTCCATCGGGCAGATAGCTCTCTCCCGCCGCATAGCCACCCGCTTCATTGTGCGCGTAACGATAATCACGCCCGTAATCGAGCTGTTTCATCAACTTAGTCGGCGCATTGCGCAAGTGCAGCGGCACTTCGCGCGAGCCATCCTTCGCGACAAACGCGCGGGCGGCATTATACGCGACATAGCCCGCATTCGACTTCGGCGCACAAGCTAAGTACAACACGGCCTGCGCCAGCGCCAGCTCACCCTCGGGAGAACCCAACCGTTCATAAGTCTGCGCGGCATCGTTGGCCAGTTGTATCGCGCGAGGATCGGCAAGCCCGATATCTTCCCACGCCATACGTACGATGCGCCGCGCCATATAACGGGCATCAGCCCCGCCATCCAGCATACGCACCAACCAATACAGCGCCGCATCGGGATTCGACCCGCGCACCGATTTATGCAAGGCGGAAATCTGATCGTAAAACGCTTCACCGCCTTTATCGAAACGACGCAAGTTTTGCGCCAGCGTGTTGTCGAGAAATGCGCTGTCTAAAAGCGTTTTACCGGCGGTCTCTGCTGCGGTCTGCAACTGCTCCAGCACATTCAACAAGCGGCGCGC
Source organism: uncultured Nitrosomonadales bacterium (assembly GCA_903885165.1). Taxonomy (GTDB): domain Bacteria; phylum Pseudomonadota; class Gammaproteobacteria; order Burkholderiales; family Gallionellaceae; genus Gallionella. The sequence goes on along the minus strand of CAISHO010000031.1, from coordinate 16,383 downwards.
ATCGCCATCCGCATAACCGATGATGCGTTCACGTGCATCTTCCGCAAAACTCAGGCCCGGCAACGCGACCTGCTGCGCACGATCAAACAATTGCCCCAATTCATCTTCCGACAAGGCATGCAGCACATACACCTGCGCGCGCGACAACAACGCGTTGTTCACCTCGAAGGAGGGATTTTCGGTGGTAGCACCAACAAAGGTGACCAAGCCCTGCTCGACGAAAGGCAAAAACGCATCCTGCTGAGACTTATTGAACCTGTGAACCTCATCCACGAACAAAATGGTGTGTCGACCGCTTTGTTGTAACACGCGCTGCGCCTCGGCGATCGCCTCGCGGATATCCTTCACGCCTGACAACACGGCGGATAACGGCATAAACTCGGCATCAAAGGCAGACGCCATCAAGCGTGCCAGCGTGGTTTTTCCCACGCCCGGCGGCCCCCACAAGATCATCGAATGCAACCTGCCCGACTGAAACGACAGGCGCAGCGGACGCCCTTCACCTAACAGGTGCGACTGACCGATCACCTCATCGATGTGTTTCGGCCGCAAGCGTTCGGCAAGCGGCGCTGCGGCTGCATGACTATCAAACAGCGAGTCGTTATACATTATTAATCAATTGCTTATTACATCCGCACCAGCAGGTGGCGAAAACTGAAATTGCGCGCCGGCAATCTTGGGGTTGCGTTGCATACCTGAGAAGCGCAGCACAGTTTTGTGACCAAAGGAGTCATTCAACTCCATTGCAACCAGACTGGCCTGCTCATCAAAACCCATCAACACAGCGGAAAAACTGCTGTCCTGCGCTTTGGGACTCGCTTGCAACCACTCCAGACCTTCACGCGTGCCCGCCTCCTTGAGCGAAAAGCCTCGTTCAATTTCGTTGCTGCCCGCCAGCAAGGCCGCAGGACTACTGCCCAGCGCGGCATCCAGCTTCTTCACCGTCACCTGATTCAGGTCCACATCGTACAGCCAGAATTTTGCCCCGTCGCCGACGATGATTTGTTCATACGGCTTTTGATAGGTCCAGCGAAACTTGCCCGGACGCTGAAACTGCATCACACCGGAGGCGCTCTGCATCCGTTTGCCATTTTGATCTAGCACAGTCTGCGTGAAATTCGCCTGCGCGGAATGCGTCGCGGCGATGTAACTCTTCAGCTTTTCGATCGCACTGGCCTGCGCGCTCAATGGTAATACGGCCAGCATCATGATTGCGAATATATATTTCATTGTTTTCTCTATTAAATAGGGGCGAGGATTGAGGATCTAGGAGTAAATTGAAAGGTGGGACTGCGGATTTTCCTCATTCCTCATTCCTCATTCCTCAATCCTCTATTCCTGTCTGGCAGGTGCAATCACTTCGCGGTTACCGTTGGTCTGCATAGGCGTCACGATACCGGCCGCTTCCATCTGTTCGACCAGTCGTGCGGCGCGGTTGTAGCCGATACGCAAGTTACGCTGAACCAGCGAAATCGAGGCACGGCGTGATTTCACGACGATATCCACCGCCTGATCATAAAGCGGATCGGCCTCGCCGCTGCCCCCACCTCCGCCGCCTAGATCACCACCCTCACTCGACTCTTCTACTGAATTCAACACACCATCGATATATTGCGGTTCGCCCTGTGCCTTGAGATACTCGACCACGCGATGCACTTCCTGATCGGATACAAACGCGCCGTGCACGCGCAACGGATAACCAGTGCCCGGCGGCAAGTAAAGCATATCGCCCTGCCCCAGCAACGCTTCGGCGCCCATCTGATCCAAAATGGTGCGCGAATCGATCTTGGAGGAAACCTGAAACGCCACGCGCGTCGGCACGTTCGCCTTGATCAGTCCGGTGATCACATCCACGGAAGGACGCTGCGTCGCCAGCACCAAATGAATACCGGAGGCGCGCGCCTTCTGCGCCAGTCGTGCGATCAGCTCCTCGATCTTCTTGCCGACCACCATCATCAGATCGGCCAGTTCGTCGATAAACACCACAATCAGCGGCAATTCTTCCAAAGCCTCAGGGTTATCAGGCGTCAGCGTAAACGGATTAGTCAGCGGTTTTCCTGCCTTAATAGCTTCACGCAGCTTCTGGTTGAATCCAGCGATATTACGCACCCCGAAATGAGACATCAGTCGATAGCGCTTATCCATGTCTTGCACGCACCAGTTAAGACCCGAAGCCGCCTGACGCATATCCGTCACCACAGGGCAGAGCAAATGCGGAATACCCTCATAGATCGACAATTCGAGCATCTTGGGGTCGATCAACAGCATACGCACTTGTTGCGGCGTGGACTTATAGAGAATACTCAGGATCATCGCATTGATCCCCACCGATTTTCCGGAGCCTGTGGTACCCGCCACCAGCGCATGCGGCATCTTGGCCAAATCCGCCACAATCGGATTCCCTGAGATATCTTTGCCCATCGCCATGGTCAGCATGGAGCCCATATCGGCATAGACCTTAGAACTTAAAATTTCCGACAACTGTACCATCTGCCGCTTGGGGTTGGGTAACTCCAGTGCCATATACGCCTTGCCGGGTATCGTCTCGACTAAACGAATACTGACCACCGACAGCGCGCGCGCCAAGTCTCTGACCAGATTGGTAATCTGACTGCCCTTGACGCCGACCGAAGGTTCGATCTCGTAACGCGTGATGACGGGTCCGGGATACGCGGCAACTACAGTGACCGACACACCAAACTCTTTGAGTTTATGCTCGATCAGACGCGAGGTATATTCCAGCGTCTCAGCCGAGACGGTCTGCACTTGCAGCACGGCAGGATCGAGTAAATGTAGAGGAGGTAACGGCGAATCGGGCAATTCAGGAAACAGCGTGATCTGTTTCTCTTCGATGACCCGCACCGACTTAACCACTTCTACGATGGGCATCTCAATGTGGATGGGCTGGTGTACTTCGACACGCTTCTTCTCCACCATCACTGCAGCGGTGCGCTCACCGACCGCCTGCACACCGATGCGCTTATCCTCACGCGTCTGCCATGTCTGCTGCACCCAGATAAAACCGTTTTCCAGTGACGCGCCCAGCCAGTCCATAAAGCGCAACCATGAAAGACCGGTAAAGATACTGAAACTGCTCACCATCAACGCCAGCAGCAATAAAGTTGCGCCGGTAAATCCTAGCAATCGGCTCAGAGCATCCCCAATCAGCATACCGAACATACCGCCAGGCGCTAACGGCAAATGTACTTTCAGCGTATGCATGCGGATAGCTTCGAGTGAACTGCTGGTGAGCAACAACAGGCTAAAACCGATAACGGAAACCCACAGCGTGCGCTGACAGAAAACACTGTCGCTGCGTAAGCGGCGATAACCCGCCCACAATTGCTGCAGCATGAATAACACCAGCCACCAGGCTGAAATACCAAACAGATAAAACAATAAATCCGAGAGATAAGCGCCCAACACGCCCATGGGATTTTCGATTTTTGTCAGCGCGGTGCTGTGCGACCAGGCAGAATCGGCGGGAGTGTAACCGTACATCGCGGCCGTGAAATACAGCGCGCCGGTGGCCAGCAGCAACCAGCGCGACTCGCGCAGTAAACCGAACAACTTACTTCCCGGCAGAATGACTTCAGCCATGCGGCACCCCAAACACACCTAAATTTTCGGCCGCACGTACCGCTTCCAGTCGAGTACGGACATTGAGCGCGAGATAAATTGCAGCCACGTGGCTTTTGACGGTGCCTTCAGCCAAGCTCATCGCTGACGCGATCGTTTTGTTGCTCATCCCGCCACAAAGATGCCCTAAAACATCCATTTGCCGTGGCGTCAAACCATGCATACCGGTATTGCGTTTATCCACAACTTCAACTGCATGATGAAACAAGACCTCCGGCGGCACATAAATCCCGCCCGACAACACCAGACGCAGCGCGCCCAGCATCACCTGTGAATTTGAACTCTTACAGACAAAACCCGCAGCACCGTAATTAATCGCTTTTTCCATGTTGGTACTCTCCTCTTCGCCAGAGATCACCACGACCGGAATAGACGGATAACATTGATGGAAATAACCAATCGATTTCGGCCCTTCGCTGCCTGGCATATGCAAATCCAGCAAAGCCAAATCCAGTCCCGGCTCTGCTGCGGCCAGCGTCAAACCATCCTGAAAATTACCCGCCTCGACTATCTCCACCACCTCTGATAACTGCTGCAACACATAGCTTAACCCTTCACGAAACAGCGCGTGATCATCTACCAACAAAATTTTCATGCCATCCACCCGGACAAATTCTTTAACAAGAGCAATGATAACATCCGGCAGCAACTAAAACCCATGGCCTACTTCCTGCTCTACGGGCATTTAACATGCGCCACCCCACATGAGATAAACACGAAAAATCCACCTCTCCCTTCCCAACCCTTCCCACAGATGACTCTCAGGGGAGGGCGCGAATCGCTACGCGAACTTTAGTTTAACGCCAACAATACGCGTATGTCCTGTTCCATCCAGGCAGATTGCTGACCGAATGGCGCGAGCAGGCGAACACGGCCCTTCTGATCGATCAAAAACGTACCTGAACTGTGATCGACGTTGTAACCTGTTTTGCTTGGCTGCTTCTGATACACCACTTCAAAGGCACGAGCCGCAGCTTCCGTGGCGGCCTTATCGCCTGACAAACCCAGAAAGGCCGGAGAAAAAGCAGGTACGTATTGCGATAGCAACTCGCGCGTATCGCGTTCCGGATCGACGGTGACAAACAACACTTGCACACGAGCAGCGTCCTTGCCCAAGTTCGTCATCACCTGCGCCAGATCCGCCATCGTGGTCGGGCACACATCAGGGCAATGCACATAGCCGAAGAACAGCACCACCACCTTGCCGCGAAAATCCGCCAGCGTACGCGGCACGCCGTGGTGATCGGTCAGTTTAAAGTCCGCCCCGGCAAACTTGGCTCCCACATCCGCCGCGTGAAACGGCGAGGGTAACTTGGGCTCCCCGCATCCGGAAAAAATAATAAATAATAATAAAATCAATAAATTACGCAGAAACATGACAACTCCCCGCCCAACCGTTGATATAAAAGGTGTAACCCACCTTGATCAGGCCATAAATACCAAAGCACACCACCAGCAAGCCGGCTGCACGACGTACGGCGGGCGACTGCACCCAGCGCTTGAGACTCTCCCAGAACAGACCGATCGCCAGCAGATTCGGCAACGTGCCCAGACCGAATGCCAGCATCACCAGCGCACCGCTCTTAGCATTGCCGCTGGCCAACGCAGTGACCAACACGCTGTAGACCAGACCGCAAGGCAACCAACCCCACAGGGTGCCGAGCAGAAAGGCACGAGCAGGCGTGCTGACCGGAAACAGTCCGCGCGTCAGCGGTTGGATGCGTTGCCACAACACTTTGCCGACTGTCTCGATGCGCCGCACTGCACCCCAGATACCGGCCAGATATAAACCTAACGCCACCAGCATCAGACTGGACAGCGCAAACAACAGATGTTGGATGGGTACCACATCGCGTAGCAATAGCCCTGCCTGTCCGATTGAACCTGCCAGCGCGCCTGCCAGCGTATAGCTCGCCACCCGACCGCTACTGTAAGCCAAATGAAACGGCCAGCGCGCGCCGTTTTTAATTTTTAGTCTCTCCCTAAAGGAGAGTCGTTCGTCCTCGCTCCCGCTTGCGGGGGAGAGTTGGAGAGGAGGCTTGGGCAATTGCGTGGTGAGGATGCCGACCAGGCTGCCGCACATGCCTAAGCAATGCACGCCGCCTAACAGACCCACAAAAAATACCGCGATGATGCTAAATTCGGTCATAAGATGGTAAGTGGTAAGTGGTAAGTTGGAGTTTAGCGGCTTAACAGAGCCAAATCTAAATATTTCGCCATTTCGCGGGCATCAGGTTGATTTTGACAATACGGCACCACGCCCAACAGCGGCGCCGCAATTCTGCTGTGCAATGCGGCGATATTCTCATCGAGCATGCTCATATCTTTATCCACACAGTTGGCTACCCAACCGGCTAGCCGCAGACTGCGAGACAGGATAGACTCCACGGTCAACAGCGCGTGGTTCAGACAGCCTAGCCTCATGCCGACCACCAGTATCAGCGGCAGATTGAGCATGTTGGCCAGATCCGCACCGTCCTGATGATTGTTGAGCGGCACACGGAAACCACCGGCACCTTCGACGATCACCACATCGGCCTGTGTCGCCAGTTCGCGATACGACTCGACGATGCGCGACAAATCGATATTCACCCCGACAAATCGGGCAGCCAGATGAGGCGCTATCGCCTGCTCGAAACGGTAGGGATTAATCTGACCGGTCGCAGCTTCGACATTGCCAGCCGCACGCAACAGTCTGACATCCTCATTGACGCCAAGCTCGTTGACACCTGCGGAAACAGGTTTCATGCCGACCACGCTTAATCCCTGTGCGGCAAACCCTTCCAGCAACCCGCAACTGATCAAGGTCTTGCCGACATCGGTATCCGTGCCGACCACGAAGTAACTCATATATTCAGGATTGAGGATTCAGAATCGTCATAGTTTAAAGGAAGTTTTGATAATCGACGCACCGTCCCGCGTTACCTTAGGCTGCGGCTTCCAGGCATGACCGTAAACCACCTCATAGGTTGCCGGCAATCGACCATCGCGCCGCAGCTTTTCATAGTTATCCAGCAAACGCGCCCAAGCAGCCTTACCCATCAAGCCCTGACCGCGCCCGGCGGTGGTGTTGTGCGCGCCTATGCCTTTCAAATCATGCAGCACGCCGCGCACATCCTCGTAGGTCAGCGTCATATATTCCATGTCCATCACCGGCTCCGCAAAACCGGCCTGCATCAGCATGTCGCCTATGTCGTGCATGTCGGCGAAACGATTCAGATGGCTGCGCTCGTCTACTCCCTTAAAAGCCAGTCTTAGTTCTTTTAAGGTATCAGGTCCTAGCGTGCTGAACATCAGCATGCCGTCCGTTTTCAACACACGGTGCAACTCGACAAATGTCGCGGGCAAATCGTTGCACCATTGCACCGCCAGATTCGACCAGATCATCTCGACACTGTTCGCCGCCAACGGCAAGGCCTCCACATCGGCACACACTTGCAACGGACCTGTGCCACCAAACAGTTTTTTCCACCAACTCGATTTATCCTGAGCGGCCTGCAACATGCCGATGGCGATATCTAGGGAAACAATCTGGGCGGCAGGATATTTTTCCGCCAACTGGCGCCCGCCCCAACCGGTGCCGCTGCCCGCATCGAGCAGACGAGCGGGTTGCAGCTTGATGTAGTCCAAGCGCTCCAGCATGCGGGTACACACTTCCCGCTGCAGCACCGCCGTCGCGTCATAATTGGGCGCGGCGCGGGAAAAAGCCCGGCGCATCGCCTGTTTGTCGATGACAAATTCATTCATGCAAAAAATCCGTTAACTGTTTTACAAATTCAGCCCTGTGCGAACGAAACGGCAGATGTGCAGCCCCCGCGATCGCCACAAGCCGCGCATCAGGCAGTCGATCCGCCATATATTGAGAGGCAGCCGGTGGCGTGAGGGTATCACGCTCGCCAGCAATGATCAGGGTGGACTGATGAACTTCTGGCAAGGCCGCACGCTGATCCACATCGCGCAGTATTTCCAAGCCCGCTTGCAAAGCCCGCTTATCCGGCTCGCCACGGCTCATCAACTCACCGCGCAAGACAACCAGCAGCGCCCGTTCCTGTTCACCGCCGCGCGTCAGCAAACCCAGAAAACGACGCAGGGTCGCCATCTGATCTACCGCGTGGGCGGCGGAAAATTCCGCCAGCGTGGCTTGCGGCATCGCACACTCCCAGCCGTCACGTTGCGCAAAACAGGGTGTGGAAGAGATCAACACCAGACGCTTGATCTGCTCCGGGCAACGCTGCGCCCAGCGCAATGCAATCTGCCCGCCCAGCGACCAGCCGCATAAAGCCAGAGGGTCAGTAAATTGCGCGGCCAGCTGATCGACGATGGCATCAATATGGAGAGTCGGGGGTGGGGAGCGGGGCGTAGGGAGCGGGGAATCGCACGCGCTTTTACCACTTTCTACTTTCCACTTTCCACTTCCCGCACTTAAACCGTGCCCCGGCAGATCGACTGCGCTCACGCAAAAACTTTCAGCCAGTTGCGGCAAGGCCTCGCCCCACATGCCGCTGTGCATCCCCCAGCCGTGGAGGAACAACAACGGTGCGCCCTGACCTGTTGTCTCAACGTGCAAGGCAGCCATATTTCATTTCAACAATTGTAGCTGCCATGCACGTTTCCCTCTCTTCAATCCTCTCCCGCAAGCGGGCGAGGAAGCAAACGCATTGCTGCGCAAATTTATAACTCCTGTGCAAGTTCATGCAACGCCTCCACCAGTTGAGCCACTTCAGCAGACGTATGGGCTGCGGACAGGGTAATGCGCAACCGCGCCGTCCCTTCGGGCACGGTAGGCGGGCGTATCGCCGCAACCCAGAGTCCGCGCTCGCGCAAGGCCAGACTCAGATCCAGCGCCGCCTGATTTTCGCCTACAAGCAGCGGCTGTATCGCGGTATCCGACTCCATCAACGCCCAAGGCAGACCAACAAGCCCTTGTTTCAACTGAACAATTAAACTTTGCAGACGGGCGCGCCGCGCATCGCCCTCGCGTATCAATTTTAAACTAGCCAGCAGCGCGACCGACAAGGCCGGCGGCGTTGCCGTCGTATAGATATAGCTACGCGATTGATTAATAAGATAATTTATAACAACCGATTCGGCCGCGACAAATGCGCCGAACACACCGGCCGCCTTGCCCAGCGTCGCCATATAGATGATGCGCGGAGAATCTAAATCACCCTTCCTCTCACCGCCTTCCTGCTCCCCCCTTTGCAAAAGGGGGGCGGGGAGAGGATTTCTGAACAGCGAACCGCGCCCCAGTTCTCCCGTCACGCCGAAACCGTGTGCATCGTCCACCAGCAACCAGGCGTCATGCGCCTCGCACAGCGCCAGCAACTCAGGCAGCGGCGCATAATCACCGTCCATGCTGAACACCGCATCGGTGCAGATCAACTTGCGCCCCGAAGTGGTTTTCTCAAGCAGGGAGGCCAGTTGCGCCATGTCGTTGTGGCGATAGCGTTTCACCTCCGCACGAGACAACAGCATCGCGTCGTTCAATGAGGCGTGATTGAGTTTATCGGCAAACACCGTGTCGCCGCGTCCGGTCAGCGCCTGCACCACGCCTAAATTCGCCATGTAACCGGTGGAATAAAGCAGTGCTGCGGGTTTACCGACGAATTCCGCCAATTCCCTTTCTAACTGTTCATGCGAGGAGAAATGGCCGTTCACCAGATGAGCAGCGCCCGCCCCCACTCCGAACTCATCAGCCCCCTGTTGCAACGCTTTGATTAATTGAGGGTGATTCGCAAAGCCCAGATAATCGTTGCTGCAAAAGGACAGATACGGTTTTCCGTCCACCACCAGACGGGTCGACTGAGGACCGGACACCGTGCGCCGGGAACGCAACAAGCCTTTGGCTGCGCGCTCATCCAGCTCGTCTTGCAATTCACCAAACAAGGCCATCGTCCCGGCTAAACTCGATGAGGAGCGCTTAATGTTTATCGGCCAGAGAATACATGCCCAGCTTGTCGAGCAAGGCGCGATCGCGTTCCACTTCCGGATTACCGGTGGTCAGCAGTTGTTCACCGTAAAAGATCGAGTTTGCACCGGCCAAGAAGCACAGCGCCTGTATCGCATCTGACATTTCCTGACGCCCGGCAGACAAACGCACACGCGCCGTCGGCATGGTGATACGCGCCACCGCGATGGTACGCACAAAATCCAGCGGATCCAGATCAGCCTGATTAGCCAGCGGCGTGCCTTCCACCTTGACCAGATTGTTGATCGGCACACTCTCAGGATAGGGCTCCATATTCGCCAGTTGCGCGACCAGTCCGGCGCGCTGGGTCAGGCTCTCGCCCATCCCGACGATGCCGCCGCTGCATACATGCATGCCGGCGCGGCGCACGCGATCCAACGTATCCAGTCTGTCCTGATAGTCGCGCGTACTGATGACATCGCCGTAAAACTCAGGCGAAGTGTCCAGATTGTGGTTGTAGTAATCCAGCCCCGCGACGCGCAATTGTTCGGTCTGTTCATCGTTCAACATCCCCAGTGTCGCACAGGTTTCCATCCCCAAGCCGCGCACCGCCGTAACCATATCGACTACGCTCAGCATGTCGGCTTCCGAAGGTTCGCGCCAGGCAGCACCCATGCAGAAACGATCAGCACCCGCCTGTTGCGCCGCTTTCGCCGCAGCGACCACCACATCCAGATCCAGCATTTTGCGGTCTTCGACACCGGTCGAGTGAAACGCGGACTGCGGGCAGTAGCCGCAATCTTCCGAACAACCGCCAGTCTTGATGGACAACAGCGTTGAGAGCTGCACCGCATTCGGGTCGAAATGTTCGCGATGAATTTGCTGGGCGCGATACATCAGATCGGCGAACGGCAACTTAAACAGCGCCTCGACGTCTTCCACGCTCCAGCGTTGCGGCGCGATAGTTTTTTTAACGTGATGGTGAAATTCAATGGTCTGGGTGTTCATAGTCACTTTACTCGGTATGATGCAGGAAGGAATCAGCTTGGCATCATCCTTGAAAGGAAGACCCCTTGTCAATTTTCAAAGACCTGAAACTGAACATCAGTGCAAAATTTAAGCAATTCTTACCGGCGCAACCCTGCGTGCTATGCGGCAGCATGAGCCACTTTGGACTGTGGTGTGAGCCTTGTGATGCCGCCATGCCCTATCTGGACACGAATGTCTGTCCCGTTTGCGCGTTGCCCACGACGTCCGGTGAGATATGTGGACACTGTTTACAAACGCCCCCCGCCTATCAACACACACAGGCAGCATTCGGCTATCAATTTCCGGTCGACCGGCTGATTCAGGCGATGAAATATCAGGAGCAACTGGCCTTGACCGGCATCTTTGCAGAAAAACTGTTGTCGCGAGTGGACAAGACTCATCTGCCGGATTATTTAATCCCCATGCCGCTGCACCCGGCGAAACTAAAACAGCGCGGTTTCAATCAGGCGCTGCTGATCGCGAGGCCTCTGGCAGATGCTTTGAATATTCCTCTGCTCACCAACGCCTGTCACCGTCTGCGCGACACGCCTTCACAAACCGATCTACCCTGGAGTGAACGCACGAAAAACGTGAAGGACGCTTTCAACTGCGAGACGGATCTGACAGGCAAACACGTCGCGCTGATCGATGACGTGATGACTACCGGTGCCAGCCTGAACGAGTTAGCCCGTGCCGTGCAAAAATGCGGTGCTCGTGATATCAGGGCTTGGGTGGTGGCGAGAACCCGGCCCCACCAGCCAGTACAATATGAAAATTCGCTAAGCGATTTACCGTCAGACAGAGGATAATTCGCGGTTTGCAGCAGGCACTTCTGCCGGCAACACGACGAGGCCAATCACATGTTTCATGTCATCCTGTTTCAACCCGAGATTCCGCCTAACACGGGCAATATAATTCGTCTGTGCGCCAACACCGGCTGCCAGCTGCATCTGATCAAACCGCTCGGCTTCACGTTGGAAGACAAGCAACTGTTACGCGCGGGGCTCGATTATCACGAATTCGCCGAACTGCGCGTCTACGACGACTTATCGGATTGCCTGGCGACATTGAATCCACAGCGGGTGTTTGCCCTCACCACCAAAGGTTCTTCCCCATTCCATCAACAAGCATTTCAAGCGGGAGACGCCTTTTTATTCGGCCCGGAGAGTCGCGGCCTGCCCGCAGAAATACTCAATATATTCAAAGTAGAACAGCGAGTCCGTCTACCCATGCTACCCGACAACCGAAGCCTAAATTTATCCAATACGGTCGCCGTTGCGGTGTTTGAGGCTTGGCGACAGTGCGGCTTTTCAGGCGCAAAACTGGAAGCTTAAACAAACCTCGCCAATTTTGATCCACACTGAATAATGAGCAGCCTTTTCAAACACTGGAAGCCGGCATTAAGCATACGGCTATTCGCCCTGCTGTTTACCGGCGCCATTCTGACAACTTTGTATCAACCCGCGCTGTGGGTATGGACGCTGGGCATCGTGGTAATCGCACATGCATCGCTCTCCATCGCGGGTCTAATTCCGAAGAACAAACTGCTGGGCGCAAACATCACGCATCTGCCAGATGAAGCCGCAAAGAATGGCTGTATCGCGATCACCATAGACGATGGACCTGACCCTATCGTCACCCCACAGGTGCTCGACATCCTCGACAAGTACGATTGCCGTGCCACATTTTTCTGTATCGGCGAGAAGGCGACACGCCACCCTGAACTGTGCCGCGAGATTATCAGGCGCGGGCACGCGATAGAAAATCACAGCCAGACCCATCCCTGGTATTTTTCCTTGCTGAGTCCGTGGCGCATGCACCGCGAAATCAGGCTGGCACAGGCGACATTGAGCGAGATCAGCGGACAAACCCCGCTGTTTTTCCGCCCCACTGCAGGCCTGCGCAATCCAGCGCTCGACCCGATCCTGACGCATTGCCAGTTGCGTATGTGCAGCTGGAGCCGTCGCGGTTTTGACACACGTGTGAGGGATGCCGATGCGATTTTCAATAGCCTGACAGAGGGACTGAAAGGCGGAGAGATTTTGCTGCTGCACGATGGCAACAGCGCGCGTGATGCACAAAAAAAACCGGTGATTTTGAGCGTACTGCCGCGCCTGCTTGATCACATCGCGCAACAGAAACTTCATCCGGTCACCTTGCGTGACGCTATGCCGTCGTAAACTATCCGAACAACTTCCGTACGATCAACAGCGGCAGGCGCAATATAAATCCCACAAACAGGCGCACGTGCATGCCGGTGAGTAGCAGATTGTCGCGCAGATAATTGAAGTGTGATACACCTCCTTCATCGGCGCGCAGATACTTGACCGGTGCTGGAATATTGACTGGACGCGCCCCCCGCCAGCACAGACGCACGGCGGCTTCCGGATCGAAATCGAAGCGCCGCATCCAGGCATTCTTTTCCATCACATCCATCAGCAAATGTGCCGGATAGACGCGAAATCCGTACAGGGAGTCGCCTATACCTTGCCATAGGGTTTCCAGATTCGCCCACCAGTTGGAAACACGGCGCCCGCGCACCCGCAACATCGGTGCACTCGCATCGAACACCGGCACGCCCAGCACTAAGGCGTTAGTATCCGCTAGCGACGCGGCCATAAATTCGGGTATTTTGACGGCAGGATGCTGCCCGTCGGAATCCATGGTCAAAACGTGAGTAAAACCGGCACGGGTGGCAACTTGCAGACCGTGCAGCACGGCCGCGCCCTTGCCCTGATTGCGTTCCAAAACCAACACGCGCAGCCCCGGATCGTCCATACGCAATAACGGCAAATGGCTGCCGTCGGTGCTGCCGTCGACCACCACCCAGACCGGAGACCAATACTGCATGGCATCAAGTACCGTCTCGACCAGCACCGCGCCTGTGTTATAACTGGGAATGAGTACCAGATGAGTCGCGCTATTCATGGGTAGCGATCTTTGATTGCATTTCACGTCGATAATAAGCTTCCAGATCAGACACAAAGGTTTTGACGTTGCCGCCGACTTCAAAACGCTCGCCTAGCCGCACCTTGTACACCAGAGGAAATTCAGGTTTTTTAAAAAACGACCAGCCTTTGCACAAAAAAGGACTGCTGGCCTCAATGAATACCGTTTGGACCGGCGCCGGGGCTTTTTTTGCAATCAGCCCGAATCCACCCTTAAAGGGGTTGACCGGTTGCGTCACGGTGCGCGTCCCCTCGGGAAATATCAGCAACTGCGCCCCCTCGTTGAGCGCAATGGACGACTGACGTATCAAATTAGCCACCGAATCGTTGCAGATATAACCGGCCATGCGTGCCGCCCCGCCCAGCAGTGGATTGTTGAGCAACGAAGCTTTGAGTACACAGACGATGTGCGGCAATCGGGAAGCGATCAGCACCACGTCGATCAGCGCGGGATGATTCGTCGCAATGATGAGCGAAGGCTGGTCGCGCAACACGTCCAGCGCCGTCAAGTCACACTCGACCAAGCCTGTCACTCTCACCACAAACAGGTAAAAGCGAAATCCGGCCATGATGACATAGCGACTGACACGCGCCGCAAACCGTTTCGGCATAAAAGGGTGAAGCAGGCTAGCCGTCATACTGGCAGCCAGACAGAGCAGCGCAAAAAACAGCAAGCCGCCGTATAACACGACATACTCATACAGAGATTTAAATTGTCTAAAAATCCAGCTCATTGCGACACAGCAACCTTTGCTAAAGTAAAAATATACTAAAAACAATCAATTAGTTATAAAAATCAATCTTCAACAACATCTACATTTTTATCCGACTTATCCAGTATCCAGCTGATGCTGTAGCCTACCGTGAAATATTGACGTTTTTTGACCAGTGGACTGTCGACAAATGCCGTGCCACTTAAATCATCCCATTTTATAAATCCGCCTGTCCAATAATCCTTATTGCGATGACTCAAAGCCGCAATGAACTGTGTGCCGGAATAGCCGCTGCTCGCGGTGTAGGTCGGGCGTGCAGCGGTCGCAAATGCTGGCGCAACATCGTAAAAGTAGCGGTGATATCGACTATCCCCAAACAGGACACCCGCCACCAATCCCAGATTCCAGCCGCTGTGGCCGAGGTCTTTGACATCGCAATTTAGCTGGGGATGAAACACCCAACCGGCTTGCTGCGTATGGTTAAAATCGGCGGCGATCACCGTACGCACGGGCAAGCGCAGATCGAGATTGATTTTCTTGTCTTCCGCCATATACAGATGGGTATTTAACGAAGGGCCAATCTCCAGCGTAGGCAGCAGATCCGGCATGCCGCGCCGCTCGACGGAATCCCGGCTCCTGGCCGGAACGGAGCCATTGACACTGATATCCAGCTCCATTTTTTCAGTGCGAAACAGCAGCCCTCGCGCGCGGTCGCGATCGACCTGAAACGTGTCGCCGCGATAGACCAGATAGGGCACCGGCAAGATATAGGAGCGACGCTCATCTGCACCTCGATAGATGGGAAAATTGATCGCCGCAACACCGGCTCCCAGCTCCCATAGCGGTTTAGTTTCCGCCCGAACGCCACTTGCGATCACGAGTCCCGCCAGCAGGCAGCTTAAAAATTTTGAAAAGCTCATCAACACACTTCCTTATAAACACGGCTATCCACAATACAAATTGCCGAAAAAATCAGACTAAAAAATGATCCCGCCGCCACCGTAAAACCGATCGCATTCAACACGGGAGATTGCGAAAATGCCAGCAGCCCGAAGGCGATTACGGTGGACAAATTGGCGAACAGGACAGAACTCATGGTGCGCTCGCGCCGCTCCTCTGTATCGCCGCCATGATCGAAGAACAAGGCGTAATTGGAACCGACCGCGACCACCAGCAGAAGCCCTACCAGATGGAAGATGGACAAGGGATGCCCGGTCAGCACCAGCGTTGCCGTCACCACAATGACCGATGCGATCAGTGGCAGCGAGACGTTGAATACCCTTCGTGCGGATTTCAGACTGACGAACAACAGCGCAAAAATAATCAGGACACCCAGCAGCGAATAGATCATGGCCTGCTGACGGTAATCATGCAGCATCATTTCCGACTCGCGCTTCATATCGAGCAGAATAAAAGGCGTAGCGGTCAGATGATGCAGATTGCGAGTCAATATATCGGCATCCTTAACACCGCGCAGCGGCAGTATCAGCTGCCAGCCGTTGCCCGTTTGCATCAGTTGCGCATCGAGCTTCAAACCCAGATTGCTGCCCTTAAGATCGGCCCGATCCAAGATCGCCTGCTTTTTTGCCTGTGCGATCTGTCCAAAAAACGGCGCAAAAATTTCACTGCGATAGGGAAGTTCACGCAATGCTACCGTCAGATTGCTTTTCAACACGACCTGTTCCGGCAGCGCACCCTGACGCGATAACTGCAACTTCCTGCTGGGCAGCACCGGCGCATCGAATCCCGCCAGTTGCGCGTCTTTCACCTGCCCCTGCAAGGCTGATGCTATCGCCTCGCCCGTCTGCAACACGCCTTCCTGATCGGGCGCTTGCAACACCAGCATATAGCGCACATCGGACACACCCATATCGTCGCGTAACTGCTGATCCAGTTGCAGCAACTGGGGTGCGACCGGACTCATGGACGACAGATTGTCGTTCCACAGTTCATCGCGCCGCAAAAAAAGCAGTATCGTGGCGAGCACGACCAGCACCAACAGTATCATGCGGGCACGCGGCGCCTGATTCACCAACCCGTTCAATCGACGGCTTAAATGAGTCAAACCGGGGACAGAAAACCCTGCTGGCAGCAAGGACGGCAACACATGGCGCGTGGTGATCGCTGCTGCCAGCAAACCGGCGAT
>CAISHO010000030.1 GCA_903885165.1 uncultured Nitrosomonadales bacterium | reverse complement strand
CTAAGGCGATGAACGTCTGATCGCCCAATGACCTCAATGCGCACCCTCACATTAGATCAGGCAGCAGAGTTTCTGCATGTTCATCCCGTGACGTTATTGCGAATGGCGCAGTCAGGAAAAGTCCCGGCTGTTAAGCCGGGAAAGTGCTGGGTGTTTATCGACCTTGACCTAGCCGACTGGCTGCGCGCACAATATGCGACGCGGGCATCGGAAGGCATACGCAATGAAAGGAAACTAACATGCCACTCTTCCGACGCAAAAACTCCCCGACGTGGTGGATTGACATCACAGTTGACGGAAAACGCCTACAACGTTCTGCTGGCACAGAAAACAAGCAGCAAGCGCAAGAACTCCACGACCGCTTAAAAACCGAGCTCTGGGAGCAAAAACGACTGGGAACAAAACCTCGACGCACATGGCAGGAAGCTGCTGTACGCTACGCCGAGGAGAAAGCTGACAAAGCTACGCTGAACACGGACCTGTCGCATTTTCGCTGGCTGCACACGCATCTGTCCGACAAGTACCTTGATGAAATCAGCAAGGATTTGATTGCTGAGATCACCAAGATTAGAAAGTTGCCGTACAGCATTCCTCGTACAAAAGGTCCGGATCGGCAGATTGATCCGAAACCTGCAACGGTCAATCGAACACTGGAGATTATTCGTTGTGTTCTCAGGCTGGCAAGGGATGAATGGGAATGGATTGACCATATCCCGACAGTGAAATTACTGAAAGAAGCCACTCGGCGCATTTCGTGGATTACTCGCGAAAAAGCTGAAGAACTTCTGAATGCATTGCCGTCTCACTCGTCGGAAATGATGCGTTTCACGCTGGAAACCGGATTACGGCGCGCCAACGTGACGCATCTTGAATGGGAACAGGTCGATCTTGAACGCCAGACAGCATGGATCCATCCGGATCAAGCCAAGGCGGGCAAACCGATTCCCGTACCGCTTTCTGATAACGCTGTAGCGATTCTTCGTCGTTGGGCAGGGAAACACGAGAAATATGTATTTGTATTTGAAGGTAAGCCGGTAGTACAAACGGCGACCAAAACGTGGCGCACGGCGTGTGCAGCGGTTGGACTAAAAAACTTCCGCTGGCATGATTTGCGGCACACATGGGCAAGCTGGCATGCGCAAGACGGCACGCCGCTCAATGTCCTGCAAGAACTGGGTGGTTGGGAGAGCTCTGAGATGGTGAGGCGGTATGCGCACTTATCAACGGTGCATCTGGCGGACTATGTAAATCGTCGTCAGGCTTTAAGTGACGTTTCGGTGACAGTAAATAACAAAGGGCTAAGCATTTCTGCCTAACCCTTTGATTTTACATCCGAATATGGTGCGCCCGGAGCGATTCGAACGCCCGACCCCTTGGTTCGTAGCCAAGTACTCTATCCATCTGAGCTACGGGCGCATGGTACAACTTACTTACTTCGTTTCATTCCAACGAGCCGCGCATTATAACGAAAAAAATTTATATTGCAAGCACCTTGGCGGAGAAGGAGGGATTCGAACCCTCGATTCAGGTTATCCCCGAATGCTCCCTTAGCAGGGGAGTGCCTTCGACCACTCGGCCACCTCTCCGAAGGCCGCGCATAATAAGACAAACCCCTATGTGCGTCAAATCATTTATGAATATTTATTAATTATTTTCGAGATCAACGGACAACTAACGCCGAACAAGTCAGGAGAAATTACAAAATAATACATAAAATCAGTAAACTAAAATAATCGATTGAAAATTCGGACAATGCGCACAAATTTACTGGCAGACGACCAGCCACACCAAACAATATTCATAAAAAGAAAATAGGATTTTTCGCCGCATACTTGAGATAATTACGCATGAACAATATTAAACAAAACCCCTTCTCGGCTCCGGAAGATTCCGCCGGACGCTCTTTTAATGAATTACCCCTGTCGCCCGGCATGCAGGAGACGCTGCAGCAATTGGGTTACCTGACCATGACACCGATCCAGGCGGCCAGTCTGCCGGCAGCGCTTGCAGGACAGGATCTGATCGCACAGGCGAAGACCGGTAGCGGTAAAACAGCCGCCTTTGCACTCTCTTTGCTCACCAGATTAAATCCGCGTCGCTTTGCTGTGCAAGCCATGGTGTTGTGCCCAACGCGCGAACTGGCCGATCAGGTAACTCAGGAAATCCGCCGACTGGCCAGATCCTGCGACAACATCAAAATCATGACCTTGTGCGGCGGCAGCACCATGCGACCACAGATCGCCAGCCTAGAGCACGGTGCACATATTGTGGTGGGCACTCCAGGTCGCATCATGGATCACATGGAACGCGGCACACTCGACTTATCGGCACTCAATACCTTAGTGCTCGATGAAGCCGATCGCATGCTGGACATGGGTTTTTACGACGACATCGTCTATGTTGCCAAACGCTGCCCCGCCGATCGACAAACCCTGCTATTTTCGGCGACCTACCCCGATGGTATCGCCAAACTCGCTCGCCAGTTCATGTGCAATCCGCAAGAAATCAAACTACTTGAACAGCACGAGACCAGCAAGATCCGCCAGCGCTTCTATGAAGTGTCCAACGAGGAACGTCTGGAGGCGGTCGGCGCCCTGCTCCGCCATTACCGACCTGTCAGCACTTTAGCTTTTTGCAACACCAAGCAACAGTGCCGAGCCCTACTGGAAGTGCTGCATGCACAAGGCATCAAGGCACTGACATTGAATGGCGATCTGGAACAACGCGAGCGCGATCAAGTACTGATCCAGTTCGCCAATCGCAGTTGTTCAGTGCTGGTTGCGACCGATGTCGCCGCGCGCGGCCTAGATATCGCACAACTCGAAGCAGTCATCAATGTCGATGTCACCCCAGATCCGGAAATCCACGTACACCGTATCGGTCGTACAGGACGCGCCGATCAGGACGGATGGGCACTCTCCCTGTGCGGACCTTCTGACCGTCACCGCATCACCAGCATCGCAAAAATGACGGGGAACATACCGGAATGGCACGAGATGAGTGCGCTGTTAAATGAGGATGAGTCACCACTCATTCCTCCCATGGTGACGCTGCAAATTTTGGGCGGGCGAAAAGAAAAGATACGCCCCGGTGACGTACTGGGTGCACTCACGGGGGACGCCGGCTTCACGCGCGAACAGGTAGGCAAGATCACCGTAACCGACTTCACCACTTATGTGGCCGTGGTACGTAACATCGCAAGTGAAGCTGTACGCCGCTTATCGGCGGGCAAAGTGAAGGGCAAGACCGTCAAAGTCCGCGCACTGTAATCCTTCGAATAGCGCAGCTATCAACCAGTCTGCGCTATTCGACATTCAACCGGTACGACTTAAATTAAACTCAAGATAATCGCAATATAAGAGTCGCCCAATTGCTATGCTATACGTCATATAGTAAGGCTGTTGACCGCTTTAAAAATGAATTTAGCGTGACTCAGGCAATAATTCCCGACGAACAATCCAACCTTGCAGAAAAAACCCCATAACATGGCGAATCTACTCGGCACAGCAGGTAAAACCGCCAACAACCTGATGCACAGCCTAATCTAGGGCACCCCCTTATTGAAAATCAAGCGGAGATTTTACTGTTAATCTTGTCGGGCAAGGTGATATTCAATTCAAGCACATCATAGCGATCGTGATTTTCCAGTTGCA
This sequence comes from uncultured Nitrosomonadales bacterium, assembly GCA_903885165.1. Lineage (GTDB taxonomy): Bacteria > Pseudomonadota > Gammaproteobacteria > Burkholderiales > Gallionellaceae > Gallionella. The sequence goes on along the minus strand of CAISHO010000030.1, from coordinate 3,271 downwards.
CTTTGAAGGAGTCTCTATCCACATGAATATACTTGGCAATCACTGCCATCAATTCTTCCTGCAAGGCCGGCAGATAATCAGGTGTAGCAGTCCCGCGTCCCGCACGCTCATGCGCCAGGATAATTTGTAAACGTTCTTTGGCAACTGCCGCCGTCTTTTTTTCCGGGCCACGCAGGTAATTAATCAAACCATCGATCATGGACATCTCAGTGACCCCCCAACAGGCGTTTGAAGAAACCAACTTTTTCAGCATTAATAAAGCGCATCGGCAATTCCTCTCCCATAAAACGCCCGACCACATCGCGATAAGCTTCCGCCACATCGCTCTTCTCAATGTGGATGGCCGGCGTGCCGGAATTGGAAGCCTGCAATACCGACTCAGACTCAGGTATCACTCCCAACAGTGGAATACGCAAAATCTCCTGAATATCTGTCACCGACAGCATTGCGCCTGTATTGACACGACGAGGGTCGTAACGCGTCACCAGCAAGTGCTCTTTGACTGGTTCCAGACCATCAACCGCCCGCTTGGATTTAGCCGCAAGGATACCCAGAATACGATCCGAATCGCGCACCGAAGAGACTTCCGGATTGGTGACCACCAGCGCTTCATCGGCGAAATACATCGCAGTAAAGGCGCCAGACTCAATCCCTGCAGGAGAGTCACAGACGATGAAATCAAACGTTAACTTGAGTTCATCCAGAATACGTTCAACACCTTCCAGATTCAGCGCATCCTTATCGCGCGTCTGTGAAGCCGGCAAGATATAAAGGTTGTCGCAACTCTTGTCCTTGATCAGCGCCTGTTTGAGCGAGACTTCACCGTTGATGACATTGATGATGTCGTAGACAACGCGCCGTTCACAACCCATGATGAGATCGAGATTGCGCAGACCCACGTCAAAGTCGATCACCACGGTTTTGTTACCCCGCATAGCCAGACCGGTTGAAAAACTGGCACTAGTCGTTGTTTTACCAACGCCACCCTTGCCTGAAGTAACTACAATAACTTTAGCCACGTTTAATTCCTGAACAATTGATAATTTTTGTACATTTTACTCGCAAAGTGCGATGCCGGAAAATTTCTATCAATAAAACATAGAATTAATCACTAAACGGGAACCTTCCAGACAGACGTGCGCCGGTTTTCCGCTGACATTTTCTGGAACTCCCTCTTCAAACACCTTGAAACATCCCGCGATTGAGAGCAGTTCCGCTTCCAGACTCTGCACGAAGATACGTGCGGCTTCATTCCCCCTCGCTCCGGCAATCGCTTTGCCGCGCATCGGCGCATAAACATGAATATCACCATCCGCAATCAGCTCGGCGCCTGCATTGACGATGGCTAACACGACCAGATTAGCGCCCTCCGCATAAATACGCTGTCCGGTGCGCACAGGCTTATCAATCACCATGGTCTGACGAACGAACGGCACTGGCGCGACGACAGACGCCACAACGTCAACGGACTGGGTGGCTGCGACGTCTTTAACTTCGGGTACGACGGAGTAAACGGTCAGTTCTGGGGTCACCGGATCAGAAGAAAACAACTTTTCCTGTACCGGTAACTCACGGTGCCCGGCAACAGAGAGCGCGTCACCTGTCTCCCGGCGTAAAGGGTTTCTGACCGGCCCATCAGGAAACAACCCCAAACCCACCTTGACCGCTGCAGCACGCTGCGCTTCTGAACCACCAACCACCCCTGCCGCGCACATACTATGCTTAAGCATAAACGGCATCAATTCGGAAAAGTTTAACTCGCTACTGTTGTCGGCAATGGCAGACAAATCAAGCACGATCGGTGTGTGGGCAAAAAAATCAGGCGTTTGACTCAGACGCTGCTTCAGCTGTTTTTTAAGTTCAGCCATATCGGCGGTATTGATATGTAGCTGCAACAGGGTCAAATTGCCGGTTTTTATCTTAAATGCGGGATCTTCGCTCGTCATATATTCTTAGTACTCAGCGTGTTTGCAACAGACTGTATGGATTGACTGCAATTAAACGAAAGGCGACGCCACCGGCGTCACCCTCTAAAACGGTGCATCATACCTGTTTCCCCTGTAAATCTCACACAGATTTTGTAATACACTCAGATTAAATATAGGTAAACTAGGGCAATGCATGCAACTCATCGTACAAGGAAACGGCTTTAACCTTCGCAATTCTGGCGCCGCACTGAACAACGCCAGAGAAGGGGAAACAGTACAGATACGAACAACTGCCGGGCGCACCGTGAGCGGCATTGTCGTGGATGAGGGCGTCGTTAAAATCAATCCGTAAATTTGCACAAACCTGATCTACATCAATGCATTTTTTGTAATGTGCGCTGCGGTAGAGCTATGGTATATTAGCCTATCCTAATTTATCGCATAATCATCATGACCGATTTCACGGCGTTCAGTGCAGAGGCTGTTAAAGCCCTGGAAGAAAAACTAAACAACCATCCGTTATATGAAGCGATTCAAACCATGGAAGATTTAAGGTTATTCATGGCGCATCATATTTATCCGGTATGGGACTTCATGTCTTTGCTCAAGTACCTGCAGTATCGGATTGCGCCGGCAACCTATCCATGGAAACCGCACGCCAATTCATCCACCCGTTTTTTCATCAATCAGATTGTCTTGGGTGAAGAATCGGATGAAGGACTGCCCGACACAGATGGCAATCCAACTTATGTCAGTCATTTTGAGCTCTACTGTGAAGCGATGCGTGAAATCGGCGCCAACCCTGTTGATGCGATTCATTTTTGTGATATCGCATTTGATGCGGGCATAGATCAGGCATTGGCGCTGAGCACCACGCCAGTTCCTGCACGCGAATTCATGCGAACCACTTTCGATTTTATCGCCACAGGAAAAACCCACGTGGTAGGTGCCGCCTTTGCGTTAGGACGCGAACACATCATCCCGGAAATGTTCCGCTCATTCCTCTCCAGAATGAACATCACCGAACAAGACGCACCCGCATTTCATTACTACCTGAAACGGCACATTCATCTGGACGAAGGTTTTCACGCTCCCCTCGCACTGAAAATGATGAATGAATTGATAAATCAGGATGCAACAAAACTACAAGAAGCTGAAGAAGCCGCTTACACTGCCGTCAATGCCAGGATTAGACTCTGGGATGGTGTTCTTGCAGCAATCAAAGCGAGCAGATTTAATCAATAACAATTCAGTAAACAAACCACTATTGTGGACCCCTCAGTCAAGACAGTAATGTGTCGAGTTTAAGATGGTTGCCTGTTTCATGCAGCTGAACAGCGCTG
>CAISHO010000029.1 GCA_903885165.1 uncultured Nitrosomonadales bacterium | reverse complement strand
TCGGACAACCAGTCACTCGCCGTCAGATTATCTAATAACGATTCCAAATCAATTGGTTGCAACTGCTCGAAATCATCTTCAACCTGCGCATAGGGTCGAAGTTTAGCCGCCAGTTCTGCACGACTGTACTCACGACGCGCCAGATATTGCAAGGCACGCGTGCGTAAGCTAATTTCAGGCTTTTTCTTCACCTTGGAGCGCCAGTTTATCAGCCGCTTTGTTTTTGGCTGCGGCTTTCGGAGACTCTCCGCCGTCCATCAGCGCAACACCAACGATGGTACGGATTTTATTCTCAATTTCAAGAGCCATTTCAGGACGCGAGCGCAACAATTCACGCACATTGTCCTTGCCCTGGCCGATCTTCTCGCCGTTGTAGCTATACCAAGAACCCGCTTTTTCGATCAGCTTGTGCAACACGCCCAGATCGATGATTTCACCTTCGCGGGAAGTGCCTTCACCGTACAGAATATCGAAAAGCGCTTCCTTGAATGGCGGCGCGACCTTGTTCTTGACGACCTTGACGCGCGTCTCGTTACCGATCACCTCGTCGCCCTTTTTGATCGCGCCGATACGGCGGATATCCAGACGGACCGAGGCGTAAAACTTGAGCGCATTACCGCCGGTGGTAGTTTCAGGATTACCAAACATCACACCGATCTTCATACGCAACTGGTTGATAAAAATCACCAGCGTGTTGGAACGCTTGATATTAGCCGTCAACTTGCGCAGCGCCTGCGACATCAGACGTGCATGCAAGCCCATTTGCGCATCACCCATTTCGCCTTCAATTTCAGCTTTAGGGGTTAAAGCGGCGACCGAGTCAATCACCACCACATCGACGGAAGCGGAACGCACCAGCATATCGGTGATTTCCAGCGCCTGCTCACCGTTGTCTGGTTGCGAGATCAGCAAATCTTCGACCTTCACGCCGAGTTTCTGCGCATATTGAGGGTCAAGCGCATGTTCCGCGTCGATGAAGGCTGCAGTGCCGCCCAACTTTTGCATTTCTGCGATGACCTGCAAGGCCAGCGTCGTCTTGCCGGATGACTCGGGGCCGTAGATCTCGATGACGCGACCGCGCGGCAAACCACCTACGCCCAACGCGATATCCAGCCCCAGCGAACCGGTGGAGACCACCTGTATGTCCTGCGCGACTTCGTTTTCACCGAGGCGCATGATGGAACCCTTGCCGAATTGCTTTTCAATCTGGCTCAGAGCTGCCAACAGTGCCTTGCTTTTATTTTCATCCATGCTGTACCCCTAGAAGTTAGTGTGCGGATTATGGCACATCCGTTCACACCTGAACAGAACGATCGTTCTTTTTTTGTATTTATGCGCTTTGAGTGCGTCGATTCAGTAAATCGATCACACCTTGCAGCGCGATGCGCACGGAATGCTGACGCACTTGAGCGCGATCACCCTCTATCTGATGACGCTGCGTTTGAATGACTTCGCCTTGTATACCCCAGGCAAAACATACTGTACCGACAGGCTTATCGGGGGTTCCACCGTCTGGCCCCGCAATTCCGCTGACTGCCAGCGCGACATGTGCGCGACTGTGACGCAAAGCACCCACCACCATTTCACGCACCACCGCCTCGGAGACCGCACCGTACTGAACCAACGTCGTCGCCTCAACGCCCAACATTTCTTGCTTGGACAGATTAGAGTAAGTGACAAATCCGCGCTCAAACCATGCGGAACTTCCCGCGATTTCGGTAACCGCTTCTGCCACACCGCCGCCGGTACAGGATTCGGCTGTCGCCAACATCAGGCCGTGCGACTTTAGCGCAATACCCAGACGTGTCGCCAGCTCATCCATTACAGACCGCGTGCCAGATCGTTTTGTATATCGACGACCGCTTCGAGACCCACCGCGAGGCGTATCAACCCGTCGCTAATACCTGCCGCCGCTCGCGCTTCTGCGCTGATACGCGCATGGGTGGTGCTGGCAGGATGGGTGATAGTAGTGCGCGTATCGCCCAGATTAGCGGTAATCGACAGCATTTTGGTATTGTCGATCACGCGCCAGGCGGCTTCCTTACCGCCCTCAACTTCGAAGGAGACGATACCGCCACCGGTCTTTTGCTGACGCATCGCCAACTCGTGCTGAGGATGCGATGGCAGACCGGGGTAAAATACACGCGATACACCCGGTTGCGCTTCCAGCCATGTTGCCATCGCCAAAGCATTCAAGCTGTGCGCATCCATGCGAATTTTGAGCGTCTCCAATCCCTTGAGGAATATCCAGGCATTGAACGCACTCATGGTAGGACCCGCTGTGCGCAGGAAACCGTAAACACCTTCCAGATTTTTGCGGCTACCCAACACCGCGCCGCCCAGCACGCGCCCCTGACCGTCGATATACTTGGTCGCCGAGTGAATCACGATATCCGCGCCGAACTGCAAAGGTCGTTGCAAGATAGGGGTGCAGAAGCAGTTATCCACCGCCAGCAGAGCCCCGCAGCTTTTAGCCACGGCCGCAATCGCCGCAATATCGGAGATCTCAGTCAAAGGATTGGACGGTGTTTCCAGAAAAAACAAACGGGTATTCGGACGAACCGCCGCCTGCCATTCGGATACATCCGTAGCCGAAACATAAGTCGTCTCAACGCCAAACTTTTTGATGATGTTGTTGAACAAATTGACGGTCGCACCGAACAGACTGCGCGAGGCCACAACGTGATCACCGGCCTTCAACACACCCATCACGCAAGCCAAAATCGCTGACATGCCGGATGCGGTGGCAACGCACTGCTCCGCTCCTTCCAGGGCCGCCAGGCGTTCTTCAAACATCGTTACCGTTGGATTAGTGAATCGCGCATAAATATTGCCCGGTTCTTCACCGATAAAACGCGCAGCAGCCTGAGCTGCACTTTCAAACACAAAACTGGAGGTTAAAAACAACCCTTCGCTGTGCTCACCGAACTGACTGCGCACGGTACCACTGCGCACCGCCAGCGTTTCAGGTTGATAATCTTGTTCGTTCATTTACTGAAATTCCCCCATACCCTCGGAAACTGTCGGGTTACGCTACGCTAACCCAACCTACAACACCACTAGCTAATAGCTATTTCTCACATTGAGCTGGCGCTCATGGCTAATTCGAGCTCCATCTGATCGTCGTCAACCGCCTTATTGGCCTTGCCGCCCGCACGACCGCGTTCGATTTTGTCCAGATAGGCCGGTGTAATATCGCCGGTGATATAGATACCATCAAAACAGGATGCCTCGAAATCTACAATCGCCGGATTCGCCTTGCGTACGGATGATTTCAGATCTTCCAGGTCCTGATAAATAAGGGCATCCGCCCCAATTTCACGGCAGATTTCTTCGTCGGTTCTCCCGGTCGCAATCAACTCGGTGCGACTGGGCATATCGATACCATAGACGTTTGGATAACGCACCGGCGGCGCGGCAGAAGCGAAATACACCTTCAACGCACCGGCATCGCGCGCCATCTGCACGATCTCGCGACTGGTCGTACCGCGCACAATGGAGTCATCTACCAGCAGCACGTTCTTACCCTTGAATTCCAGACCGATCGCATTCAGTTTTTGGCGCACAGATTTCTTGCGCATCGCCTGCCCCGGCATGATGAAGGTTCGGCCAATATAACGGTTTTTTACAAAACCTTCGCGGAACAAGATATTCAAGCGGTTAGCCAGTTGCAATGCGCTAGGACGACTCGAATCGGGGATAGGGATTACCACATCGATTTTCACATCCGGCCAGATGCGCTTGAGTTTATCAGCCAGATATTCGCCCATAAATAGACGTGATTCATGCACCGAAATACCATCTATGACCGAATCCGGACGCGAGAAATACACATATTCGAAGATACAGGGACTCAACTGAGATTTATCGCTGCACTGACGAGTGTGCAAACGGCCTTCGAAATCGATGAACACCGCTTCGCCCGGCGCGATATCGCGCATGAATTTAAAGCCCAGCGTGTCCAGTGCAACGCTCTCCGAAGCGACTAGATATTCCGTACCGCCTGCGGTCTCGCTCACACCAATCACCAGCGGGCGAATACCGAACGTGTCGCGAAACGCCAGCAAACCGTAGCCGGCGATAATCGCAACCACCGCATATGCACCCTGACAACGCTGATGTACACCTGACACCGCATCAAAAATAATAGACGCATCCAGACGCAGTCCTTTGGACTTCGCCTGCAACTCATGCGCCAGCACGTTGAGCAACACCTCGGAATCCGAGTTGGTATTTACATGGCGTAAATCCTGCACAAACAATTGCTTCTTGAGTTCTTCAGCATTGGTCAGATTACCGTTGTGACCCAACACGATACCAAACGGGGAATTCACATAAAAAGGCTGCGCCTCATTATGATCGACTGCAGAACCCGCTGTCGGGTAACGCACATGGGCGATACCGGTATTACCCTGCAAGGCGCGCATATTGCGGGTACGAAACACGTCGCGCACCAGCCCATTGCCTTTATGCAAATGGATCGTATCGCCATCCATGGTCGCAATGCCGGCGGCATCCTGACCACGATGCTGTAAAACCTGCAAACCGTCATACAAAAGCTGGTTGGCTGGCGTATGCGATACCACTCCGAGAATGCCACACATATTATTTCCTTGTTAATTTCGATTTCTGTAATGGATGCGATGGCTGATGTTATCCGGCAGCCATACTTTGGTATAAAGCGCTACATTTTCTGCAATGTGACTGGATTTGGCCTGCGTCCAGATATCCCGTTCGGGGATACTCGACAATCCGGCTAACCAAACGAGTACCAATATGATCAGCAATCCGCGCAGCAAGCCAAACAAACTGCCCAGCAAGCTGTCGAGCACGCCCATTCCTGCGGCTTTGACCAGGCTGGTGATTAACCAGACGATCAGCCCCCAAACAATCAGTGCCGCAATAAATACCAGCACGTAAGCCAATGCGATGCGAATTTCTGCCTGACCCACCGGCAATAGCGACTCCACTTTGCCGGCAAACGTGCGGCTCAGGAAAAACGCAATCGGCCACCCCAGCAAAGATAACACTTCATAGATCAGACCGCGCCAGACACCCAGCGACAGGGAAATCAGCATAATGCCAATCACCGCATAGTCAAAACCCGTCATTTAACCTCCGAGACGGCCGGATGCTGTCCACGCTTCTCAAGCTGGGCACGCATTTCGTCTGCGGCGTCTCGCGATTTATAAGGGCCCATGCGGACCCGCATCGTGCCGTTGATTTGCTCGGTATAAGCCTTAAAGCCTGCCGCCTTCAATTTACCCGCTTCAAGAATTGCGGTATCCGGATTGGAAAATGCACCGATTTGCACGATAAAAGTACCAACCGGCTTATCAACCACTTTAGTTTCCGGCGCTTTAACTTCCACAGGCTTAATTTCGACAGGCTGAACAACAGGTTTTACTTCAGTTTTTTTAATCTCAACGGGCTTTACTTCCGGCTTTTTAACTTCGGCAGTTTTTACCACAGGAGGTTTAACCTCAACTGGTTTTACGACAGGCAGCTTTGCTTCAGCAGGTTTGACTTCGACCGGTTTAACATCCGTCTTCTGCACTTCTACCGATTTGACAACGGCAGGATTAACCTCTATCACTTCACTGCGAACAACTGGAGCCGGAACCGTTTCGGATTGAACCGCAGCCGTGGCTGATTCGGCACTGGCTTCAACAACTTGAGACGGCGCGGAACCGGGAACAAATTCCCCCACCTTATCGGCAGCGGGTATGCGCAAATCAATATCTTGGGCGGTGGGTTTGGGCTCGCTGTCGAGCACCATAGGCAAAATCACCACCGTCGCCAGCGCGAGTGCAACCGCCCCGACCAGACGACGCCGGGCTTTACGCTTGATATTCTGTTCGTCTTCGCTTGCTTGCTTTGCCATTACCTTTTCCTGCCAAAATAAAACTTTTCACCACTAGCGACATTTAATCGCACAGGCCGCCGGAACAAAAAACCATAATTAACAAATAATTCAATTGGTTACATAAAAAACAACGCTACACATAGAGATAATGCCGGCATAACAAAAGTTAAACAACCCGCATCCCTCTCGCCTGCATCGCAGCTGCCACTGTGTAGAATGATCCAAACACGGCGATTCTATCATTTTCACCCGCTACATTACAGGCATGCGCGAGTGACTCGGCGGTATCCGCAAAGGTTTTGACCTGACCTTTCACACCTGCTCGAGCCAAAACTGCGGCCAACTCCTCCGCACTCGCACCGCGAGGCGCATCTATCCCAGCAAGCAACCAAGTGTCAATGTGAGGATTTAAAGTCTCCACCACAGCGGCGACATCCTTATCGTTGAGCATACCAAACACGGCGTAGGTGTGCGGACAGGGTGGCAGATCCGCCAGATTTTTCGCCAGCGTGCGTGCTGCATGCGGGTTATGCGCCACATCCAGGATCAACTGAGGCTTACCCGGTACAAATTGGAAGCGCCCGGCGAGTTGCACTTCCGTCAGTCCGCGACGGATCGCTGCCATACTGACCGGCAAGCGCTCTCTCACCGCATCCAATGCCGCCAGCACTGCACTGGCATTGGACAATTGAAAACCACCGCGCAATGCAGGATAAGGCATTGCCATACGCGCAACCTCACGACTACGATAATCCCACTGCCCCTGATGCGTTGCGTAACCAAATTCGCGACCGATACACCATAGCTCTGCACCGATTTTTTGTGCATGTGCGGCCAGCGCCTCTGGCACGTCGTTATCCGAACAGATCGCCACTCGCCCCTGACGGAAAATACCCGCCTTCTCGAAGGCGATTTCTTCCCGTGTCTCACCCAGATAATCGGTGTGATCGATATCCACGCTGGTCACCACCGCACAATCCGCATCGAACACATTCACCGCATCAAGTCGACCACCCAATCCTACTTCAAGAATAGCGACATCCACCTGATGCGAGATAAACAACTGCATCGCCGCCAGCGTGCCAAACTCGAAATAAGTGAGCGGAATATCTCCACGCGCCTGTTCAATATCGGAAAATGAGGCGCACAGCTCGTTGTCGGAAGCCTGCAACTTCCCGATGCGCACGCGTTCGTTGTAATTCAACAGATGCGGCGAGGTATAGCAGCCAACCCGGTAACCGGCCGCATGCAAGATGGCTTCGAGCATCGCACAAACGGAACCTTTACCGTTCGTACCGCCAACGATGATGACAGGAAAATCAGAGGACAAATTCAATCGCGCCTTGACTTCTGCGACGCGTTCTAACCCTAGCGCGATGGTCTTAGGGTGCAGCGATTCAAGGTGAGCTAGCCATTCGGCGAGGGTAGATGACATAAATTCTTTATGGTTCATACTGCTAAGAAAAAAAGGAAAAACAAAGGGGTCAGGTCTTGCATTAGCGTAATGCTAATGCAAGACCTGACCCCTGAATTTGTTACGCGACGACTTCAGCCTCAGTGACCGCAGGCTGACGAGTCAGCAGGGTAATCAGCGTTGCCAATTGTTGACGCATTTCGCGTCTGTCGATGATCATGTCTACCGCACCGTGCTCGAGTAAAAATTCGGCGCGCTGAAAACCATCCGGCAGCGTTTCGCGCACGGTTTGCTGAATCACACGGGCACCGGCAAAGCCTATCAACGCACCCGGCTCTGCGATCACCACATCGCCCATAAAGGCGAAACTGGCCGACACGCCACCCATGGTAGGATCGGTCAGCACCGAGATGAACGGTAACTTATCTTCTGACAACTGCGTGAGCGCGGCACAAGTCTTAGCCATCTGCATCAGCGACAGCAAGCCTTCCTGCATACGTGCTCCACCGCTGGCCGCGAAGCAGATGAACGGGCATTTTTGTTCCAGCGCCACTTGCACACCGCGCACAAAACGCTCCCCAACCACAGAACCCATCGACCCGCCCATAAAGGAGAATTCAAAGGCTGCCGCTACTACCGGCACGTTGCTGATCGTGCCCTGCATCACCACCATCGCATCGTCTTCACCCGTGCTTTTCTTGGACGCGATCAGACGTTCGGAGTATTTCCGGCTATCCTTGAATTTAAGCGTATCGGTTGGCAAAACTTCAGCACCGATCTCAAAGCACAGCTCATCATCGAGCAACCAGTCTAAACGAGTACGCGCGCAGATGCGGTGGTGATGACCACATTTAGGACATACACCCAGATTTTTTTCCAAATCGGAGTAATACAGCACCGTCTCGCAGGAAGGGCACTTGACCCACAAGCCTTCCGGCACATTTTTCTTGGCATCGCCATCACGACGATTGATTTTCGGAGGGAGTAATTTTTGAAACCAGCTCATAGGTATTTCCTTTTTTGCTTTGTCGGGTTACACAAACTCACCCGACCTCTACATTTGTTATTTAAGCCTGATCGATCGCCACGCGTAATTCATTGACCAGACGACTCACGTTAGCGACCACATCCGCCTCGCTTGAATCCTCGATTTCCTGCACGATACGGCTACCTACCACCACACCATCGCATAACTTCGCCACTGCGCAGGCGGTCGCTGCATCACGTATGCCAAAACCCACGCCGATAGGCAATTTAATGTGTTTGCGCAACTGAGGGATCTTCTCTTCTATCGCTGAAAGATCAATATTACCTGCACCGGTTACACCCTTGAGCGAGACATAGTAGACGTAACCACGCGCTAATTTCGCGACCTGTTCGATACGCGCAGCTTCGGTGGTCGGTGCCAGTAAAAAGATAGGATCGATACCGTGAGCTTGCAAATGAAGGAATGCGTTATGGCTCTCTTCCGGAGGAAAATCGACCGTCAGTACGCCATCCACACCAACCTCTGCACAACGACGGGAAAACACCTCCCAACCCATCGCTTCAATCGGATTACCGTAACCCATCAAAACAACCGGTGTGATGTCATTGCTGCGGCGAAATTCTGCGACCATATCCAGCACGCCGCGCAGTGACATCCCTTGTTTGAGCGCACGTTCAGAGGCGCGCTGTATAGTTGGGCCATCCGCCATCGGGTCAGAGAACGGCACGCCCAACTCGATCACGTCCGCACCCGATGCGACGAGCGCGTGCAGCAACGGAACGGTGGCAGCAAGATTCGGATCGCCGGCCGTAAAAAACGGAATCAGCGCCCGACGCCCTTGTTGTTTGAGTTTTTCGAAAGTTGCTTGTATACGACTCATAAGGTAATTCCCTTAATGCGCGCCACCGTATTCATATCCTTGTCGCCACGACCGGATAAATTTACCAGCAATACTTTATCTGAACTCATGCTCGGGGCAATTTTCATCGCGTGCGCTAAAGCATGACTAGATTCCAGCGCAGGGATAATTCCCTCGAAGCGGCACAGCGCATCGAATGCAGCAATTGCCTCATCGTCATTGCTGGCGACATACTGCGCACGACCTATTTCCTTCAATAAACAATGCTCAGGGCCCACACCCGGATAATCTAAACCTGCTGAGATAGAATGTGTCTCGGCAATCTGGCCGTTTTCGTCTTGCATCAGATTAACTTTATTGCCGTGCAGCACACCCACCTTGGCATTCGCGGTCAGGGGCGCGGCATGCATACCCGTCTCGATACCGTGACCACCCGCTTCCACGCCGATGATCTGAACCTCCGGCATTTCGATATAAGGGTGGAACAGGCCAATGGCATTCGAGCCGCCGCCGACACAAGCGATTACCGCATCGGGCTGACGACCGATCATCTCAGGCATCTGTATCTTGGCTTCATTGCCTATCACGCATTGAAAATCGCGCACCATCATAGGATAAGGATGGGGCCCCGCCGCCGTGCCGAAGATATAGAAAGTGCTCTCGACGTTGGTAACCCAGTCGCGTATCGCCTCGTTGCACGCATCTTTCAGCGTCTTCGAGCCACTTTCCACCGGCACGACCGTCGCCCCCAGCAATTTCATACGAAATACATTGGGCGCCTGACGCTGAATGTCTTCTGCACCCATATACACGATGCACTCCATCCCAAAACGCGCCGCTACCGTTGCAGTCGCCACGCCGTGCATACCGGCACCGGTTTCAGCGATCACGCGTTTTTTGCCCATACGACGGGCGAGCAGCGCCTGCCCCATCGCACTGTTGATCTTGTGCGCACCCGTGTGGTTCAGGTCTTCGCGTTTGAGATAAATCTGCGCACCGCCCAAATGCTCGGACAGGCGTTTGGCATGATAAATAGGGCTGGGACGCCCAACATAATGCTTTAATTCATAAGCCAACTCTGCCTTGAATTCAGGGTCGTTTTGATAGTGCAAATATTGCTGGCGCAATTCTTCTACGGCAGGAATCAGCGTTTCCGCCATATAGATGCCACCGAACTGACCAAAGTGGCCCGTCATATTAGGATAGTTATACATTTCTTACCTCTTGCATGAAACGGGCGATTTTCGCCGCGTCTTTTATACCCTTCAGGACATGAATACCTTTGCCCGCTTCGACCCCGCTAGACACATCCACCGCGTAGGGGCGCACCTGTCTAACCCCCGACGCCACATTTTCCACATCCAGCCCACCCGATAAAATCAACGGCAGCGGTAAATCTTCAGGAATCAAGGTCCAGTCAAACACCGCACCTGTACCGCCGGGGATGCCTTCCACATGCGCGTCCAGCAACAAACCCTGTGCTTTACTAAATTGAGCCGCGCATTGTATCAAATTCACGCCGGGCTTGACGCGGATAGCTTTGAGATACGGCTTGCCAAACTGCTCGCAAAATTCTGGGGATTCATCGCCGTGAAACTGCAACACATCCAGCGAGACGGCAGCAAGCACCTCGCGCACCACCGCTGCATGCGCATTCACAAACAACCCCACTACCGTCACAAACGGCGGCAAACTCGCCACCAGTTGCAGCGCCTTCTCTATACTGACATGACGCGGGCTCTTTTCATAGAACACCAGACCGATCGCATCCGCGCCGCTCATCGCCACTGCCAGCGCGTCCTCAACCCGGGTGATCCCGCAAATCTTTACACGACATGACTGAGGATAGCGGATTGAAGACTGAAAACCAGTTCCCGTCTCTACATTTTCCGAAACACCTAAATTACTTTCCCACTCATCCATGTCCAATCACCACTCCACTTTTAACTCGATCCTTAGCCCTCAATCCTGTTCTTGGGGCAAACCCCATTTGGCATCATAGTGTATCCGGCGCAAGTATAAACCATCCGGGGCAAAGGTCGGCGCGGCAAAGCGCCGTTCACGACTTGCCAGCACTTGTGCCAGCCACTCGGGCGGATACTTACCCTTGCCCACATACACCAAGCAACCGACGATGTTACGTACCATATGATGCAAAAACGCACTCGCACTCACATCGAACACCAGCATATCCCCACTCAGATAGATATCGATGCTGTACATATGTTTGACCGCGGATTTCGCCTGACACTCCGCCGCCCTGAACGCACTAAAATCATGCTCACCCAGCAAGCACTGCGCGGCCTGTTGCATCGCCGCCAGATCGAGCGGCAGGTGAAACCACCCGGCCCGCCCGGCATGCACCGCCGAGCGCACCGGACGATTGATCAACAAATACCGGTAACTGCGCCCATGGGCGGAGAATCGCGCGTTAAATTCCTCTGTGACGGGATGTGCCCAGCGCACGGCGATGCTGCGCGGCAACCAGGTATTAGCCCCCCGCACCCAAGCCGACAAGGGACGCTCAGCTGACGTATCAAAATGAACCACTTGCTCCAGCGCATGCACGCCGGTGTCGGTTCGACCTGCGGCAGTCACCGCAACCGGACTGCAGGCGATCTTGCTCAAGACCGCCTGCAACGTGTCCTGCACCGTGCGACCGCCGGGCTGGCTTTGCCAACCACTATAAGGCCCGCCGTCGTACTCCACACCCAAAGCAATTCTCATCAGACCGCCTGCCAAAACAATAATATTGAAACAACCAGTAACAACAAATCCGGCAACGCAAACCTGGCAATAGGCAATTCCATTGTTTTATTCTCAGTTGCAGGTTTTAAGCTACCTGCATTCAAACTGCGCAAGCTCTCCTGCCACGATACACTGCGCAGCATGGCGACCTCGGCATAATGCAGGGTTAAAGCCAACCGCACGGCGAGGCGCTCCCGTGACAGCCCCAGATATTGCAACGGGCCGAACAGACTGTACAAGCCTGAAATTAGTTGCTGTCTATGTAAACGATCCAGCAATATCGCCAAGCCCGACAGCGCCACCAGCAATCGCATCATTTGCAAGCCACCCTCCTGCAAACCATCCACACTCGGACTCAACGGCAGCGAGAACAAAGTGTCCCCTGGCGTGGTGTACGCGTAGATCAACCACAAAGACAACATAATCCAACGGGTCCGTCTGAGCAATTGAAGCAACTTATAACGAGCCAGAATAAAAGCAGACAGCAGCACTAATCCACCTGCTAACAGCAAATGACTAGGCTTTAAAAATTGCATGGCAGCAACCAGCAGAGACCAGACTATGATTTGTGTGGCAGGATGTAGCTTCATTGAGACTCCAAAGAAAACGGCAGCTCGTATTGAGCTGCCGCAGCATCAGTAGACAATGATCAGGACAATTGCTCGATAAGTTGCTGCGCCTCCAACTTTTGAGTCGCATCGCCCTCCAGCACCACCTCGTCGAGTATCTCACGCGCACCCACGTCATCACCCATTTCCTGATACGCACGCGCCAAATCCAGTTTAGTGGCGACTTCGTGCCATCTTTCACTATTTTCTACAGGCTCACCCGTTTCGGATGAATCAGACTCGATCGACTCTAGCTGATCTTGGCTAGACTCACCTAAATCCAGATCGATATCTGCCAGATTGATCGAAGGCAACTGTACGGCAGGCTTAAGGTCATCGGTCGGGAAATCCAGCATGAATGCACTGTCACCCTGCTCTTCATCATCGTCTACAGTAGGCAATGTCTCAACATGACTATCTGAAGCCGACATCACATCGAAGATCAAATCGTCCAGATTATGTTCTGCTGCAGGTTCAGCCGGTGACTTTTCTGCCACAGGTACGTTAGGAGTCACATCAAAATCCAGTGCTTCAAAATCATCAATCGCAAAATCAGTTGAAGTCACATCAAAATCAACCGGTGCTGCGGGGAGCGAGGAGGAAGCCGCTGATATCGACGCGGGCATATCAAAGTCAAAATCCAGTACATCATCCAGTTTGTGCTCTTCAACGGGATCCGGTGTCACTTCAACAACGGCCGGCTTATCGAACGGAAGCGCTTCATCATTAAATGACACCATTTGCATGGTTGCACTGCCGGCCTCTTCAGCGGCTTCAGCATGGAGCGGATTAACCGAATTCAGCTTCCTGCCCAGTAAAGCGGCTTGCGCAATCGCATCGGTATCACCGGAATTTTGCAACTGAAGGGCGAGTGCGGTAAAGGCTGCTGCATCCTGGCGATTAGCATAGATACCCAACAGTTTTAAATGTAACTGGTGATTATCCGGCGTACGCAGCATTGCGTCCTTCAAAACCTCTTCTGCCTGCTCATCACGGCCAAAGTTCAAAAACAAATCAGCTTCGCTGATCGGATCAACATCATCAAAATGATGACTGGATTCCTCGACCGGTGCTGCCACCTGTACGGTAAAGTCACCTGTATCAGGCGACGGAAGGACCGGGACCGCCAGATGACTGGCTGTCGCTTCAAAGTCTTCCGTCTGTTTAACTTTTGCCGCTGCCGGCTCCTGTTTACGACGGCGCATGACAATACCCAAGCCGCCTAAGGCAAGTATTGCCGCAGCGCCCAAGCCTAACACCATAGGAGATTGTAAAATAAAATCGATCAATGATCGCTCTTCGACGACGGGAGCCGCTTTAACGGCGCTAACCGCTGCGACATGGCTCACCACCTCACTCCCTGCGGCGACGGCGCTGATGGCGGCGACTTCACTGACTGCAGAGACTGCCGATGCCGCTTTTGCAGCTTCCGCCTTGGCCAACTCGGCCTTGGCCGCTTCAGCTTTTGCAGCTTCCGCACTCGCCGCCAGCGCAGCAGCCTCAGATTTAATCTGGGCCAAACGCTCCATATCCTTCAGATTGCTGGCCAGCAAGGCGGCGCGCGCCTTTTCTTCCTTTATGGCTTTGCCCTTGGCAATTGCATCTTCAGCAGCAGCATTCTTCTTTTCCTGCGCTGAGCGTCCGGAACCACCGGCCGTATCTCCGGGCTTCTCCCCCTTGGATAAACGCAACACTTCCTTGGCTGACTCGCTGGCAACCGGTGCATTGTCGGCAGCGACGCTAGTAATCTTGCCGGTCGCGACTTGATGACCCGATTCAGACTGACGACTTGATGTTGCAGCTACGGACAACTTCTGACGATAGGCATTCCAGTTTGCCGACTGCGCATGAATTTCCTTTACCGCTTCAGCTTGCGCGACACCATCGAGAGAATTCTGATCCGGCATACGCAGGATTTTCCCGACTTTAATCCGGTTCATGTTTTTGCCGTCAAACTGATTGGCATTGGCACGATACAACGCAACCAGCATACGCTCCAGACTGACATCGGCAGGTTTAACCTGGGCTGCCAGTTTGCTCAGTGTATCGCCACGCTTTACCGCAACAGATTCAGCCGCATTGCCCCGAATGTGTGTGCGCACTTCAACGGGTTTAGCAATTGGCTGTTCGACGGGTTGTTCCATCGCTGCGGGCATAGGCTCAGATTTAACTTCTTCGGGTTTGGCTACGCTCTGAGGTGCTTCTTTTACCTCGACCGGTGCTTCCTGCACGGTCGCAGGCACAACTTCAGGTGCGGCGACGGATTTCGGCTGAACAGCAACATAACCCGGAGGATCAAGCAAAAAGGTGTACTCGCGCATCAACTTACCGGACGCCCATGACAACTCAATCAGTAAGCTCACAAACGGATCATTGATTTCCCTACTGCTGGACAACTTCAAATAAGGCTCGCCGTCATCGCGACTTTCAATCTGAAACGTATATTTCGCACCATAGGGATAATCCAACCCGGCACCTTTATAAGCATCAGGAGACGCCAGTCGTGCAACCAGACTAGGCTTATCGGCCTTACCAACCGCCACCAGTTCAATTTCCGCTTTTAACGGCTGACCTAGCGACGACGCCACATTGATTCCGCCCAAGCCCACAGCATGGCCCCATGCGCTCAGTGTTAAACCTGCCGTCAAACCGAGCACTTGCATCATCTTCAATGATTTGCCCGGCATCAGATTTCCCAATCCGCCTGATTTCATAGCCAGCCCGGTTGATAGGGGCGTTGTAAGATCAGACGCAGTCTTTTGACAGCTGAATCGTTTAACCTGAGGTTTTCGCACGTTATTGCCTCGCTTTATTTATTGGACGACAAACATCATGGGGCTATTCATTTAGCCACCACACTTAATACTAATTCAAATACTCAGCGATCAGAATCTCAGCAATCTGTATGCTGTTGAGCGCAGCGCCCTTACGCACATTATCGCTGACCACCCACATATCCAGTCCCATAGGATGAGAGATATCTTCGCGGATGCGACCGACATAAGTCGCATCCTGACCCGCCGCATCCACCGCAGTCGGCCATCCGCCCGGTACATGTTCATCCATGACAATCACGCCAGGGGCCTTTTCCAGCAAGGCACGCGCCTCGGCGGCAGTAATCTTTTTGTGCGTTTCAATGTGCAACGCTTCAGAGTGACCGTAGAATACCGGCACACGCACCGCAGTCGGATTAACCATGATGCTGTCATCTTCCATGATTTTCTGGGTTTCCCAGACCATCTTCATTTCTTCTTTGGTGTAGCCGTTTTCCATAAACACGTCGATCTGCGGCAACACGTTAAAAGCGATGCGTTTTGGATAAACTTCTACTTCCACATCCTGCGAACTGAAAAGTGCACGGGTTTGTGCTGCCAACTCATCAATCGCTTCCTTGCCGGTGCCCGATACTGCCTGATAAGTCGCCACATTAATACGCGCTATTCCTACCGCATCCTTAATCGGTTTTAAAGCCACCAGCATCTGAATGGTCGAGCAATTCGGGTTCGCGATAATACCGCGATTTTTGTATTGAGCGATAGCATGCGGATTCACTTCCGGCACAACCAGTGGAATATCACGGTCGTAACGGAAATGCGCCGTATTGTCGATCACCACGCAACCTGCGGCGGCGGCGATCGGTGCATATTTTTCAGAGACACTGCCGCCTGCCGAGAACAAACCGATTTG
>CAISHO010000028.1 GCA_903885165.1 uncultured Nitrosomonadales bacterium | reverse complement strand
GTGAACTTCCAGCCCGATGACGATTTCCCAAGACATAGTATTTCCTTAAAACCCTTCAGGACAACGCGTGTGCCAGTCGGTCGCCAGTTGATATTGATGTGCGACGTTCAGCATGCGCGCTTCGTCGAAATAATTACCGATGATCTGTAAACCGACCGGCATATTGTCGCGACCCGTACCACAAGGAATAGACATCCCCGGGAGGCCTGCCAGATTCACCGCGATGGTGTAAATATCAGACAGATACATCTGCACAGGATCATCGCCCTTTTCGCCCAGATTAAAGGCGGTGGACGGCGAAGTCGGGCCCATGATCACGTCGCAGTGCCCGAATGCGTCAGTGAAATCTTGCGCAATCAAGCGACGTATCTTCTGCGCCTGCAAATAATACGCGTCGTAATAGCCGTGCGACAGCACGTAGGTGCCGATCATGATGCGGCGCTTGACCTCTTCGCCGAAGCCTTGCGAACGGCTTTTTTCATACATATCCGCCAAATCCGTGTATTCGTCGGCGCGATGTCCGTAACGCACGCCGTCGTAACGCGACAGATTACTGGAAGCTTCAGCCGGGGCCAGCACGTAATAGACAGGCACCGCCAGTTTGGTATTGGGCAGGCTGATTTCCACCACAGTGGCACCCAGCTTGCGGTATTCGGCTATCGCTTCCTGAATACGACCACCGACATCGGCGGACAGTCCTTCGGCAAAAAATTCACGCGGCAGACCGATGCGCAATCCGGCCAGCGGTTTGTTCAGATCGCGTAAGTAATCTTCCTTTTCACGCTGCAAAGAAGTCGAATCGCGCGCGTCAAAACCCGTCATCACATTGAGCATCAGCGCGCAGTCTTCCGCGCTACGCGCCATAGGGCCTGCCTGATCCAAACTGGAGGCAAAAGCGATCATGCCGTAACGCGACACCGTGCCGTAAGTCGGCTTAATACCCGTAATACCGCAAAGTGCAGCCGGTTGACGGATCGAGCCGCCGGTATCCGTACCCGTTGCCGCCGCACATAGACGCGCCGCCACGGCCGATGCAGCACCGCCGGAACTCCCGCCGGGCACGGCCTTCTGATTCCACGGATTTCTGACCGGGCCGAAATACGAGGTTTCATTGGAAGAACCCATGGCGAATTCGTCCATATTTGTCTTGCCCAAATTGACAGCCCCCGCCTTGTTGAATTGCTCGATCACGTGCGCGTCATAAGGGGCGATAAAATCCGCCAGCATCTTAGAGCCGCAAGTGGTGCGCCACCCTTTTGCGCAGAAAATATCCTTCTGCGCAAAGGGAATGCCGGTCAAGGGCTGCGCGCCACCTGATGCGATCAGTTCATCCGCCGCACGCGCCTGTGCCAGACTGGCTTTAGCATCAACGGTGATAAATGCGTTAAAGACCGGATTGTGCGTCGCGATGCGATCCAGATAAGTCTGAGTCAGCTCGACGCTGGAGATTTTCTTGGCGCGCAAAGCGTCGCCTAGCTGTATAAGGCTGGAATTCAACATGATATTTACTCTATGACTTGAGGGACGAGATACAGACCGTCTTCAACCTGCGGTGCGATAGACTGGAACAATTCGCGCTGATTGGTTTCGGTGACCACGTCATCGCGCAGGCGCTGCGACAAATCCTGGGCATGCGACATCGGCGCGATGCCCGTGGTATTCACGGCCTGCATTTGAGCGATCAATTCAAAAATGCCGGACATTTGCGCCCTGGCAGCTTCGATTTCGGTATTATTCATGGCGAGTCGCGCAAGGCGCGCAACCTTTTGAACGTCGGCAGTGCTTAATGACATAGTAAAAGCTTTATATAAATGAGGCTGATAGAGTATCATAACAAGTTTGAGCGGCACACATTTTACGACTTTTCGGGAATCAACATGTTTGGATTTTTTAACGGCTACTTTTCTAACGATTTGGCGATTGACCTCGGCACGGCGAATACGCTGATATGGGTGCGCGGGCAAGGCATCGTTTTGAACGAACCTTCGGTAGTTGCTATCCGCCAAGAAGGCGGACCTAACGGCAAGAAAATCATTCAGCAAGTGGGCTTAGGCGCCAAGCAGATGCTCGGACGCACACCGGGCAATATCACCGCAATTCGTCCGATGAAGGACGGCGTGATCGCCGACTTCACCGTAACTGAGCAAATGCTCAAACAATTCATCCGCAAGGTGTACAAGGCCAGCATCTTCAGCCCCAGCCCGCGCATTGTCATTTGCGTACCCTGCGGTTCAACCCAGGTTGAGCGCCGCGCGATTCGTGAATCCGCAGTCGGCGCCGGCGCGCGCCGCGTGGAACTGATCGAAGAACCGATGGCAGCGGCAATCGGTGCAGGTCTGCCGGTAGAAGAAGCGACCGGTTCCATGGTGGTGGACATCGGTGGCGGCACAACGGAAGTTGGCGTCATCTCACTGGGCGGCACCGTGTATTCGGGTTCCGTGCGTGTAGGCGGCGATAAGTTTGACGAAGCGATCATCAACTACATTCGCCGCAACTACGGCATGCTGATTGGCGAGACCACCGCTGAGGACATCAAGAAAACTATCGGCTCCGCCTTCCCGGGTTCCGAAGTGCGCGAAATGGAAGTCAAGGGGCGAAACTTGGCCGAAGGCGTTCCGCGCAGCTTCACCATCTCAAGCAATGAAATTCTGGAAGCACTGACCGACCCATTAAACAATATCGTCAGTGCAGTAAAAATTGCGCTGGAACAAACCCCGCCTGAACTGGGTGCAGATATTGCCAACAAGGGCATGGTACTGACCGGTGGCGGCGCGTTATTGCGTGACATCGACCGTTTGCTGATGGAAGAAACCGGCTTGCCTGTGCTGATCGCCGATGATCCTTTGACCTGTGTGGTACGCGGTTCCGGTCATGCACTGGAACACATGGACAAATCGACCAGTATCTTCACAACGGAATAAGACTTATAGTGAGCGGCAAGTGGGGAGTTGTGAGTGGGACACAGCTCCACTTACCACTCCCCACTTATGCATACAGTGCCGCCCCCACTAACCACTTACTACTCAGCAGTTCCAACCAAGATGGACAGTACGCAAACTTTTCAGGTATTAAACCGTGGACCAGGTCACGCGGCGCGTCTGGTGTTTTTCGTCGTTTTATCTTTCCTGTTGATGTTTGTCGACACTAGATATCGCTATCTGGAGTCTTCCCGCAGCGCATTGTCGATGCTGGTCTCACCGATACAACGTCTGGCCACCCTGCCCAATTCGCTATGGCAACAAGCCAGTGATTTTTTCGTCACTCAGTCCAGCTTGCTCGATGAAAACAACGCCTTACGTCTCCAGCGTGAAAAAGATGCCGCACAACTGATCCAGTCGCAATCATTATTGCAGGAAAATCAGCAACTCCGACTATTACTGGCGTTACAGCAGCACACGCCGTTCGCCTCCCAGTTCGCCGAAATCGTTTATGCAGAACGTGACATATTTAAACGCAAAGTTTTGATTAATAAAGGAAGCTATTCCGATATTCAACCAGGACAAGTCGTCATGGATGACAAGGGTATCGTCGGGCAGATAACCCGCGTCTACCCATGGCTGTCTGAAGTCACCCTGATCACCGAAAAAGATCACGCCGTGCCGGTCCAGGTGTTGCGCAGCGGATTACGCAGCGTGGCCTTCGGCGCAGGCGACACCAGCCAGCTGTCACTCCGTTATATGCCAGTCAGCACAGATATCCAAAACGGGGATGTGCTGATCACGTCCGGCATAGACGGCCTCTATCCACCGGGCATTCCGGTCGCCAAGGTCGAAAAAATAGAACGCGATGCAGCCTACCCTTTTGCGCAAATCATTTGCCTGCCACTGGGAGGCGTCGACAAGCATAAACAACTGCTGGTTCTGTCGGCGATGCCCCGCTTGCCCGAACGTCCGGCAGCCGACCCGGCACCTGCTACAGGCAAGACTAAAGTAAAGAAAGCCGAGGTACATTAATGCCTTACCTAGATAAGGCACAGCCGGAAATTCTGCGTCCCGTTAGCAATTTATTCATCATCACCAGCATCGTCGTCGCATTGTTTCTCAACGGTCTGCCATGGGAAGGGCTGTGGCTGATGCTGCGACCCGACTTTGTAGCTGTTGTCATGCTGTACTGGTGCACACACAAACCCCTGCGCGTCGGAATCGGCATGTCGTGGATGGTAGGTATGTTAGCTGACGTCGCCGATGCCAGCCTGTTCGGCCAGCACGCCCTGTCCTACACGGTATTAGCCTTTGGCGGTGTGGTATTGAGTCGCCGCATACGCATGTTTGACCTGCGCGAACAAACCACCCAGGTCTCCCTCATCCTGCTGCTCACTTACGCAACTTACGCGCTGGTACACTGGCAAGTGAATGGCCATGTCGCCTGGATCTATTTCTTAGGCTGCCTGACCTCTACCCTGTTATGGGCCCCCATGAGCACGCTGATGCAATCAATGCGACAGACTCGCGTGGATCGGGAATGAGCAAACGAGTAGAGCTCAAAAACCACCAGCAGGAAATTTTCAATTTTCGCTTGCGGCTATTCATCAGTATCGGTTTTGCCCTGTTGCTGCTGTGCACCTTGCTGGCGCGCTTCGTTTATCTGCAAGCCGTGCGCCACGACTATTATCAGACGCTGGCCGAAAAAAACCGCATCTCCGTCGTCCCCATCGTTCCCAATCGAGGCCTGATACTGGATCGAAACGGCGTAGTGCTTGCGCATAACTTTTCCGGCTATACGCTGGAAGTCACCCCCAGTAAAGTTAAGAATTTACAGGCAACCATAGACGATTTAGCGACACTGGTCGAGATTGCTCCGCGTGATCGCAAACGCTTCAAGAAACTGCTGGCGGAGAGTCATGATTTTGAGACGCTGATGATACGCAGTCGCTTGAGCGAAAAGGAAGTCGCCAGTTTCGCGGCACAACAATACCGTTTTCCCGGCGTTGAAATCAAGGCACGCCTCTTCCGAGAATACCCCTACTCGGATAAAACCGCCCATTTACTGGGCTATATCGGCCGTATCAACCAAACCGATGTCGATCGTTTAGAAGACAATGAATCTTCCGCCAACTACCGTGGTACCGACTACATCGGCAAGACCGGCTTGGAACAGTATTACGAAAATGAGCTGCATGGCACGACCGGCATCGAACAGGTCGAAGTAGATTCGGCGGGCCGCGCGGTACGCATCATTTCGCGCTCCCCGCCGGTGTCCGGCAATACGCTGGTACTGAGCATAGACGCAAAATTGCAGGAGATCGCTGAACAAGCATTCGGGGCTTATCGCGGCGCGCTGGTCGCGATCGATCCATCTAACGGTGAAATACTTGCTTTTGTCAGCCGCCCCGGTTACGACCCGAGTCTTTTTGTCGACGGCATCGATGCAGAAAGCTGGAAGGAATTAAACGATTCCCCCGATCATCCGCTCAACAACCGAGCACTACGCGGACAATACCCATCAGGCTCCACGATTAAACCGTTCATGGCACTGGCCGGACTGTTCTACAACATACGTTCTCCCGAACAGACCATCAGCGATCCGGGATATTACACCCTGTCCGGCAGCAGTCACCACTATCGCGACTGGAAACAGGGTGGACATGGCTCCGTTGACTTGTTCAAATCCATCGTCATCTCTTGCGACACCTACTATTACGGTTTGGCGGTCGAGATGGGTATCGACAATATTTTCGAATTTTTATCACGTTTTGGATTCGGCAAGAAAACCGGCATCGACCTGGAAGGCGAAACCTCAGGCCTGCTGCCTTCGCAAGAGTGGAAGATGAAACGCTTCAAACAAAAATGGTATGCTGGCGACACTGTATCCGTGGGCATCGGTCAGGGTTATAGCTTAGTCACCCCACTACAACTAGCCTCCGCCACCGCGACACTGGCTAATGGAGGCATCGGCTTTAAGCCCCATCTGGTCAGGGAGATCAAAAACTCACGCACCAACGAATTGCACAAACTGGAAAATAATCCGCTGATCGACATGAAGCTGGATCCAGCCCATCTAGATCTGGTCAAACGAGCGATGCAAGCGGTGACACAGCCTGGCGGCACCGCCGCGCAAGCTTCAGCTGGCGCGCCCTATACCATAGGCGGCAAGACCGGCACGGCGCAAGTGGTCGGCATCAAACAAGGCGAAAAATATGATGCCAGCAAGATTGATGAGCGGCATCGCGATCATGCTTGGTTTATTTCCTTCGCACCGGTTGATAAGCCGAGGATCGCGGTGGTGGTACTGGCCGAAAACGGCGGACACGGTGGCGGCACAGCAGCACCGATCGCACGCAAGGTGATGGATTACTATCTATTAGGGAAAGTCCCCAAACCTACTGAAGCGGCGATTCCCGCCACCACCCCAGCCGCTTCAGACGCGCCTGACATTGAAGCTGACTAATATGACGAGAAGACAACTTTGGCAGAGGATCACCCAACATCTGGATCTGCCGCTGCTAGCCGGTATGCTGATGCTGATGATGGTTAGCTTGCTGACACTATACAGTGCAAGCGAACACAACTTCGAGCGAGTCCTCGCGCAAGGCGTCAATATACTGGTGGCTTTTTTCTGCCTCTGGGTGGTGGCCAATCTGCCGCTACACTACCTGATGCGCACTGCGGTACCCATTTACGTATTCGGCATGGCATTACTGATCGGCGTCGCGTTATTCGGTGAAATCAGCCATGGGGCCCGACGCTGGCTGAACATCGGCGTGGCGACCATACAACCATCCGAACTGATGAAAATCGGCGTGCCCCTGATGATGGCATGGTATTTTGAAAAACATGAAGCCGCTCTGACCTATAAAAATTATGCGATTGCAGCGGTACTACTGCTTTTGCCCGTCGGACTGATTGCCAGACAACCGGATCTGGGCACCGCTTTACTAATTTCCGCCAGCGGATTTTATGTCCTGTTCCTGGCAGGCTTGAGCTGGCGCATCATCGGCGGTATGGCTGTGGCAGGCATCGCCAGTGCGCCGGTGCTTTGGTCGCTGATGCACGATTATCAACGCCACCGCATCGAGATGTTGTTCGACCCGTCGCAGGATGCACTGGGCAAGGGCTATCACACCATACAGGGGATGATCGCTGTCGGCTCGGGGGGCATTTTCGGCAAGGGCTATCTGAACGGCACACAAACCCATCTGGACTTCTTGCCTGAACGCACCACCGACTTTATCTTTGCTGTATATTCCGAAGAATTCGGTCTTATTGGCAACCTGATTTTGCTGGGGATGTATTTCTTTGTGATCGGACGCGGGTTTATCATCACCGCCAATGCCTCGACCTATTTTACCCGGCTGATGGCAGGCTCTATCACCCTCACTTTTGCCACCTATGCCTTCGTCAACATGGGTATGGTCAGCGGTATTTTGCCTATCGTCGGTGTGCCGCTACCTATGGTCAGTTATGGCGGCACGTCGATGCTGACCTTACTGCTGGGATTTGGTATGCTAATGAGCATACAGACGCACAAGAAGCTGGTTAAATCCTGATTTAAATCTTATCAATATTCAATAGGTTATATTATGAATACACTTATCTGCGGTTCCATGGCTTACGACACCATCATGGTGTTCAAGGATCAATTCAAAAAACACATCCTTCCAGAACAAATCCACATCCTCAACGTCGCGTTTCTGGTGCCGGAAATGCGTCGCGAATACGGCGGTTGCGCGGGCAATATCGCTTACAACCTACACCTGCTGGGTGGGAAACCGCTAATCATGGCGACCATAGGAGATGATTTTGCGCCGTACGCCAAACGCCTGGAAAAACTTTGCATTTCACAGAAACACATCCGCCACGTGCCGGACAGTTTTACAGGTCAAGCCTTCATCACCACCGATCTGGACGACAACCAGATCACCGCTTTCCATCCGGGCGCGATGGGCTATTCAGAGCAGAATAAGGTGAACGACGCAGCTGGCGTCACACTGGGTATCGTCTCGCCGGATGGCCGCACCGGCATGATCGAGCACGCCGAACAATTCGTCGATGCCGAGATTCCTTTTGTTTTTGATCCAGGTCAGGGCATGCCGATGTTTGGCAAGGATGATCTGCTTCGCTTCATCGATCAGGCCACTTATGTGACGGTGAACGACTACGAAGCCAAGTTGTTACAGGACAAAACCGGCAAGACGCTGAACGAGATCGCCCTATCGGTGAAAGCGCTGATCGTCACACTGGGCGCTGATGGTTCGATGATCTACGCAGACGGCAAAGAGATCGCGATTCCGACACCTAAACCTGCTGCCATGGTTGACCCGACCGGTTGTGGCGATGCGTATCGCGCAGGACTGCTGCACGGCATCCAGCAAGGATGGGACTGGGAGACCACGGGACGCCTGGCCTCACTGATGGGTTCGATCAAGATCGCCAGTCGCGGCGGTCAGAATCACGCACCGACTCTGAATGAAATCAAGGCGCAATTCTTGCATCACTTCGGCTTCGAAGTTCCATTGTAAATCATGCGTTTCCAGCTATCAGTCTTATTCCTGTTACTCACCGGTTGTGCCGGTGGACAACACGGCATGGGAGCAGATCCGTCGCGTGAAGTCGTCAAATTCGGTGTGATCGAAAGTGTCATCCCAACAAAGCTGGATGACAGTTCACAAAGCGGTTCGCTCGCCGGGAGTATCTTCGGACAGGTCGGCGGGGCGAGCTCGGGAGCAGGAAAGGGTTCTATCGTGGGCTCCGTCTTCGGCAACGTGTTAGGCGGCACGCTAGGACATCAAGCTGGCATCGCCACCCGTTCAGGACTGGAGTTATGGATTAAGCTGGACGGCGAGGAACAGAGCACTTACGTCATGCAACCCGGCAACAAGGATGCTTTCTACGCCGGCGACCGTGTCCGTCTGGTACGCAAGAAAGGCGAAGCACACGTAGAGCTGGATTCGCCTGCGCCCGTCAACAAGCAATAATTCTTTTAGATCACGCCGCGCGGTTTGTGTGGCGCCCGCGCAAACAGCCTGTCATAAACCCATCGGGGCAAGCGTTTTAACAACCATCCAACCATACCCATTTGCCATGGGATGACGGCAAACGATGTCTGTCTATCGATGGCACGGACGATGCGACGCGCGGCCTCATCAACGTCCAGTATAAACGGCATAGGATAAGGATTGACCGCAGTCATCGGCGTCTTAACATAACCTGGGCAAATCGTGACAACCTGCACACCACTGCCATGCATCTCTACGCGCAGTGACTCAAGATAGCTGATCGCAGCAGCCTTGGAGGCGGAATAAGCGCCAGCCCCCGGCAGTCCGCGAAAGCCTGCCACACTGGCGATACCGACCAACGTGCCGTGACGTGCGTCACGCATGGCGGCAACGTAAGGCTGAAAGGTTTTCACCATGCCTAGGACATTGATATCCATCACCCGCTGATACACGTCAAGGTCTTCGGCATACTCAGTCAACGTGCCGGCACTGACACCGGCGTTGGCAATCACGATATCAGGCAAACCCGCTTTGGCGATAAAATCGTCGGCTGCCTGCTGTAACGCCTCCACATCGCACACATCCAATGCATAAACATGCACCCGCCCGGGAAATTCCGTAACGAGTTGATCGAGCAATTCACCACGACGTGCAATAGCGGCAACCACCGCGCCATCCGCTAAATAATGCCTAGCCAGCGCGAGACCCAAACCGCTAGACGCGCCGGTAATGACCAGAGTCTTAACTTGGCCGTTTAGTCGAATGTCCATGCAAAGCTGACGACACGAAGAGTGGATTGAGGAGTGAGAAACCGGGATTGAGAACAACCTGCTGTTCCACTGCTGACTTGCGTCTCAATCCTCGATCCGCAATCCTGATTAATGCTTGTGGTCCTTACGCGCAATCGCGATCACTTCATTTAACACGCGTATCGTATCCGCCGGTATTAAACCGGTAATCGCATACTTGCCATCCACTACCAGGGTAGGCGTGCCTTGAATGTTGTAGCTGCGGATCAACTGTTTAGCGCGCGCGATTTTGCTGTTCACGGTGAACGAGTTATAGGCAGACGAGAACTGCACTTTATCCACGCCGTGACTCGCCACAAAAGCACCTATTGTGTCGAGATCATAAAGATTAGCTTGTTCCTTATGTATCGCCTTGTAGATGGCATCATCCAACTGTTTGATTTTTCCCATGCTATCGAGTGCATAGTAAGCGCGAGCCAGCGGTTCGGTCGAGTCACGGAAAATCGTAGGCACGAAGGTCAGCTCGACATCAGCCGGCATGGTCTTTTCCCATGGCGCCAGCTTTTCATGTAAATCATAGCAATGCGAACACTCATAGAAGAAGAACTCCAGCACCTCGATCTTCTTGGTGTTCGTGGGCTGAGCGGGATTTAACAAGGTGTAATCCCGCCCCAACTGGGCTGCGGCAAAACTCGCGCTGCAAAACAACAGGGCTACCGTTGCAATCAGACTCTTAAGACTTAGTTTCATCAAGCACTCCTTCAATAGTTAATCAATTAATGTGTTGGTGTCGCATCCATGCCGTTCAATTTTAGCGTTCCAAGCGCGCTATTCATCTCTTTTTCACTGGCAAAAGGACCGACTCGCACACGATGCCAAACGCCTTTGCCGGGTATGGTGACATCCTGAACGCTTGCCTCCATGCCCTTCATTGCCAGGCTGGCCTTGAGATTTTCAGCATCGGACGAATTGGCAAAAGAGCCCGCTTGCAGATAATTGGCTCTCTGGGGGAGTGTCTTATTGTCTGCCGCCTTGTCAACCGGCTTGTCCGCCACTTTATCGGCTTTAGGTTTATCCGCGGCTTTTTGCGCAGCATCTACGGACACAGGAGCCGTCGCAGTGTCTGGTTTATCCGTCAAGACCTTGTAAAACTCAAAACGGGGTTTAGCATCATCCACCCCGGAAGTGGCTTCAACTTTAGGATGCTCGGCGTCCACAGCATGTTTATCCACCTCCACAGCCGGCTTACTCACCGCTTCAGCCACTGATTTCGCGGTTTGCTCTTTATTGACGAAAGGGCTGGGCGATTTCATGATAAACCATGCAAGACCGGCTGCCAACGCCACGCCGACCACCATCCCCACCAGAATACCCGTTAACATCGAACTACCGCCCTTGCGCGGTGCGGCGGATTTATTACCTGTAGGTTTACTCATTGCTCTTCCCTGTTATTATTTATGCGATACGAACTGACCATCGCCTTACATTTTTTCCGGCGCACTCACACCCAGCAACGCCAATCCATTCTGTATCACTTGCGCAGCGGCGGCAATCAGCGACAGCCTAGCGCACTTAACCGCTTCATCGTCGACCAAAAACCGCGAGGCATTATAATAGCTGTGAAAACTCGCCGCCAAATCCTTCAAGTAAAATGCAATCAGATGCGGCGCCAGATCCTGCGCCGCCACTTCAATGACCTGAGGATAATCAATTAATTGCTGCAACAAGGCGGTTTCATATTCGCTATTCAGCAAACCGACATCCGCCTTCAACAACACCAGGCGCTCGCCACCCCACGCTTCGAGCACAGTACAAATACGGGCATGTGCGTACTGGATGTAATAGACTGGATTATCGTTGCTCTTGGATTTCGCCAGATCGATATCGAACACCAGTTGCGAATCCGGATGACGCGCCGCCAGGAAGTAGCGTGTGGCATCACAGCCCACTTCGTCGATCAGATCGCGCAAGGTGACGTAACTGCCAGCACGTTTGGAGATTTTCACCTCTTCGCCGTTTTTGAGCACCGTCACCATCTGGTGCAGCACATAGTCCGGCCAACCGCGCGGAATACCGACATCCAACGCCTGTAAACCAGCTCTGACACGGGTGATCGTACTGTGGTGATCGGCGCCCTGTTCATTGATGACGCGGACAAAGCCGCGACGCCATTTTTCCAGATGGTAGGCAACGTCCGGCACAAAATAGGTGTAACCACCATCGGATTTTCGCATCACGCGGTCTTTATCGTCACCGAAATCGGTGGTGCGCAACCACAGCGCATCATCCAGTTCGTAAGTATGGCCACTGGCGATCAGACGTGAGACAGTCTCATCGACTTTGCCTTCGGAGTACAACGCGGATTCCAGCGAAAACACATCAAACTCAACGTTAAAGGCGCGCAAATCCAGATCCTGCTCGCGACGCAAGTAAGCGACGGCGAAATGGCGGATCGCGATGGCATCGTCCACGTCACCCTTGCCGGTGGTGCGCTGATCGTCAGATTCGACCGTCTCGCAAGCGAGATAGGCGCGCGCCACATCAGCAATGTAATCACCGCGATAACCGGCCTCAGGCCAGGACGGATCATCGGGCGTGACGCCCTTGCAACGCAACTGCACCGAGCGGGTCAGGTTATCGATCTGCGCACCCGCATCGTTGTAATAAAATTCGCGGGTGACATTCCAGCCTGCGGCATGCAGCACATTGCACAGGCAATCGCCCACCGCCGCACCGCGACCGTGTCCCACATGCAAGGGGCCAGTCGGATTAGCCGAGACAAATTCCACCTGAACGCGGCGACCAGCGCCTGCGTGAATATGACCATAACCGGCGCCCGCATGCAGAACCGCATGCACGATCGCCTGCTTGGCAGCCGTGGTGACAAATAAATTAATGAAGCCGGCGCCGGCGATTTCCACCTTGGCAATAACATCAGACTGAGGCAACGCCGCAATCAGTGCTTGTGCGATATCTCTGGGGGATTTACGCAAGGGTTTAGCCAGTTGCATTGCCAGATTACAGGCGTAATCGCCGTGCGATACCTGCTTGGGTCGTTCGATCAGGATGACGACATCCGCCAGATCAGGGGCCACTTCGCGCAATGCTTGCGCAAACAATTCGGAAATATGGGATTTAAAATTCAATACAGCAGACATTTAGACAGCACCATTAAACATAAAACTCGCGCTACAGCGTAAGAGAGTTGTGGATTATATCACTTGGGCTGTTTATCTATGCGCTTGAACGGGGTGAATAACACCTTGAGAATGGACTGAGGCAGCGGGGATAATTGCCCGCAGATCTTTGCAGCAATCACCTCGGCGGATAAGGGCGCGCTGAGCAGACCGCGCGTGCCGTGCGCCAGACTGCAATAAAGGCCAGGCTCTACCTCGCCTGCCAGTGGCATGGAACCTGCAACCGAGCAACGCACCGCAGCGCGCCCCGTGAGTTTTTCGACCTCCACCTCACCCAGTGCTGAGCGTAAGGCAGGCGCGTATTCCGTCAATTTTTGCAGATTTTCCAGATGATCGTCGACTCTCACCTCAACCGATTCATCGTTGAAATTATGCGTCGCACCCAGCACATGAAACCCGTTCAGAGATGGCGCACAATATCCGTCCCCGCACACTACCGCACGTTGAGATCGGCTAGACGCAGTCACTGGCAACACGCTGATCTGGCCGCGCACCGTAGTAAACGAAAAGTGCTTGAACTGCGCAAAATCCCGCGCCGATTGAGCACAGCACATCACCGCAACATCAGCCTGCAGCGTTTCACCATGACTATCCGTCACGCACCAACCGGCATCGTCTCGCGCCAGCGCATCCACCTGACTGGATGTATGAATCGCGATCAGCGGATGATCGGCCAATTTCTCACACAGCGCGCGCGGCACCACCCAGCCGCCACTGGAAAACCACAGGCCGCCATGCGCCATGCCGATTCCAGTCAACCTTGACGCCTGATCTGCATCGACGAAGTTTAATAAATCAGACGGCCACGGCCTCGCTGACAGATTATTGATACGTTTTTTCTCGACGACTGAAAAGGCCAGTTGCAACAATCCACATTCGGCGCGCAATACACCGTCCACCGGCAGCACGACGTCCAGCAAACCCAGCGCGTATCCGTAAGCGGCCAGCACAAAGCGGTGCAGCGAGTTATCTCCCGCGCCGAAGCGTGCGTACAGGATGCCACGAGGATTACCTGACGCACCAGTGGCAAGTTGCGGCGCGCGTTCGAGCAAGGTCACCGAAACGCCGCGCTGAGCCAGCGCATAAGCGGCCGAACATCCGGCTACACCGCCGCCAATGACGATCGCAGTTTTGGGAGCTGCATGCCGGACGACAGCGCCCGCCACTCCCAACGCATCAGGCTGATTTAATGAAGTTAATTTACCATCTAACCAGACATTCACCACCGGCATATCAGTTTCAGCGACCTCTCCCAGCACCAGCGTCAACCGGATTCGCCCTTCCAAAAACACCCAGCGATTCCAACCCGGCACACGCCGCCGCCAGATTGCCCGAATTTGCGTGCTTAATGACGAAAATTCACGACAGATCTCATCAGATAGCACCTTTTCATCATCACGACTCGCAATACTGAAAAAATCTAAACTAGCTGTCGGCGGCGCCCACTGTTCAAATGCGTGCCAAATGCGCAAAAAACGCTCACCATCGCAAAACGCCTTCTCACCGACAGCCAAGTTTTCACCGGCGGATAGGGCCGCGAAGCGCTTCGCCAAATGTTCGATCACCTGAGATGTATGCATAAAGTCCGTTGATTATTCAGTGAAATATACTACACAAAACCACTCAGTATTCATTGTTACTCCAATCTCTTGTCAACCAAGCGCATTCCACCGCGTTAATGGCACCATGGCCTACATTGGCCGAAACATCGAAGGTGCGTAAAATGGGTAAGTTGGATACAGATTCGTTTGATCAATTTTTAGCGTTGATAAAAAAGGCAGGCGTGGTCATATTTAATGAAGATGCGCTGCGTGAACGCATGGCAGAAGCGCATAACTGGCGCTTCGCTTTTACCACCATGGTTGCCAACGGGCATCGCGCCGGCATCTTCTTTGAAGACAGAAATCACGACGAAAAGAAGATCCGCCGTGCATTTGCAAAATTCAAACTCCCTCAAAACTCCGAAGCCATATTGGCAACAACGCTGAATACCGTGCACTAGATTCTGTGGCGCGTTGGCTCAGAGCAATTAACGAGCCTCGGCCAACGCCAGCAACACCGCCTTGAGTAGCTGCCAGCAGCGTGCAACCGACTCGATCTCAACCCGTTCACCGGGCGCATGTGCACCTCGTATATCGGGACCGAAAGAGATCATATCCAAATCGGGATAACTGGCAGCGAGCAGCCCGCATTCTAGCCCCGCATGGATCACTTGCAAGCTGGCCGGCTGACCAAATTCCGCCGTATACACCCGCTGACATAAAGCGAGCAAACTCGATGACGGATTCGGCGTCCAGCCCGGATAAGCGCCATCCTGCCAGGCGTCAAACTCATAAACCTGCGCCAGCGAAACCAGCTTATCAGACAGTTCGATCGCCCGTCCGTCCTGCAAGGAGCGTACCTTAAAGGTCGCCTTAAATTGCCCATCAGATAGTGTCGCCACGCCAAGGTTGCTGGAGGTATCGGTCACGCCGGGAAAATCATCGCTTACCCGCGATACCCCGTTGGCCGCGATATCCATAAAAGCCAACAAACGCACCTGACTGACGGGAGATACCGACATCAATGGCGACGCATCGTCATACGTACAAGCGAACGTCACTCCGGTATCGACGTCTTTGAAGCGCGTCCGCCACGATTCGTGCCGGTGACGCACCCACTCGTCGATATTGGCAGCCACCTCCACAGGCAACGCACATACGGCAAATGCCTCACGCGGAATCGCATTTCGCGCCGTACCGCCCTCAAATGAAATAAGACGAACATCGGCGTACGCTGACAGGTCGCGCAACGCCTCGCTCAGCAGCTTGATCGCATTACCCCGCCCGAGATGAATATCGATGCCGGAATGCCCGCCGCGCAAACCCGAGACAGCAAATCTCACCAGCGCATACTCGGCAGGAATTACTGCAAGCTCACCCTCATGGCGAACCTCGACATCCACACCACCTGCACAGCCCAGATAGAAATGCCCCCACTCCTCGGTGTCCAGATTGATCAGCGCCGTGCCTTGCAGCGTGCCGACCACCAAGCCGCGTGCGCCATCCATGCCCGACTCCTCGTTCACCGTGAGCAGCACTTCTATCGCTGGATGCACCAGCGACTCGTCTTCGAGCGCGGCCAGCGCCAGCGCCACCCCGATGCCGTTGTCCGCCCCCAGCGTGGTGTTCTCCGCGATCACCCAACCGTCTCGCACCACGACACCGACAGGATCGCGCAGAAAATCATGCGCTGTGCCCGAGTTGACCTGACACACCATATCCAGATGACCTTGCAGAATCACACCAGGTTGCGATTCACAGCCCGGACTGGCGGCCCTTTTCAGGATCAAGTTACCCGCCTCATCCACGAATGCCCCGATGTTTCTCGCCTTAGCCCATTCGGTCAGGTGCGCAATCAGTGCCGCCTCATGCAGCGAGGCGCGCGGTATTTCACAGAGCGTGGCAAAGTGCGCCCAGACGGATTGCGGCGGCAAGTTTTTCAATGTTGTCATCATGTTTATTCCTAAATATTTTTGGTTCTATATGAAATGCAATGGGCAATTTGAAAAGTTCAAAAATATTGCACAATGAAATATTACTCATTGAGCCTCTCCCTTAGCCCCTGTGCACCGCCGAAGATAGCCAACCAATAGCGGCGCAGTTGGGCGAGGACTGTTTGAGCACGTGGTCGCAAAGCGAATCGTGCGAGTTCCGCAGCCCCGCTATT
>CAISHO010000027.1 GCA_903885165.1 uncultured Nitrosomonadales bacterium | reverse complement strand
GCGACAAACCAGGGTTCGTGCTGGACTGACGCGTCCGGTTTCCCGGCGCCTTGTTCCTTGATGCCGCCTATGCCTAAGCCCTGACGTTGTCCCAGCGTGTAGAACGATAACCCCATATGTTTCCCGACCAATTTCCCTTCAGGAGTTCGCATCTCGCCAGGTGTGGTGGGCAGATAGCCGCTCAAGAATTCACGGAACGGGCGTTCGCCGATAAAGCAGATGCCGGTGCTGTCCTTTTTGGCGTGATTGCACAAGCCGTGCTGTTCGGCGATTTTGCGTATGTCGGATTTGAGTATCTTGCCCAGCGGGAACATGGCGCGCGAGAGTTGAGCCTGATTCAAACGGTGCAAAAAGTAGCTTTGATCCTTGCTTTGATCAGTCGCCTTGAGTAATTGAAATAATCCATTATTTTCAATAACTTGCGCGTAATGTCCGGTGGCGATGGTGTCCGCGCCCAATTCGATGGCATGATCCAAAAACGCCTTGAACTTGATTTCCGCGTTGCAAAGAATGTCAGGGTTGGGGGTGCGACCCGCCTGATATTCGCGCAGAAATGAACTGAAAACGCGATCCTTGTATTCCTTGGCAAAATTGACCGCTTCGATGGGAATGCCTATGGTGTCGGCGACCGATACGGCATCGAGCAGATCCTGACGCGAGGAGCAGTATTCGCTGTTGTCGTCGTCTTCCCAGTTTTTCATAAACAGGCCGATCACGTCATAGCCTTGTTCCTTGAGCAGCAGGGCGGTGACGGAGGAATCCACGCCGCCGGACATGCCGACGACAACGCGTTTGTTTTTATTCATAGTGCACCAGCAAATCGAGTGGGTAGCGTTTTCCGGCCAGATAATCTTCTACGCAGCGCAAAATAAGCGGGCTGCGATGACGTTCTTGCGTGGCGCGAATTTCGTCGGGGGTTAGCCAGACGGCGCGCAGGATGCCGTCGTCAAGCTGGCGTCCCGGATGGTGATCGAGTAATTTGCCGCAAAAGGCAAAGCGTAAATAGGTCGTATCGGATTCCGGCGCGCGCCAGCGGTAAATGCCGGTTAAAAATTCAGGTTCGAAGTCGTAGGCGGATTCTTCCAGTGCTTCGCGTATGGTGCCTGCAATTAATGATTCGCCAGGTTCCCAGTGTCCTGCGGGTTGATTAAATCGTAAACCCTGAGAGGTCTCTTCTTCGACCAGCAAAAATTTGCCATCCCGTTCGATGACGGCGGCGACGGTGACGTTGGGTTTCCAGATCATTTTTATGGGGGAGGCGTTACAGGTCAGTGAATGGTATCACTTAGGTTGGCACAAAACAAAAAAGGCAGAGTTTCCTCTGCCTTTTATTCTTACACCGTGCCGATATTACTTGGCAGCTGGTGCAGCTTCAGCAGCTGCCTTTTTAGCGTGATGCTTTTTAGCGTGATGCTTTTTAGCAGCTGGAGCAGCAGCAGCAGGAGCAGCGGCAGCAGCAGTTGGAGCTGCAGCAGGAGCAGCGTCAGCAGCAACAGCAGAGAAAGAAACAGCAGCGAATGCAGCAGCGATCAATACAGATAACAGTTTGCTCATTGTAAACTCCAATATTTAGTTGATGAATAATTCGTTAGGCTAGAAGCCGACACTCTGGTGTCGGAGCATACAACGTGCTGTCGTTGAGAATGGTTGACGTCATTTTCAAATTATTTTTAATTTATTTTGAAACGCAACAATTGCGGCAATGTTGTGCGGCAGGATGGACGTGTGTGTAGGAAGACTTTGTATTCGGGCATGAAAAAAGCCACTTAATAAAGTGGCTTTAGTTTAAATCTTGGTGCCGGGGGGGGGAATCGAACCCCCACGCCCTTTCAGGCACCGGATTTTGAGTCCGGCACGTCTACCAGTTCCATCACCCCGGCAAGAGAGGTGCGCATTATCCATGAAACAGTTGGCCGAATCAACTACAATCGCGCCTTTCTGCAAAAGTCCTGTTTTTTTATGCGTACCGATGAGTTTGATTTTGTGTTACCCGAAGCGCTTATTGCGCAGCATCCGCCCGAGCAACGCGGTGGTAGTCGTATGTTACATGTGCATGACGGCGTTTTGGAAGATAGTCTGTTTAGTCTATTGTTACAGAAGGTTAACGCTGGCGATGTGATGGTGTTGAACGACACGCGTGTGATTCGTGCACGGCTGTTCGGTATCAAACGAAGCGGTGGTAAGATTGAAGTGATGGTGGAACGTGTGTTGAACGAGCATGAGGTGTTAGCTCAGGTGCGTGCCAGCAAATCGCCGGTGACCGGGAGTTATCTGTTGTTAGCGACTGAACTAAGTGTCGAGGTGCTCGGACGCGTAGGGGAGTTTTACCATTTACGCTTTTGTTCTGATGAGGCTGTGCTCGAATTGCTGGAGCGCTACGGTCGTCTGCCGCTGCCACCTTATATTACGCATGCGGCGGAAGAGGAAGATGAATCGCGTTATCAGACGGTGTTCGCGCGTGAGGCCGGAGCGGTCGCGGCGCCCACAGCGGGTCTGCACTTCGATGATGCCATGCTGGAATCCTTGCGCGACAAGGGGGTGAAGATCGTTTACGTGACTTTGCATGTCGGCGCGGGCACGTTTCAACCAGTGCGCGCGGAGTTGGTCGGCGAACATGTGATGCACAGCGAATGTTATGAGATTCCACAGGTAACGGTGGACGCGATTGAGGCGGCGCATGCCGCAGGTGCGCGTGTGTTTGCCGTGGGGACGACCAGTTTGCGTGCGCTGGAGAGTTCTGCGGCAAAAGGTGCGTTGGCGGCGGGTACGGGGGAGACGCGGATATTTATTACGCCGGGTTATAATTTTCGCGTGGTAGATGTGTTGCTGACCAATTTTCATTTGCCCAAGTCCACGTTGCTGATGCTGGTGAGTGCTTTTGGCGGAATGGCTGAAATGAGGGCGGCTTACCGCCATGCGGTGGAGCAGCAATATCGTTTCTTCAGTTATGGCGATGCGATGTTGATAGAAAGAAAAATCGGCTAATAGCTGGTAGCTGGTAGGTCGGGATAAATCCCGACACATTTAATTATTTTTAAGGTTGCAAATGAAATTTGATTTATACAAGACATCAGGCAAGGCCAGGCGAGGTCAGTTGACGCTGGCGCACGGCACAGTACAGACGCCGGCCTTCATGCCGGTGGGTACTTATGGTACGGTGAAGGCGATGAGTCCGGTCGAGTTGCGCGATATCGGCGCTAATATTGTGTTGGGCAATACTTTTCACTTGTGGCTGCGTCCGGGCTTGGAGGTAATTGAGGCGCACGGCGGTCTGCACGGTTTTATGGGCTGGGATGGTCCCATCTTGACTGACTCCGGCGGCTTTCAGGTGTTCAGTCTCGGCGCGCTGCGCAAGATCACCGAGGAGGGTGTTAAGTTCCAGTCTCCAGTCAATGGCGACAAGTTGTTCTTAACTCCTGAAGAATCCATGCGCATCCAGCGCGTGTTGAATTCTGACATCGTGATGATTTTTGATGAATGCACGCCGTATCCGGCGACCGTCCGAGAAGCGGCGGACTCGATGCGATTGTCGCTGCGCTGGGCGGCGCGTTCCAAGTCGGCGCACGAGGGAAATTCGAACGCGTTGTTCGGTATTGTGCAGGGCGGGATGTATGAAGACTTGCGCGATGAATCGCTTGCCGAACTGGTGAACATTGGTTTTGACGGTTATGCGATCGGTGGCTTATCGGTGGGTGAGCCGAAAGAGGATATGCGTCGTATTCTGGCGCACACGGCACCTAAGCTGCCTGAGCTCAAGCCGCGTTACCTGATGGGCGTGGGCACGCCGGAAGATCTGGTTGCATCGGTAGCGCAAGGCATCGACATGTTCGACTGCGTGATGCCGACCCGTAACGCGCGCAATGGGATGTTGTTTACGCAATACGGCGATATCAAGATTAAGAATGCCCAGCACCGGCTGGACACGCGCCCGCTGGATGAGGACTGTACTTGCTATACCTGTCAAAACTTCAGTCGCGGCTATCTGCATCATCTGTTCCGCCTGAAAGAAATTCTCAGTGCAAGGCTCAACACGATCCATAACCTGCATTATTACCAGCAATTGATGGCTGAAATACGCGCCTCGATTGAGGCAGATGCGTTCCCTGAATTTGTCGAGCGATTCACCCGGCAACGTGCCAACATGAAGCTGTAACATGCTTCGTGCTAGAATGCGCGCCTTTTGAAATATTCTTTGGAGTAATACCATGTTTATTAGTAATGCATATGCGGAAGCAGCGGCAGCGGGCTCTGTACAAGAAGGAATCATGCAGTATTTGCCACTGGTCGCGCTAGTCGCGGTGTTTTATTTCCTGGTTTTGCGTCCGCAACAGACGCGTGCCAAGGAGCATAAAGGTATGGTTGAAGCGCTGCAACGCGGCGATGAGATTGTGACGATAGGCGGAGAATTGGGTCGTGTTACCAAGGTTTACGAAGCTTATGTGGGTGTTGAGTTGACAGAAAATGTTGAAGTGACCCTTGAAAAAGTCGCGATTCAAAAAGTGTTGCCTAAGGGAACCATCAAATCCATCAAGTAAGCAAATAGTTACGCGCGTATTTAGCGCGTGCTGCACGTATCACTTTTGAGGTCGTTATGAACCGTTATCCACTGTGGAAATATCTGCTGATTTTGGCTGTTTTGCTGATCGGGCTGATTTATACTTTGCCGAATTTTTTTGGCGAATCGCCAGCCGTGCAAATCTTACCGTTGCGTGCCAGTCTGAAGGCTGATACGGCTTTGTTGGCTGGGGTCGAGTCTGCGCTCAAAGCCGCCAACATCACTGCGGAACGCATCGCCTTAGATGGCAACAGCATCAAGGCGCGTTTTGCCGATACGGACTTGCAACTGAAAGCCAAGGATGTGCTGAAGGCGCAGTTGGGAGAGGATTATGTGGTGGCGTTAAATTTGCTGCCGCGTTCCCCGCAGTGGTTAACCAGTTTGCATGCATTGCCGATGTATCTGGGACTGGATTTGCGCGGTGGTGTGCATTTTCTGTTGCAAGTCGATATGAAGGCCGCGCTGGATAAGGCGCTGGAAGCGGCAACGGGCGATATTCGCAGTTCACTGCGCGAAGACAATATCGCCTATTCGGGCGTGAGCCGCGAAGGCAATAGCTTGCAAGTTAAATTTCGCGATGCCGCCTCCCGTGCCAAAGGGGAAGAGCAACTCAAGCAACGTTTTTCCGATTACGCCCTGAACAGTCGTGAAGAAGGTGGCGAGTTTCTATTACAGGCGCAATTAACGCCTAAAGCGGAACACCGCATCATGGAATCGGCCGTGCAGCAAAATCTGCTGACACTGAGAAATCGCGTCAATGAACTGGGGGTTGCAGAGCCTGTGATCCAGCAACAGGGAGCGGATCGCGTGGTGGTGCAATTGCCGGGTGTGCAGGATACCGCGCGTGCCAAGGATATTCTGGGCCGTACCGCTACACTGGAAGTTCGCATGGTTGATGACGAACATCAGATTGGCGAGAACGGTGTTGCGCCGTTTGGTACGGAGATGTTTAAAGACAAGGAAGGCCATGCGCTGCTGGTGAAGAAGCAAGTGATACTGACCGGCGAGCGCATCAACGATGCTCAGCCCGGGTTCGACAGTCGCACCAGTGAAGCGGCTGTGCATATCAATCTGGACGGGGTCGGCGCGCGTAAGTTCAAGGATGCGACTCGCGAGAATGTCGGTAAACGCATGGCGATCATTCTGTTCGAAAAGGGCAAGGGTGAAATCGTCACAGCTCCGGTTATTCGTGAAGAAATCGGCGGCGGTCGTGTGCAAATCAGCGGTAAGATGAGCACCGAAGAGGCGCAGGATAACGCGCTGTTGCTGCGTGCGGGTGCCTTGGCGGCTCCAATGGAAATCGTCGAAGAACGCACAGTCGGTCCTAGTTTGGGGGCTGACAATATTTCGCGCGGTTTTAATTCCACCAAGATCGGTTTCATGTTGATCTCAGTGTTCATGGTGGCTTACTACCTGATGTTCGGTACGATCTCCGTGCTGGCGCTGGCGGCCAACCTGCTGCTCCTGATCGCGTTGTTATCCATGTTGCAGGCGACACTGACGCTGCCGGGTATGGCGGGTATCGCGCTGACGCTCGGTATGGCGATTGACTCTAACGTGTTGATTAATGAGCGTATTCGTGAAGAGTTGCGCAACGGGATTTCACCGCAGGCCGCGATCAACGCAGGGTATGAAAATGCTTTCGCCACTATCGTGGACTCGAATATCACCAATCTGATCGCCGGTATCGCCTTGTTTCTGTTCGGTTCAGGTCCGATTAAGGGCTTCGCGGTGGTGTTGTGTCTGGGAATTTTGACCTCGATGTTTAGCTCGGTGCTGGTCTCGCGTGCCATCGTGAATCTGGTTTACGGACGCCGTGCCCGACTGACTAACGTGTCGATAGGATAAGTAAAAATGGAATTTTTCAGGATTAAACACGATATCCCGTTCATGAGTTACGGGCGTTACACCACGGCAATTTCGCTGGTGACTTTTTTGTTCGCGGTATTTTTTCTTGCTACTAAAGGCTTGAATTTCGGCGTGGATTTCACCGGTGGCACGGTAATGGAAGTGCATTATGCACAACCTGCCGATCTGGTGAAAGTTCGTGAGCAACTGGTCGGAGCTCAGGTGCCCGATGCGCTAGTGCAGAACTTCGGGTCCAGCCACGATGTGCTGATCCAGATTCCATTAAAGCAAAATCTGGCCGGAGCCAAGTTAAGTGAACAAGTTATGGCGGCTTTGCACGGCCAGGATGCCAGCGCGGAAATGCGCCGCGTCGAATTCGTCGGCCCGCAAGTGGGTAAAGATTTGATCGAGAACGGCGCGATGGCCTTGCTGCTGGTATCCTTGGGAATCGTCGGTTACTTGTGGGTACGTTTCGAATGGAAGTTCGGCTTATCTGCGATCATCGCCAACTTGCATGACGTGGTGATCATCCTGGGCTTTTTCGCCTTCTTTCAGTGGGAATTCTCACTCTCGGTGCTGGCGGCGGTGCTGGCGGTATTAGGTTACTCGGTGAATGAGTCGGTGGTGGTGTTTGACCGTATCCGTGAAAATTTCCGCAAGATGCGCAAAGCGGAACCCGTCGAAATCATCGACAACGCAATTACGCGCACCATGTCGCGTACCATTATCACCCACGGTGCAACGCAGATGATGGTTGGCGCGATGTTGTTTCTGGGCGGCGAGACCTTGCATTATTTCGCGATGGCGCTGACGATCGGTATTCTGTTCAGTATCTATTCCTCCGTGCTGGTGGCAAGTCCGATTCTGATGTGGCTGGGCGTTTCGCGCGAAGACTTCATCAAGACCGAAGTTATCGTCGCTGAAGACGAGTTGCCTTAAAAGCAGACGTAAGTCGTAAGTGGCAAGTTGTTAGTAGTAAACCTAAACCGTAAACCTGGAACTTTGATTTGGAATTTATCACTGCCTTTATAGATCTGGTTCTGCACCTGGATACCCACCTGATGGCGCTGGTGCAGGACTACGGTGTCTGGGTGTACGGTATTTTGTTCCTGATTATCTTTGCGGAAACAGGCTTGGTGATTGCGCCATTTCTGCCCGGTGATTCCTTGCTGTTCGTGGCGGGTGCCTTGTGCGGCTTGGGTGCGTTACACTTGTCTTGGTTGATGCCGCTGCTGATGTTGGCGGCCTTTGGCGGCGATAACACCAATTACTGGATCGGTCGTCTGGTCGGGATGCGGTTGTTTAGCCTGCTCAAGGGGCGGTTTATCAAGCACGAGCATCTGGATAAGACGCACGCCTTCTATGAGAAACACGGCGGCAAAACTATTCTGTTTGCTCGTTTTATGCCCATCATTAGGACGTTTGCCCCCTTTGTCGCCGGTATCGGTTCGATGAGTTACCGTCTGTTCGTGTTGTTCAGCGCGCTGGGTAGTGTTGCGTGGATAGGCAGTCTGACGTTAGCCGGATATTTCTTCGGTAATTTCCCTGTCGTCAAAAACAATCTTACCCTGATTATCCTCTGTGTCATCCTGATATCATTTTTACCGGCCATGGTCCAGTTTGCACGGCACCAGAAACGGCATAATTAGTCAGCTTCCAGATTTTGAAAAATTAATTATTTTCAAAGGGTATCCCGACTGATCGGGAGGATGATGGGAATACTAACAGGATGGTTGAACCGCTGTTTGATTATGCATGCAGCGCTCATGCATTGTGCGGGCTAGTC
The DNA here is from genome assembly GCA_903885165.1 of uncultured Nitrosomonadales bacterium. Taxonomy (GTDB): domain Bacteria; phylum Pseudomonadota; class Gammaproteobacteria; order Burkholderiales; family Gallionellaceae; genus Gallionella. The sequence goes on along the minus strand of CAISHO010000027.1, from coordinate 37,988 downwards.
GGTCATTTCAATGCGCAACGCTGGGAGGAGATAGTCGGGAAAATAGCAGTCTTGCCTGAAGGTCATGAGTTGTTGGCGCTGATTAATTTATTTGATAAGTTTCCAACTGAGATGAATACGTTTAACCCGGCGCTAAATGACCGATTGGTGAGAATGGCGCACGGTTAACAATTTGCAACATTTTATATTGAACATGTTGGTCTTTGTCTGGTCATAATGGCGTTATTAATTTTGTACTTCGAGGGGAAATAAAATGAAAAAATGTCTTTTAGCGTTGAGTATTGTTTCACTGTACAGTACGGCGTATGCCGCTGATTTTACCGATACCGCTAAAGTGATTTCCAGCACGCCTATCTATGAGCGCGTGAATGAGCCGCGCCGTGAATGTTCCACAGAAACCGTGCAGGGCGCACCGAAGGAAAGAACCATGGGTGGCGCGATTGTCGGCGGAATCGCAGGTGGTCTGCTAGGCAGTCAGGTCGGTGGCGGGCAGGGCAGAACAGCGGCGACGGCGGCGGGTGCCATCGCAGGCGTTTTGGTTGGTGACCGGATCGCTAATCCTGATCAGGCACCGCGCAGCGAGCAGGTTGAGCGTTGTCGGGATGTAGATAATTATCGCGATGTCATCAAGGGTTATACGGTGACCTATCGTTACAACGGACAGGAAGCGACCACCACGTTGCCCTATCAACCAGGTGAAAAGGTGCAAGTCGGTGTCAGCCTGATCGAAGATCAAACCCGCAACAGTCAGCGCAGGTCATATCAGGACCGTAATTACAGACAGGGCGAACGCAACTAATCGCTACATCGGTTCACACGGAGCGCGGGTCGTCAGAGCGACCACGCGCTTTTTTTCGTCTGTGCAAACCGTCATCATTTTGTCATCTCATCCGGTTATGGTGATGAACTCACGACAGATGATGGGAATTACCATGTTCGCCAGCTTACCTGCTGAACACTATCGCTCCGGGCGTTGCGCCCCTCATGCGCAGTTGATGGCAAGTTTTGTTCACTCACACGAACCGCAGTTGACCCTGCTTCAGGAAATTATCAACCGGCGCAAGTTAAGCGCTTTGTTTCAACCTATCCTCGATTTGCAAAGCGGTAAATTTCTGGGTTTCGAAGGGCTGATTCGCGGGCCTCTTGACAGTACATTGCACGCGCCATTTAATCTGTTTGCCGCAGCAGACAAACACGGTTTGTCGCTGGAAATTGAAATGCTGGCCAGACAAACGGTGCTCGAAGCGTTTGCCCAATTGAAGCTGCCGGGACAGTTATTTCTCAATGTCAGTCCTGAGACCTTGACGCATCCCAGCTTTATAAATGGCCATACACTGGCTTTCATGCGTTCGATCAACCTTGATCCGGCACGGGTGGTGATTGAAATCACTGAAAATCAACCTACCTACGATTTTGACGGGATGCGCAGCGCACTGTTGCATTACCGCACCATGGGATTCAAGATCGCCATCGATGATTTGGGAGAGGGGTTTTCCAGTCTGCGCCTATGGTCTGAGCTGCAACCGGAATACATCAAGATCGACATGCATTTTGTACAGGGTGTCGATAGCGATCCAATCAAGCTGCAGTTTTTGAAATCTATCCAGAGCATCGCCGAGAGTTGCGGCACACGCGTGATCGCAGAAGGCGTGGAAACCGAAGCTGAGTTGTGGGTAGTCAGGGATATCGGCATCGCGCTAGGGCAGGGGTATTTTATCGCCCGCCCCAATCCAACGCCGTCCCTGGCAGCATCAGGGGACACTAGTCGCATCATCAACTCATCTAATATCGCGATGTTTCCCAAGGCTGAATTTACCCGTTACTCGCAAACCACGGCATTCAAGCTGCTCAAATATATCGAACCTGTGCACCCTGAGACGGCCAATGATGTGATTTTCGAGCGATTTGCTGTCGATTCTGAACTACGCATCATCCCCGTCGTGAAAAATTCGCTGCCGATCGGCCTGATCAATCGTTATCAATTCATCGATCGTTTTGCCCGGCCTTTTCAGCGGGAATTGCTGGGCAAAAAGCCGTGCAGCGATTTGATTCAGGGAGCGCCGCTGCTGGTTGAGAAAAATATGCCCATTGAGGAGTTAAGTCACTATATGGCTGAAGCGGACAGCCGGCATTTTTCTGATGGTTTCATGATCACCGAGAACGGGCGTTATATCGGGGTTGCCTCAGGTCAGGATTTGTTGCGCGAAATTACCCGGATGCAACTGGAAGCCGCGCGCTATGCTAATCCGCTCACCATGCTGCCTGGAAATGTCCCAATCAACGAACATATCGAACGGTTGCTACGGGCGAATGCCCCCTTTGTTGCCTGTTATTGCGATCTTGATCACTTCAAACCGTTCAACGATACCTACAGTTACCGTAAGGGTGACGAGATGATCCAGTTGACCGGACGGATATTAGGCTGTGCCTGTGATCCAAAACAGGACTTTATCGGCCACATCGGTGGCGATGATTTTATCCTGTTGATGCAAAGCCAAGACTGGAAGACGCGTTGTGAGCAAGTGCTGCGCGCTTTTGAGCAGGCCGCGACACTAATGTTCAGGGAGGTTCATCTCAAAGCGGGCGGCTACACCAGCGAATGTCGCGATGGAAAAATTTGCTTTCATCCGCTCACCAGTTTGTCGATCGGTGCAGTTCAGGTTTCACCAGGTCGATTTGTAACGCACCATGAAGTCTCTGCCAGAATGACAGAAGCGAAAAAAATGGCGAAAAAAACAAAGGGGAATTCCCTGTTTGTGGAGCAGCGTAATGCCGAAGCAATATATTAATAGATTGTCCAATATAAACAATATGTTAGGTTTTTATAAATGACAATCCGCGTGAACCTTGTCGCCGTATTTCGTGCGCTTCGTGTGGCAATTCACATCGGCTACGGAGTGCTGCTCGCGGTGTATTACCCCAGATTCGGCCTGTCAGCACGGCGGCGTATCTTGCAGCGCTGGTGTGTCGGATTACTGGATATTCTGAATGTCAGTCTCAAAATTCCAGCTGAGGATTTTTTGAGTGCATTGCCGCCCGGACTGATCGTAGCGAATCACATCTCATGGCTGGATGTGATGGTACTGAACGCCGTTATTCCGATGCGCTTTGTTGCCAAATCTGAGGTGAGAAACTGGCCAGTGATTGGTTGGCTAGCCGCCCGGGTGAAAACACTATTTATACAACGCGGCAAGGCGCGCGATGCGGTGCGGATGAATCGGCAACTGGTGGATTCGTTGCAAGATGGTGAGTATCTGGCGCTTTTTCCTGAAGGCACCTCGACCGACGGTGCGCAAGTGGGACGGTTTCACGCCTCACTGTTGCAATCGGCCATCGATGCTCATGCTCAGGTGCATCCTGTGGCCGTCCGCTATCAGGACCCATTGGGTGCGCACAGCACAGCGCCATCCTATATCGACGAAATGAGCTTTGCCGCCTCGTTATGGAATGTGTTGCGTACAGACAATCTGCACGTGTGTCTGATTGCCACGCCGTCGCTCAATGCTGCGGGTGCTGACCGGCGCTCCCTGGCTCAACTGGCTCACTCGCAGATTAGTTTGGCTGTCGCAGAGAAAAATACGCCACCATTTTCAGATCAATTATCTGCCGAGCATCCCGGCGAAGTGCATTTTCAATCCATGTACGGGCTGCTCCTGCTCTCCAAATCTTCAAACCAGTAAGTACCAAACAGTTTCACAGATTCTTCATATTTGTTTAACCGGGCTGCAATATCACCTCGTTAATCTGCTGGCTATCAACCTGACAGGAGAGATAGACATGCTGGATCTGATTCGCCAACCCGTACCGAACGCCACGCGTCGCTTATCTTGCGCGTTGGCCAGAACTCATGCTGAGATGGAAGAAGCGCAACGCATACGCTATCAGGTGTTCGCCGAAGAGATGGGTGCGAAACTGCCGAGTGCGGCGACCGGTCTGGATGTTGATCGTTACGATATGTACTGCGAACACTTGCTAGTGCGCGATAACAACAATGAGAAAGTCGTCGGCACTTACCGCATTCTGCCGCCTGAACAAGCGCGCATGGCGGGTGGCTATTATTCTGAAACAGAGTTCGATCTGTCTCGACTTGCACATTTGCGTGACAACATGGCGGAAGTCGGGCGCTCCTGTGTGCATGCCGATTATCGCGATGGCGGCACGATTACTCAGCTTTGGGGCGGTCTGGCGGACTATGTGATGCACAACGGTCATGAATACCTGATCGGTTGCGCCAGCATCAGTATGAATGACGGTGGTCACTATGCGGCGAGTGTGTTTAATAAGATTTATAAGCTGCATGCGGCACCCGATGAATACCGTGTGACTCCACACCGCCGTCTGCCGTTGGAATCTTTGAATCAGAATCTGGAGGTGATCCTGCCTCCATTGATTAAGGGTTATCTGCGTCTGGGTGCTTATATTGGTGGTGAGCCCGCCTGGGATGCTGATTTCAATACGGCAGATTTGTTTATCATGCTACCGGTGTCACGCATGAGCGCGCGTTTTGCCAAGCACTTTTTACGTCAAGCCAGTTAGCCCTGCCTGACAAATACCCGCTTCCTCCCTTTTATGCACCCAGTAGGGTGCATTTTTTTTATGAAAATAGCACGCGGGGAGGTTGTCATTTTTTTGTCACATCAAGTTCCTACAATGAGAAGGCAAATTACCTGACATTGGAAATGACATGCGCTTTAATGATAACAAAAATTTTGCACGAGACATTCATTCTTTGGTTAATCCCATTGCGGCCATTGCGCCGGACAAGCCGGTTTCAGAGGTAGCTGAACTATTTTTGAATCCAGACTATGCCAAAGTGCTCTCGCTGCCGGTTGTCGAGAATGGAATTCCCATCGGCGTAATCAGCCGCTACCGCTTTATGGATTTGTATCTGAAACAATATGCCCGCGAACTGCACGGCAAGCGCCCGATACGCAATTACATCAATCACAGACCGTTGTTAGTTGAACTGGATCAACCCCTGGCAGAGGCGGCATTGCATATTGCGGAACACATGAGTTTCCCGCTGACCGAGGATTTCATCATCATACGGCACGGAAAATATCTGGGATTAGGTTTTGTGATGGATTTGCTAAAAGCGATGGAATCGCAGATGCGCGCCAACACCAACGAGTTGAATCAGGCTTATTCGCAGCTCAAGTCGTCGCAGATGGCATTAGTGCAGTCAGAAAAAATGGCGTCTTTGGGGCAAATGGTGGCGGGTATCGCGCACGAGATCAACACCCCGTTGGGTTATGTGCAAAATAACGTCGCCGTAGGTCAGGAGCTGTTTATCCACATTCAAAATCTGATCGCAGGCTATGAGTCGCTGGTCGATAATTTGCTCGATGAACAGGCGGATGAAGCGGAAATTTCAGCGCAGATGGAACAGATCGCTGCGATGCGCCTGGACTTCAACGCGGAGGAAATGCTGGGCGACATGCAGGGACTGATGGTCGACTCCCTGTATGGTATCGGTCAAATCTCCGAGCTAGTAATGAATCTGAAAAACTTCTCACGCATGGATGCGGCTGCGACTGAAGCCATTAATCTGAATGACTGCATCGAAAGTGCGCTGAATATCGGGCGCAATGTACTCAAAGATAAAGTGGAAATTATCAAGGAACTGACTGAGCTGCCCAAACTGACCTGTACGCCTTCGCAACTCAATCAGGTGTTCCTGAATCTGTTTACCAATGCGGCGCAGGCCATGGAAACCATGGGGCGCTTGCATATTTGCAGTTGGTACGACGAACAGGCCGTACACGTCAGTGTGTCTGATAACGGCAAAGGAATTCCGCAGGAGAATCTGGTGCGTATTTTCGACCCGTTTTTTACTACCAAACCGATCGGTGAAGGTACGGGACTCGGGTTGGCGATTTCGCATCAAATCATCCAGCAGCATGGCGGTGAAATTCGGGTCGAATCACGCCTTGGAGTCGGGACAGATTTCCACATCAGCCTGCCTTTCGCTGCCGGCAACGTGGCGCAGTCCGCGCAGCCATCGATACACTGATTTTGAATAAGGCACTGTCATGAGCAAACCTACCCTGTTGTTAATCGATGATGAAGAGCGAATCTTGCGTTCGTTGCGCATGTTATTCATGACCAATTACACCGTCCGTATGACGACCGATCCGCAGGAGGCGTTACGCATACTGCGCGAAGAAAAAGTACATGTCATCATCAGCGATCAGCGCATGCCGGTCATGCAAGGCTCGGCGCTGCTCGCCCTCGCGCGCGAAACCTCACCGGCTACGATGCGGATATTGCTCACCGGCTATTCCGATCTGGAAGCTTCTATCGCCAGCGTTAATGAAGGTGAAGTGTTCCGTTACCTGATGAAACCCTGGTCCGCCGATGAAGTAAGGCAGGTGGTGGCTGAAGCGACCGCCATCGCCCAAGCCAGTTACGCGGTGCAGTCACATGCACCGGCGGTCACTGAGGACAAAAAACCGCGTGTACTGATTATGGATGATGATGAGGCTGTCTCCAAAACAGTATGCGAAATTCTGGGTGATCGTTGCGAAGTTATTTGGGCTAATACGGCACAGCACGCCATGGAAGAGTTGGCTCGTCAGGATATCTCGGTCGTGGTTTCTGATTTGATGCTGGGAGACACCAATGTGGGTTATATTCTCAAGACCATTAAGCAGTTAAATCCACAGACGCAGTGTATAGTCGTGACAAATTTCAATGACACGTCGCGGCTGATTGATCTTATCAATCAGGCGCAAATTTCCCGTTATCTGCCCAAGCCGCTTAATAAGAGCTCACTGGCTCGCAATCTCGATTCCATGCTGGCACGTTTTCATGCTCTGCGCAGCCAGCCTGTTCTGGCAAATCGCCAGGCGGTGGCTCAAATCAGTGATCCTAAAGAAAAGCTTCAATCCGGAAATTTCATGGGGATGTTGGGGCGGTTACGTGCGCGAATAGGGGTTTAATAGTTATTAGGCAATAAGTTAATTGACTACGGTGAATGCCTCGCGAGTCGGCTTTAGCGAACTTAAAAATATTACACTTGCAATCGGGAGGCTGTATCGATACCCTTCCGTCACGAATAAACTGGGAGACCGATATCATGACTAAAGAAAGTAATCCTGAATATTTAGCTAAAGTCGCACAATTGAGCCCTGAAGATATCGAACGTCTGTTGTCTAGGATGACGGGAAAATTACCTCGCAGACTTGAAAAAAACAAGCTGACGAGTGAAGATGCGCTGGCGATACAGCTTGAGTTGGAAGATGAACAGCTTCAGGAATGGCGTGAAAAGATGCATTCTATTAGGGACAAGGAAACGGCGAAAACTAAGGTCAAGGTGGTTGTGAAAGACGCCGTTCTAGCAGAGACTAAACCTTTGAAAAAAACTGCAATGCAAAAATTGGAAATAAACGATAAGGCTGCACCTAAAGCAAAATCAAAATCAAAAGCAACCGCTAAATCCGAAGTTAAATAACGCTGACTCTTTGATCAACGCAGCGAAATAAGCTGTTTTCCGCTCTAACGCACTGAAAATTTCCATGCCATTTTTTGATTTGTTTCAACAAGACGCAGAACCCCTAAAAATCAATGCCGGAGAGGTCTTGTTCCGGCAAGGCGAGGCAGGCAGCTCCATGTATGTTTTGCTTGAGGGCGAGGCGGAGATCTTTATTAATGATGTGTCGTTTGAAAAATGCGCATCAGGTTCGATCGTAGGAGAAATTGCGGTCATCGACCAATCACCTCGCAGCGCAACGGTAGTGGCATCAACGCCCTGTGTCTTCGCAGTCGTCGATCGCCGGCGTTTCCACTTTCTGGTGGATGAGACGCCGGGGTTTGCCGTGGCGGTGATGCAAGTGCTCTCTCAGCGACTAAAAAGATGCAGTGAGCGCGTCCTTAGTCAATTATGAAGAAGCTCGGTATTTAACCCAATCGCCAGTTCAACCTCTAGATTTACGCGGATTGGAAAAGCCTCTCCGGTTAAATAAAAGTGTCATGTAATGGTTCTACAATGTTGCTTCTTAAGTTTCTCTTGGAGCATGACATGAACAGGATGCATAACCCGACTCACCCAGGCGAGATTTTGCAGGACATCTGGCCGGAGGGGCTTACCCTGACAGCGGCGGCCAATCAAATTGGTGTCGCCCGCGCTAATTTGGCAAATATCCTGAACGGGAGTGCCCGCATCACCGGTGAGATAGCCTGTCAATTGCATAACTGGGGTGGGATTAGTGCCGAGCGGTGGTTACGCATGCAAAATGCTTACGATGCCTGGACTGAGAAACGACATAGACGCGCCAATCAAGCCTTTTTTTAATCCGTAGCCTGATTACACGCAATCCGGAAATGTTGAAGGGTTGCCCTTCAATGTTTGGTCGAGCACTCGCTCCGTGTTTTTTACACCCTGTGCTCAATTGGCTGGATGAACGCTATCGCACTGTGCCTAGTGCACCTGCTTCGCGCCACACTTTCTTAAAACCTCTGCGTACGTTTCTGCACTACTTGACTTATCACTTCATGACCTTCGTGCTCGAAGGTAATCAGCCAGAAGCTCCATGTGCCGTGAAATAAACCAACTATTTTCGCTTCTAGTGCCTTTTTTTGGGTACTTGGATATTCAGTTTAGTATTGCTGAGCTGTATGGCGGCTAGATGGATTTTGGCTCAACTTCAGGTGTTATCTGTTCTGTAGTGTGCGGAAAATGACCGCCCCGTCAGAATCTATTACACGCCCCGTGTAATCGCAATTCACCTTAATGTATTGCTTGCAAGGGGCAGTTTGCGGGTGAAATTTGCAAAATATATTTTGCGGCTGGCAATTGCTTTCCCATTCTCCGTTGTTTCCTCGACCTTGCTATAATGCGCAGCATGAATAAATCAATCTCTGCCGCGCCGCGTGCGCTAGAACTGGGACGTCAGGTCCTGAATATTGAAGCTGCTGCTGTTCAGGCGTTAAGTTCGCGCCTCGATGACAGCTTTTTGCACGCGCTGGATTTGATTCTGCGCTGCGAAGGACGGGTCATCGTCAGCGGGATGGGAAAGTCGGGACACATCGCGCGTAAGATCGCCGCGACCATGTCTAGTACCGGCACGCCCGCCTATTTTGTGCATCCGGGCGAAGCGAGTCACGGAGATCTGGGGATGGTGGTCAGTGATGATGTATTTATCGCTTTGTCTTATTCCGGTGAAAGTCAGGAACTGATGACCATCGTGCCTATCCTGAAGCGTCAGGGGGCAAAACTGATCAGCATCACCGGATTTCCGTCCTCCAGCCTGGCGCGTGTCGCTGATGTGCATTTGAATGCAGCGGTGGATAAGGAGGCTTGTCCGATGGGGTTGGCACCGACCACCAGCACGACGGCGACGCTGGCGCTGGGCGATGCACTGGCCGTGGCCCTGCTCGATGCCAAGGGATTTAGTGCGGAAGATTTCGCACGTTCTCATCCGGGAGGGAGTCTAGGGCGACGGTTGCTGACGCGGGTGTGCGATATCATGCGCAGCGATACCCGTATCCCCAAGGTGCTGAACAACGTGATGTTGAGCACTGCGCTGTTGGAGATGTCGCGCAAAGGCGTGGGTATGACCGCGATTGTCGATGAAAACGATGTCGTTATGGGTATCTATACCGACGGCGATTTACGTCGCACGCTGGAGAAGCGGCTCGATTTTAATACTACACCGGTCAAGAGCGTGATGTCGGAGAACCCTCGCTGTATCAGCGCGGAGAGTCTTGCTGTCGAGGCCGTGCAGTTGATGGAACAATATAATATCAATCAGATGCTGGTCGTTAATGAACAGCGTCAACTGGTCGGCGCACTGAATATGCACGATTTGCTGCACGCCAAAGTGATTTAAAGCACTTCCCACTTCCCACTTCCCACTTTCAGGAGGATTTATATGTTTTTAAGTCGCGCAAAATTGATACGGCTGGTCGCCTTTGATGTGGATGGCGTGATGACCGATGGCGGTTTGTATCTGTCCGATTCGGGTGATGAGTTCAAACGCTTCAACTCGCTGGACGGTCACGGCATCAAGATGTTGCGTGCCAGCGGCGTCGAGGTGGCGATCATTACCGGACGCACTTCGCGCTGCGTTGAGGCACGCGCAAAAAATCTGGGCATCACCCATGTTTATCAGGGGGTGGAACGCAAGTTAGAGGCGATGGTCGATCTGCTGGGTAAGTTGAACTTGTCTCGCGATGCGGCGGCTTACATGGGTGATGATGTAGTCGACCTGTGTGTGATGCGTCATGTGGGACTGGCGATCAGTGTGCCGGAATCGCCCGACCTGGTGCGTGAATACTCCAATTATGTGACCAAATGCAGCGGCGGCCACGGTGCAGTGCGCGAAGCATGTGAGTTGATCATGTCGGCGCAAGGCACGCTGGATGCACAGCTGGCTCCTTATTTGAAATGAACGTCGCCTCACGGACCCGTTATTGGCTGCCTTTATTGCCTTTGCTGGGTCTGCTGGCGTTCGTCTATTGGCTGGATACTCAAGTGGAGCAGGAAGTCGCCGCTGCCATCAATAATCAACGTCATGATCCTGACGGCATCATGGATAATTTGTCCGCGACCAAAATGGATAGCCAGGGCGTGCCGAAATTCTTACTTACTGCGAAGCAGATGAGGCATTATCCGGATCACGACACGACTGAGCTTGAAATGCCGCATCTGACGATGTTGAGTATCGAGCGACCGGTCGTACACATGCGCGGTCAGCACGGCAATATGTCGAGTCGCGGAGATGAGGTTTTGTTTGTCGATGATGTCAGCGTGCTGCGCGAGGCGAGTCAAACGCAGTCGGCCATGACCATGAATACTGAGTTTTTACGCGTGCTGCCAGACCAGGATTGGGCGAATACGGATAAACCCGTGACGATCACTGATGCCACGACCAGGGTACGTTCGGTTGGTTTGGAAATGGACAATAAAGCGCGTACCCTGAAACTGCTCTCACAAGTCAGAAGTGAACATCATGCAAAATAAATTATTGTTTTTATTGTTATTTTTTATCTCTCCCTGCTATGCGGAGCGCGCTGACCGTGATAAACCCATCGATATCGATGCCGATTCCGTGGTGGTCGATGATGCTAAACAGACCAGTACCTTTGTCGGTAAGGTGGTGATGACCCAGGGAACAATGTTGATCCACGGCGATAAAGTTGTCGTGATTCAGGATAAACAGGGTTACAAACAGGGTACGGTTTATGGTCATACCGCCAGTTTCAGGCAGAAGCGCGAAGGGTTGAATGAATATGTGGAAGGCTATGGTGAACGCATCGTTTATGACATGCGTGGTGATACCGTCGATTTTTATGTAGAGGCTCGAGTCAAGCGCGATATGGACGACGTGCGAGGCGAACACATCACCTATAACTCGAATACGGAGATTTTCCAGGCGGATGACAAGGGTGGCGCCGGCGACAACGGAGCCCCGAAACGCGTACATGCGGTGCTCCATCCCAAACCTAAATCGGGTGAGGATGTGGGTGGCGCGACAGCTGCAGAAGGACGTAAATGAGCGAATTGCGTGCGATTGGTTTGAAAAAGAAATACGGTTTGCGTACCGTGGTTCACGACGCGACCCTGTCGGTGAGCAGTGGCGAAGTGGTCGGTTTGCTGGGGCCGAACGGAGCGGGGAAGACGACGTCCTTTTATATGATCGTCGGCCTGGTGGCAGCCGATGGTGGAAAAATATTGATTGACAATCAAGATATTACACATATGCCTATCCATCGGCGTGCACGCTTGGGACTGGGCTATCTGCCCCAGGAAGCGTCTATTTTTCGCCGCATGACGGTAGCGCAAAATATTCAGGCGGTGCTTGAGTTGCAAGACTTGTCTGAGGAAGATATTAATCGCAAGCTCGAAGCGTTGTTGAAGGATTTGAATATTCAGGCGATTCGGAATAATCCGGCGATTAGTCTGTCCGGCGGTGAACGTCGACGTGTCGAAATCGCGCGTGCGTTGGCCACCGAGCCGCGTTTCATTCTGCTGGATGAACCGTTTGCAGGGGTAGATCCGATTGCCGTGCTCGACATTCAGAAAATTATTAATTTCCTGAAAGAACGCAATATCGGCGTGCTGATTACCGATCACAACGTTCGCGAAACCCTGGGAATATGTGATCGTGCGTATATTATTAACGCAGGAGCCGTGATGGCTGAAGGCAAACCGGATGAAATCATCTACAATGAAGGCGTGAGGAAAGTCTATCTGGGTGAAAACTTCAAGCTTTGAAGTGGTTCCCGAAGCACTTTTCCAGGTAAGACATTAAGTAATGAAAGCATCTCTACAACTTCGCATGTCTCAGCAACTGACGCTTACTCCTCAGTTGCAACAGTCAATACGGCTACTACAACTCTCCACTCAGGACATGCAGCAGGAAATCGCGCGCCTGATTGAAGAAAATCCCATGCTGGAACTGGCCGAAGAGGTCGCGTTCAGCAATTTTTCCGCTGAGCCGCGTAGTAATGCGGAACCCGCCGAGCCTGAAGCGGAGCGCAGCGACGACAGTGTCGCTGTCGAACCTCAAGAATGGAACGTTGCCACGCACAGCAGTGACGATGAAAACGACAGTTTTCCGGAGCAGGCCGCGTTGCAGGCAAATATGCGTGAGTACTTGCATAGTCAACTGTCGATTAGTCAGTTAAATCAAAAAGATATACAAATTGTCGGCATGTTGATCGATGCGCTGGATGAGAATGGCTACCTTGCCCAGGATTTGTCTGAACTGGTGGAGTTGTTGCCCGAAGAACTGGCGATTACTCTGGATGACCTTGAGACGGCGCTGGTGCAGTTGCAATATCTCGATCAACCTGGGCTGGGCGCACGCAATTTAAGCGAATGTCTGGCGTTACAACTCAAAGCCTTGCCGGAAGCAACGCCGCAACGCGATTTGGCGATTTTGCTGGTCAGCGATCATTTGGAACTGATCGCCGCGCATGATTTTGCTAAAATTAAAAAGTTGCTGCGATGTTCTGATGATAACCTGCGCGCCGCGCAGAGTTTGATCGTCAGTCTTAATCCTAAACCGGGTGCTGAATTTGATCTGAGTGTGGCCGATTACGTGGTTCCCGATGTCATCGTTGAAAAACACAAGAATAAATGGCGTGTCAGGTTGAATCAGGAGGCGATGCCCAAGCTGCGTGTGAATCAGATGTATGCGAGTCTCTTGCAGCAGCGCGACGACAAGACGGGGTCTCCGCTGACGGCGCAGTTGCAGGAAGCGAACTGGTTGGTTAAAAGTTTAAGGCAGCGGTTTGAAACGATCTTGAGAGTCGCACAGGAAATTGTTGAGCGACAGGGCGCTTTTCTGGAACATGGCGATATCGGCATGCGTCCTCTGGTATTACGCGAGGTCGCAGACGCGCTGGAGTTGCACGAATCGACGGTTTCACGCAGTACTACGCAAAAATTTATGCGTACCCCGCGTGGAATTTATGAATTTAAATATTTCTTTGGCAGCGGTTTAGTCACTGAAAGTGGGGATGTCTGTTCTTCTGCCGCAATACGCGAACTGATTAAGCAGTTGGTCAGTACGGAAGATACATGTAAACCATTGACGGACGGACGCATGTCAGAAATCTTGGCACAGCAGGGCATAGTCGTCGCCCGGCGTACCATAGCAAAGTATCGGGAAGCGTTACACATACTCCCGGTGAATCTCCGTAAATCACTCTAAAACAAGGAGCATAAAATGAACCTCCATATAACCGGACACCACCTGGAAATTACTCCAGCTATTCGTGACTATGCGACTGGCAAGTTCAGCAAGATCAAACGTCATTTCGATAACGTTCTGGACGTAAACATCATTCTTTCGGTTGATAAACTGAAACAAAAAGCCGAAGCCACCGTGCATATCAGCGGTAAAAACGTTTTTGTCGAATGCGAAGACGAAAATCTGTATGCCGCCATTGATGCGCTGGTCGATAAGCTGGATCGTCAGGTCATCAAGCATAAAGAAAAGCTGTCTGACAGACGCCATGATGAAACCGGTCATCAAGCCGTGGTAGAAGAATAAGAATAATCCTTTATGGGCGGCAGTGATGCCGCCCTTTTGCCTAAGGCATATCACGATGAATTTAATCAGTAAAATTCTGGCACCCGGCAATATTTTGCTTGATGCCGAATCTACCAGCAAAAAACGTGTTTTTGAGCGCGTGGGTTTGCTGTTTGAAAACCAGATGCAGATAGGTCGCAGTCAGGTATTTGACAGTCTGTTTGCACGAGAAAAATTAGGTTCGACCGGGTTGGGGCAGGGCGTCGCCATTCCGCACGGTCGTATCCCCAAGTTGCGCGATGCGACAGCGGCCTTTGTCAGAACCAGTCATCCCATTCCTTTTGACGCGCCGGATGGTCAGCCGGTGGGATTGATTTTTGTGTTGCTTGTCCCCGAATTAGCGACGGATTTGCATCTGCAAATTTTAGGCGAGTTGGCTCAGATGTTCAGCGATGCCGATTTTCGTCAGAAATTGCAGGAATGCAATGATATGGCCGTTATTTATCAAATGTTTTGCGACTGGGACAGTGCGGCATGAGTCAGGTTAATATCCGGCAATTGTTTGACGATAAACAGGCTCGCCTGGAGTTGACCCGTATTGCCGGCATAGACGGCATAGACCGGATTATTGATAGTGAAGCGGTAGAAGGCGCTAACCGCGAGATGGTCGGGCATTTGAGTCTGATTCATCCCAGTTGGGTGCAGGTGTTGAGTGAAAATGAGCTCGATTATCTGCGCAACCTGAGTCAGCAAGAGCGCGACAGTGCTTTCGATCAAGTTGAGCAAAATGGTACAACCTGTCTGATCGTGGCGGGTGCGGTTGATATTCCGCAGGAATTGATTGATTTTGCCAACCGTTGCAGCATTCCGCTGTTTGCATCCCCTAAACCGAGTGTGCATCTGATGTGGCTGATACGCCATTATCTGGCCAAGGAGCTGGCCGAATTCACCACGCGCCACGGCGTGTTTCTGGATGTGTTGGGCGTGGGGGTGATGATTACCGGGGAGAGTTCGGTCGGTAAGAGTGAATTGGGGCTGGAACTGATCACGCGCGGCAGCGGTTTGGTGGCTGATGATGTGGTTGAATTGCACCGCATTACGCCCGATACGCTGGAGGGGCGTTGTCCTGAGTTGCTGCGCGACTTTTTGGAAGTGCGCGGCTTAGGTGTGTTAAATATCCGTACCATGTTCGGTGAGACCTCGGTGCGGCGCAAAAAAAGTTTGAAACTGATCGTTTATCTGCACCGGACACTGGACGGTGAGTTGTCGCAAATTGATCGTCTGCCGTTGGTGTCCACACATCAGGAAATTCTCGGTGTGAAAATAGATGCGGTCAACATCCCGGTGGTCGCCGGACGAAATCTGGCTGTGCTGGTCGAAGCGGCTGCACGTAATTTTGTACTGCAACAACGGGGGATTAATGCGATGCAGGAATTTATTACCCGACACGATCAGATGTTGCTAGGCGATTGATATGCAATTATTTTTGTTAAGCGGTTTGTCGGGTGCGGGTAAAAGCGTTGCCCTTAAAGTGCTTGAAGACAGCGGTTTTTATTGCGTAGATAATCTGCCCGCCGAGCTGCTGACCGGCTTAGTTGAGTATTTGATCGCGGGCGGCTATGAAAAAATGGCGGTCAGCATTGATGTGCGCAGCGCCAATAGTGTGCAAAAGTTGCCTCTGATCGTGCAGACGCTGATGCAAAAAAATCTGGCCGTGCACGTGTTGTTTCTGGATGCGAAGTCCGATACGCTGGTGAAGCGTTTTTCCGAAACTCGCCGCATGCACCCTTTGAGTGACGGTATGCGCACTTTGCCCGAGTGCGTTCAGGCCGAGCGCGAGTTGCTCGCCGGAATCAGTAAGATAGGCCACCATATTGACACTAGCGAGTTGGGGGCTAATGCACTCCGGGCATGGATCAAGCAGTTTATCAAACTGGATCGCGCGCGGCTCACGCTGTTGTTCGAGTCGTTCGGTTTTAAGCACGGCATACCGCTGGATGCCGACTTCGTGTTTGATGTTCGCTGCCTGCCCAATCCATTTTACGATGTGGCGCTGCGCGCGTTGACAGGTAAGGATCTGCCTGTTGCAGTTTTCCTGGAAAGTACACCGACGGCGCAGCTGATGCTAGGCGACATATCTGGCTTCGTGGAGCGCTGGCTGCCCAATTTTATCGCAGATAACCGTAGCTATTTGACGATTGCGATCGGGTGCACCGGCGGGCAGCATCGCTCGGTCTATCTTTGCGAAAAACTCACTCAATACTTTGAATCGCGCCAGCAGGTCATATTGCGTCACCGCGAACTGACTTAACAATGGCCGTACTGCAGCACATCAGGTTAGGAGACTGGCTGACGCTGGTGATCGGTAGTGTGTGTGTGATTTTACTGGCCATGAAGTTGTGGAGCGGTGATCTGGCAGATAAAGCGGTGATCCGCAGCGGTGGCAAAGTGTTTCGCGAGGTGACGTTGTCGAAGGACCAGAAAATTGAAGTGCCAGGTCCCTTGGGTATCAGTGTCATCGCGATACAGAATCGCCGCGTGCGTATTGCCTCAGACCCCAGCCCGCGTCAATACTGTGTGCGACAGGGGTGGTTACAACAGGCCGGTGAGATCGCTTTATGCTTGCCCAATCAAGTCAGCGTCGAATTAACCGGCAGCCATAAACGCTATGACAGTCTCAGTTACTAAAATGCAGGATGCAAGATGCGGCATGCAGGATGCAAGACCGCAGGGGTCTTCGCCTAAAAACATAGTCGCGCTTTGCGCTCGTTGTTTTGAGCGAGGAGTGAGGAGCGAATGAACACCTCGGCGCAATCCTCAATCCCCAATCCTCGATCCTCAATCCTGCTTCACACCACTGATGAGGATCACCATGTCGCGCTGATGGCGGCGGTGGCGCTCGGGTTAACCATCTTGGAAGGTGCGATTCCATCGCCCCTGCCGGGGGTCAAACCGGGGCTTGCCAATATAGTGACCTTGATTGTGCTGGCGCGCTACGGTTGGCGTACCGCCGTCTGGGTGTCTTTGCTCAGGGTTTTTGCCGGTAGTTTGCTGTTCGGCAATTTTCTTACCCCTGGCTTCTTTCTCGGCTTGTCGGGCGCGCTGTTCAGTTTGCTGGTGTTGGCTGTTGCGCGACATTTACCCTCACGCTGGTTTGGTCCTGTGAGCCATAGTATTTATGCGGCTTTTGCCCATATTGCCGGACAGATGGCCGTGGTCTATTTTTGGCTGATTCCCAATGCCGGGATCGCCTATCTTATCCCGATTTTTGCTAGCGCAGCGTTGCTGTTCGGCGCGGTAAACGGCCTGATCGCGGCGCGTTTCATGGATAATGCGGAAAACAACATGTTCTCACGCGGAGAACGCAGAGAAGGTCAAAATATGAATTCGCAGTCCTCCTAAAATTAATTGATGATTAATCAATAGGATGAGTTTTTATGGTGTTTTTGTTTTGTTTTTCTCCGCGTCTCCGCGTGAGAATAGCTTTGAAATTTTTACTTTGGTGAACAGCGCTCGTGAAAACCATTAATCTTGCCTTAACCGGTGCGTCCGGTATGCCCTATGGCATGCGCCTATTGGAATGTTTGTTAAAAAGCGGGTGCCGCGTGAACCTGGTATATTCACAAGCCGCACAGATCGTCGCAAAACAGGAAATGGGTATCGTGCTGCCGACGCGGCCGCAAGACGCTGAGCGCGCATTGAGCGAGCGTCTGGGCGAATTTAGTGGTGAGCTTCGTGTGTTTGGCCGGGATGACTGGTATGCGCCGATGGCTTCAGGCTCGAATCCGGGTGATGCGATGGTGATCTGTCCCTGTACCATGGGGACGCTCGCCAAGATTGCGGCCGGCATCAGCGATGATCTGATCGCCCGTGCGGCAGATGTCATGATTAAAGAGCGACGCCCGCTGATACTGGCACCGCGAGAAATGCCGTTTTCGGTGATACATCTGGAAAATATGTTGAAACTCGCCCGCGCGGGGGCGGTCATCATGCCGCCCAATCCCGGTTTCTACTATCAACCGGGTAGCGTTCAGGATATGGTGGATTTTGTGGTGGCGCGTATCCTTGATCACCTCGGCGTGGCGAATACTCTGCTGCCGAGATGGGGTGAGGATGCTGCTATTGATTAAAAGTATCTATTAATCAATGTGTTGTTGAATTATGGTTCATGAATGACCTCGAAGTCGTGCGTCACGGCGGCAGTCGCGCCCAGCATGATAGAAGCGGAACAATATTTTTCGGCGGAGAGATTGATGGCTTTTTCGATGACTTCCGGCTTCAGATTTTTGCCGGTGACCACAAAGTGCATGTGTATTTTGGTGAATACCTTGGGATCGGTTTCGGCGCGTTCGGCATCCAATTCCACGTAGCAGTCGGTAACCGCCTGACGGCTTTTCTTCAGAATGGTGATGACATCGAAGCTGGTGCAGCCGCCGGCGCCCAGCAGTAGCAGCTCCATCGGACGAGGCCCGAGATTTCTCCCTCCTGCGGCGGGTGCGCCATCCATCAGGACGGCGTGATTGCTTTCTGTTTCACCTAAGAAGGCGACATTTTCTACCCATTTGACGCGTGCTTTCATGCTAATTCCTTAGTTTTTTAGAGATAACTGATTTTGCCTGATATACGAGCAGGCCGATGACTTCGTGTACAAATATTTTGCTGTCGCGCAAAGCTTCGGCTCGCGGCACGAAGGCGAGCAAATCAGTTTGGTAGCGTGTGGTAAACGCGGTCGGCGCTTCGATTACCTCAAAACCAGCCCGCCGGAACGCAGCAGCCGAGCGCGGCATGTGCCATGCGTGCGTGACCAGATATATTTTATTAATACCATTCTTCTGCAAGGCCTGGTAAGAATTGCGCGCATTTTCAAAAGTATTGTCAGATGCATCTTCTGTCCAGCATACCGGCACCTGAAAGTCCTGTTCAAGCGATAGTCGCATTTGTTGTGCTTCAGACGTGCTGTTGCCAAGCGGTTTGCCGCCCGTCACGAGTATAGGTAATTTGGATTCGCGTTGTAATCTGGCGCCATAGCGCAGGCGCACCAGTGTCGTGTCGCTGATGGTATCCTGCCCCGCATATTCTGGCGCGTTGAAATAGCTGCCGCCGCCCAGTATCACAATGGCTGCATTGCCTTGAGGTGTCGTTTGGAGTGTGGAGGTCTTCGCTTCCAGCAGGTGTAATGCGCTCTCTGCAATATAGGGGGTGGACGCCAGCCAGAGCAGAGCGAAGGCGATAAATATCAGCGTTTTGGCCGTTTTAGGGTGGCGAAAAAGCAGCAGCGCGCCTATCAACGCTAGAATCAGCAGGCTGAAGGGAGGTAATAGCAGGGAGCTGATCAGGTTGGTGGCAAACCAGTGCATGAGGCGGCTTTCAATTTAATAGCTTGCCATCTTATTACAAAATCGTGGAAAAACCGCGCGCGCTGAGTCAAATTGCGCGCGTTCCGTCCTTGAGTAAGTCCTCGTTGTCGGGAGAAAGATAAATACTGTTTGACAGGCGTTGATTCGCTGTATATCATTCGCGCCCTTCGAGGTTTCAATATAGAATTTTAGGGTTAGTGGATATGAAAACATTTTCCGCAAAAGCACACGAAGTCCAGCACGAATGGCTTCTTGTTGATGCTGCTGATCAAGTGCTCGGCCGTCTGGCAGCACAAATTGCTTCGCGTCTGCGTGGCAAGCATAAAGCAATTTACACCCCACACGTTGATACCGGCGATTTCGTCGTTGTCATCAATGCGGATAAATTGCGAGTAACAGGTAATAAGGCTGAAGCTAAGTTGTACCATCGCCACACAGGTTATCCTGGCGGTCTGTACACAACAAACTTCACCAAGATGCAAGGCCGTCATCCGGCTCGCGTTCTGGAAAAAGCTGTTAAGGGCATGTTGCCTAAAGGCCCTCTGGGCTATGCGATGTTGCGCAAAATGAAGGTTTACGCAGGTCCTGCGCATCCTCACGAAGCTCAGCAACCGACACTCATTAATTTGTTGAAGGCGTAATCATGACTGTTAGTTATAACTACGGAACAGGTCGTCGCAAGAGCGCGGTGGCACGTGTGTTCATGAAGGCTGGCAAGGGCGATATCATCGTCAATGACAAGCCTGTTGATCTGTACTTCTCACGTGAAACCGGTCGCATGATTGTGCGTCAACCATTGGGTCTGACAGAAACTCTGGGTCAGTTTGATATTATGGTTAACGTATCAGGCGGCGGTGAAAACGGCCAGGCTGGTGCAGTTCGCCACGGTATCACTCGCGCTTTGATCGACTACAACGCAGACTTCAAGCCAGTTTTGAAGGCCGCAGGTTTGGTTACTCGCGATGCGCGTGAAGTTGAACGTAAGAAAGTCGGTCTGCGTAAAGCTCGCCGAAGGAAACAATTCTCCAAGCGTTAATCGCTGGGACGAATTACAAAAACCGCCTTCGGGCGGTTTTTGCTTGTATGATGCCATGTCATTAATAAAGGGGCTGCGATGATCAAGGTTGGCATAGTAGGCGGGACGGGTTATACCGGTGTTGAGTTGTTACGCTTGTTGGCTTTACATCCACAAGTTAAATTGCAGGTGATCACTTCCCGTGCAGATGCCGGGACGCGTGTCGATCAGATGTTCCCGAGTTTGCGGGGGTTTGTCGATCTTTTGTTCGTGCATCCCGATGAAGCGCATCTGGAAACCTGTGATCTGGTGTACTTCGCGACCCCGAACGGTATCGCCATGCAGCAAACGCGCGCCCTGTTGGATGCGGGTGTCAAGGTCATCGATCTGGCGGCGGATTTTCGCCTGCAGGATATTGCTTCCTGGGAGAAATGGTATGGCATGACGCATGCCTGTCCTGATCTTGTTGCGGAGGCGGTCTACGGCTTGCCTGAAGTCAACCGTGAAAAAATTAAATCCGCCCGCCTGATTGCCAATCCGGGCTGTTATCCGACGGCGGTACAACTGGGCTTCATTCCTCTGATCGAAGCGGGTGTGATTGAAACCGGGAGTCTGATCGCGGATGCTAAGTCAGGTGTCTCGGGTGCGGGACGCAAGGCGGAAATCCCCGCATTATTTGCGGAAGCCGGGGATAACTTCAAGGCATACGGCGTTGCCGGGCATCGGCATCTTCCTGAAATTAAACAAGGACTTGCAAATGTTTTAGGCGCCGATGTCGGGCTGACTTTTGTGCCGCATTTGACGCCATTGATACGCGGCATTCACGCAACGCTGTACGGTAAGCTCACTCGCGATATCGATTTGCAGGCTTTGTTTGAGGCGCGTTACGCCAATGAACCGTTTGTCGATGTATTGCCTGCCGGTAGTCATCCTGAAACGCGCTCGGTCAGAGGCTCAAACCGTTGCCGCATCGCGGTACACCGTCCGCAAGGCGGCGATACAGTCGTCGTGTTGTCCGTGATCGATAATCTGGTCAAGGGTGCGGCGGGGCAGGCAATTCAGAATATGAACATCATGTTCGGTTTTGCTGAAAATACCGCATTGAACATTGTGCCATTACTGCCATAATGTGTATGTTCGTTCTTTGCTTATTTTGCAAGCAGGACGGTTAATGGGAGGCCATTATTAAAATCTGGCGCCGTACTAAGCGAAGATTCAGTATTGCGGCGCCACGCTTGTCAGTGCGCCCGCATATCGCTTGGTATTTGCGTTGGGGTATGATGTTGCCGTTTGTGCTGGCTGCAATGGCTTTAGTGTGGTTTGCTTATAACAGTGGTTTGGAGTTTGCCGGATTCCATCGCGGAGAAACTCAGCGAGAGTTGGATGAACTGCATAGCCGGGTTGCCAAGCTGACCGATGAGAATGCGCAGCTCAACAGCAAAGTTTTGAAACTTCAGCAGGAGGTTCAGATTGAGCAGGGGAGTAGCCAGGAGACATCCCGCCAACTCAAGGAAATGAGCGAGGACAATGCGCGTTTGCAGGAAGATTTGAATTTCTTTCAGAATTTGACTGCGACGCGAGGTAAAGAAGGCGAGCTATCTATACTGCGTTTGAGTCTGGAGCACGATAAAATCCCGGGTGAATATCGGGTGCGAATGTTGTTGGCGCAGAGTGGACAGCGTGTCAAAGAATTCACTGGCGGTTACCAGTTAGTGGCGACTTTCGTGCAAAATGGACGTAAGATTACCCAGCAATTCCCATTCGAGCAGTCCGGACATGGCCAATTTTCGCTAAATTTCAAGTATTATCAGAACTTGGAGCAAAATATCCGGTTTCCCGCCGATGCGCAATTGCAAAATGTACAGGTCCGATTGTTCAAGCAGGATGCGCGTGAGCCTAGTGTGCGGCAGAGTGTGAATCTTTCGTAATGTGAAACGCGCGCATAGTTAGGAGAATTGATTGTTCAAGAAGAAGTATAGCAAGCCACAAAACCGTATCGACACGCTGATCGGTGCAGGTACGGTGATAGATGGTAATGTTACCTTCGTGGGTGGGATGCGTGTTGACGGTCAGGTGAATGGCAACGTAATCGCTGTGCCGGGCAGCCCTTCTACGCTGGTCTTGAGCGAGCAGGGGAGTATCTGCGGTGAGGTTGTCGCGACGCACATGGTGGTGAGCGGTTCCATATCTGGCGCTGCAACGGCCAGCGAATATCTGGAGTTGCATGCAAGAGCCAAGTTGCGTGGGGATGTGCATTACAAGATGCTGGAAATACAATTAGGCGCGGTGCTGGAAGGTCGTCTGATACACATGAATGATAGCGATCAGGAAAAGTTGGTGTCGTTTAATACGAGTAGTACTCAATAATTTAGAGGAGAAATCATGAATGCAATGACAGAAGCTGCGGTAACAGAATCACAAGACCTGTTGGTGTTTACCGACAATGCAGCGGCTAAAGTAAAGCAGCTGATCGAAGAAGAAGGCAATGCGGATCTTAAGCTGCGCGTTTTTGTCAGCGGCGGCGGATGTTCAGGCTTTCAGTACGGTTTTACCTTCGATGAAGTGACGAATGAAGATGACACCGTGCTGAACAAGAATGGCGTGCAGTTACTGATCGATCCGATGAGCTTCCAGTATCTGGTTGGCGCTGAGATCGATTACACCGAAGGTCTGGAAGGTTCACAGTTCGTTATCAAGAATCCGAATGCCACCACAACTTGCGGTTGCGGGTCGTCCTTCTCGGCGTAAACAATAGTTTGGGTTGGAACGAGCGGGCCGGATGAGTTGCTTATCCGGCCTGTTTTTTTTGAGGTGGCAAAGAAGTCTTTGGTTTAGGGTCTGTGCTATCGGCGTATGCTAGACGTGCAAAATAGCTCGCAAAAACCCTGACTGTTAGTGAACCGCAACAAGTAGCCGTCAGTACCCCGTTCTGAATCCGTAACTTGATAAAAAATTACACAGCAAGCAGAAAATTGAATTAGCGACTCAGTTTTCGGTATAAAGTGCGTTCGCTGATCCCCAGTTTGTCGGCAAGCGCTTGCCGATCACCCCCGTGCTGTGCAAGTGCCCACTGTAAGTAGCTTTGCTCGGCTTGTTCCAGCGGCACGATGTCTTGAACAATTGCACGTTCTATTGGTTGAACGCCCCTGTATTCCTGATCAAGATGTTCGGGCATCAGGGTGTCACCATCGGCCATCAGGCTGGCGCGTTCCAGTATGTTGCGCAGTTCGCGGATATTCCCGGGGAAATCACCGGCGGCCAGTTGTGCTAATGTGTCCGGATGTAGATGGAGTTTTCGTTCAGGGTTGATGCGCGTCAACAGTGCTTCTGCAAGCAAGGGGATATCTTCTCGTCGTTCAGGCAGTGAAGGCAGATGGATGGGGAAGCTACTGATACGGTAGTATAAATCCTTGCGGAAAGTCTCATCCTCGACCATTTTTTTCAGGTTACGATGCGTTGCTGAGACAAGCCGGAAATCTGCTCTTAATGGCTCAATCCCACCCACTCGCCGGTAAGTACCAGTTTCCAGAAGGCGTAATAACTTGACCTGTAGGCCAAGCGGGATATCGCCAATTTCATCGAGGAACAGCGTGCCGCCGCTGGCGCTTTCTACAAGGCCAAATTTGCGTTGGGTCGCACCAGTAAATGCCCCTTTTTCATATCCGAACAACTCGCTTTCAAAAAGTGTTTCGGTTACCCCCGAGCAATCCACAACAACATAGGGTTTGGTTGCTCTGGAACTGGCTTTGTGTACAGCCTCTGCTACAAGTTCTTTGCCGGTACCCGATTCCCCTAACAACAGTACGGCAGCATTGGAGGGCGCCACCCGGCTAATTAGGCTCAGCATGGTGTTAAAAGCCTGTGAGCGCCCCACCATTCCGCGTGAGGCGGGATTTGCACTGGCATCATGCACCGTGTGCATCATTTCTACAAAGCAGACTATTTCTCCGCTGTCGTTGTGTATGGGTGTCAGCTCTACATCGATATGTGCTTCGCCGCGTGGCGTCTGGTGTAAATGCAGCACGCGTTGAGCAAGCCCTGTGCTGTTGCTCAGTTGCAATGGGCAGGATTCACCGTGTTCGTCACAGGGGTGTGTATAGTGGTGTGATACCTCATAACAATGTCGCCCTACAATCGGTATGGTATCGCCATAGGCTGTGCGATAGGCCGTATTTGCAGCGATGATCATATAGTTCTTGTCTATCACGACGCGCGGTTCAGTTTGGCTATTCAGGTAGGAAAGTAGTGCTGATATTTGCAGGATAGGCATGACTATCTTTAAGGTGAGTGTCAAAAATGACAGTTTATATCAGTTTTTTATATATTTTAATGCCATATTTGGCATAACGTTTCTCGTTATTTTTTTTGCTGTTTATCGAATTTACATTTTTGGAAGATATCTCATTAATTAACAACATGTTACTTAATAAATTTGAGTTTTTTGTTTTCTGGCACGATTAGTGCTTTATTAAGCAAGCCAATTGAGCCGTCTGGGAATAGCAGTCAGTATTGCCAATCAACATGAGGGAGTGTGGAGATGCGTCAGATTTGGAGTAACCGCATGAGTCGGGAAATTTTGCTCATATTGATCGTAAAAATTATCTTAATTTTCACGATCTGGTGGATATTCTTTCGCAGTTCCGACGTGCCTTCATCTGAACAGCTTAGTCATAACCTGCCAGGATCCCGGTCTGTAATCGAAAATAACAAGGAGTAATGACAGATGATCAGTACTGAATTAGTAGATATATCGCGACTGCAATTTGCCGTCACTGCGCTTTATCATTTTTTGTTTGTGCCCCTCACCCTCGGCATGACTTTCATGCTCGTTACCATGGAGTTGACTTATCTGATAACCAGTAAGCAGATTTACAAGGATATGGTGAAGTTCTGGGGGAAACTATTCGGCATCAACTTTGCGCTGGGTGTAACCACCGGAATTACCATGGAATTCCAGTTTGGTACCAACTGGGCTTATTACTCGCATTATGTAGGTGATATTTTCGGTGCGCCTTTGGCGATTGAAGGCTTGATGGCCTTCTTTCTGGAATCCACCTTTATTGGTCTGTTTTTCTTTGGCTGGGACAAACTGAGCAAAGGGAAGCATTTCATGGTCACGGTATTCATGGCAATCGGCTCCAACCTGTCTGCGCTCTGGATTCTGATCGCGAATGGCTGGATGCAAAATCCGGTCGGTTCAGAGTTTTCCTTTACCACCATGCGCATGGAAATGTCTGATTTTTGGGCTATTGTGTTCAATCCGGTGGCGCAAGCTAAATTTGTTCACACCGTATCGGCGGGATATGTGACGGCATCCCTGTTTGTCCTGGGTATCTCCAGTTATTACATCCTGAAAGGCCGTGATCTGGAATTCGCAAAGCGCTCGTTCCGTATGGCGGCAGGATTCGGTTTTGCCTCAGCCTTGTCGGTGATCGTTTTGGGCGATGAATCCGGTTACACAGTCGGTGAAGCGCAACAAACCAAACTCGCTGCGATGGAAGCTATGTGGCATACCGAAGCGGCACCTGCAGGGTTTACGCTGTTCGCGATCCCTAATGAAGAAACCCAGAGCAATGATTATGAAATTTCAATTCCCTATGTCATGGGTTTGATTGGCACACGTTCATTAACCAAGACAATACCCGGCATTATCGAGATCAAAGCGAAAAATCGTGAGCGTATTATTAACGGTGAGATTGCAGTTAAAGCGCTGGAAGCCTTGCGTAAGAATAAAAACGATGCCGCGGCACTGGTTTTGTTCAACGGACACAAGGAGGATCTGGGTTTTGGCCTGCTGCTGAAGAAATACACTGAAGATGTGTCTGCGGCGACACCGGCAATGATACAACTGGCGGTTGACAGCACTGTGCCCAAGGTGGCGCCTATGTTCTTCGGTTTCCGCATCATGGTCGTATTGGGTTTTGGCATGCTGGCGCTATTTTCACTGGCGCTGCTGTATTCGATCAAAGGCACTTTCTTTCACAAAAGATGGCTGTTGCGTTGGGCTGTGTTATTCATTCCTGCGCCCTGGATCGCGATGGAACTTGGCTGGGTTGTGGCTGAATACGGCCGTCAACCCTGGAGTATTTACGGTGTATTGCCCACCCATTTGTCGGCATCGAGTCTGACGCCCGCTAATGTGTACGGTTCTCTGGCAGGTTTTGTCACCTTCTACACGGTACTGCTGATCATCGAAATGTATTTAATGTTGAAGTACACACGCATGGGACCCTCCAGTCTGGGAACAGGAAGATATCACAATGAAAATCCGGCAGCGGCCTGAGTTACTGGCAAATCACTAGGAGAACACAATGTTTGATTATGAAACACTAAAATTAATATGGTGGTTGCTGGTTGGCGCCTTATTGATCGGCTTTGCGATCATGGATGGTCATGATATGGGTGTGGGGGCGCTGTTGCCATTTGTCGGCAAGAATGACGATGAACGCCGCGTAGTGATCAATACGGTGGCGCCGCACTGGGATGGTAACCAGGTGTGGTTCATTACTGCCGGCGGTGCGATTTTTGCAGCCTGGCCGCTGGTTTATGCAACCGCTTTTTCGGGATTTTACTGGGCGATGATGGCTGTGTTGTGGGCGTTGTTCTTCCGTCCGGTGGGGTTTGACTACCGCTCCAAAGTGCAAAATGCAACCTGGCGTAATACCTGGGACTGGGGGCTGTTTATTGGTGGTGCAATCCCGCCTATCATCTTTGGTGTGGCATTCGGTAACCTGTTTCTGGGCGTACCTTTTCAGTTTGATGATACGCTGCGCTCCACCTATACCGGCACGTTCTGGGCCTTACTCAATCCGTTCGCGTTGTTAGCCGGTGTGCTGAGTTTGTCCATGATTGTTTTTCAAGGGGCAAACTACCTGATGATCCGTACGGAAGGCGATATTTACAAGCGCGTACGTACGGCCAGTTTCTGGTCCGGCGCATTAACCTTTGCACTGTTTGCACTGGCCGGCTTCTGGTTGATGAAAGACATTGGCGGCTATGCGATTACCAGCTATATCGACGGCAATGCCTTGCCTGACCCGCTGGATAAAACCGTGGTCAAGGAAGTCGGCGCATGGATGAAGAATTATTCTCTGTATGCCTGGGCAAAGTGGGTGCCGATTACCACTTTCATTGCAATCGTGCTGGGCATGTTGTTGTCACGTCTGCATAAACCGGGGATGGCTTTCATCGCTTCATCGATTACCTGTGCCGGCATTATCGGTACAGCCGGCGTATCCCTGTTTCCGTTTGTTATGCCTTCTTCATCCGATCCGCGTTCCAGCCTGACAATATGGGATAGTGCGTCTTCACAGATGACGCTGGGCTTGATGCTGGGCGCGACCGTCATTTTCCTGCCGCTGATTATTGTTTACACCTCATGGGCGTATAAGGTGATGAGCGGTAAGATAACAACCGACTTCATCAAAGCCAACGATAAATCAGTTTACTGATACAAATAAGGAGAAACAATATGTGGTATTTCGCCTGGATTCTAGGTGTTACCCTGGCCGTATTAATGGCTTCATTAGCAGCCACCCTGTGCGATGCCAAAGAATGTGCGTTGGACGCCGCACGGCGCGCTGACGGATCGCACTGAATACCGAACTCGCCATGACACGGCGTTTGCTTGATCACAGATGGACTCGCGGTTTGCTGCTGGCATTGGCAGCAAGCCTTGCGCTGGCTGTCACCGTCTATCCGCGCGGCCTGATACATGAAGGGGTAGTAATGAGTCACGGTCAGCTAAGCTTGCTGATGTGGGGTCTATCCGCTGGATTTGTACACGGTATCGGGTTCGACCCTAATAACCGCTGGCTACGTGTGTTACTAGGCCCTTTCATCGCATGGCCAATACTGTTATTGGGCTGGACGCTGTTTGTAAGGAATTACTTATCTTAAATGGATGCCGGCATGCATACATAAAGGCTATTGAGAGGTCACGATGATTTATTTTCGCCAATTATTTGATTCAAATAGTTCCACATACACTTATCTGCTGGGCGACTTGACGCAGCACGCAGCCGTGCTGATTGATCCGGTGCGAGAACATGTCGCACTGTATCTGTCGTTGCTGGATGAGCAAGGGCTAAAACTGCGCAGTGTGCTGGAAACCCATATACACGCCGATCATATTACCGGTGCATCGCTGTTGCGTGAGCAAACAGGCGCCCAAGTGATGGTCGGTCTGGGCGGGGATGCAAAGTGCGCCGATATGCAATTGCAAGGGGATGAAATTCTGCACTTCGGTTCTGAAATGATTGCCGTCCTTGCGACCCCGGGTCACACGGCAGGATGCACCAGTTATCTGTGGCGAGACCGGCTGTTTACAGGTGATGCGCTGCTCATTGGCACCTGTGGTCGCACTGATTTTCAGGGCGGGGATGCGGGTGTACTGTATGACAGTATTACGAAAAAAATATGGCGATTGTCAGGCGAAACTTTGATTTATCCCGGTCATGACTATCAGAAAAAGCATGTGTCCAGTGTGGAGCAGGAACGTGAATCAAATCTTCGCCTGACAGGCAAGAGTCGTGATGAATTTATCGCCATCATGTCGAGTTTGAATTTACCTATGCCTAGACTGATTGATATAGCAGTCCCGGCTAACCGGAATTGCGGAAAAGATGAAACAGATGCAACTTGAAATGAAACAGCCTGAACTGAGCCACTTTCAACGCATTGGCGGCGCGGACAAAATACGCCGACTTGTTAATCGTTTTTACCAGTTAATGGACGAGTTACCCGAGTCATATGGCTTGCGTAAGATGCATGCGGAAGACTTGCAGGGTTCGGAGGACAAACTATTCAAATTTCTGAATGGCTGGATGGGCGGTCCGGATTTATAT
Organism: uncultured Nitrosomonadales bacterium; assembly: GCA_903885165.1. Lineage (GTDB taxonomy): Bacteria > Pseudomonadota > Gammaproteobacteria > Burkholderiales > Gallionellaceae > Gallionella. The sequence continues at coordinate 8,788 of CAISHO010000027.1, read as the reverse complement.
GTGCAGGAATACGGCCATCCTATGTTACGCCGGCGTCACATGCCGTTTAAAGTGGACGTATCCGCGCGAGATCAGTGGCTAATGTGCATGGATATGGCACTGAAGGAAGTCGTCGAAGACATGCCACTGCGTGCAGAGTTGTCAGAGGCATTCGCTAAAGTCGGCGATCATATGCGTAACCAGCCAAATTAAACCGCGCCGCTCCAAAAGGGGGACGGTTTAATGCGATAACGGTGGACATTTACCCCGACCCTTCAAACTCTACGATGGGATCAGTGGCATCGACACACTACTGCCAAACAGTTGAATGGACGGCGAAGGTTTTAGGCGACTTTTTTACAGCTATACACACTACCCCAACATCAGCTGTTTAAGTCTGCGATATAGCGTACGCTCGCTAATCCCAAGTTCATCCGCTAACATTTTTCGGCTGCCTTGATGGTGCGCTAAACGGGTTTCAAGTGTCTGACGCTCCATATCCGCCAGGTTCACCGATTTGCTGGTCAGTCCACCAATATTTCTAACTTCTTCCGGCAGATGTGATGGCTCAATGACTTCACCATCACATAACAGGCTTGCACGCTCAATGATATTGCGTAATTCGCGCACATTACCAGGGTAACCGTAATGTCGCAGCAACTCGATAGACTCATCCGAAAACCTCAGGTTACGGTCTGCTGCAACACGGGTCAACAGCGATTGTGCCAGAACCGGAACATCAGATAATCGCGCCCGCAAGGGCGGCAGTTCAACAGGGAATGTGTTGAGTCGAAAATAAAGATCCTGCCTGAAGCTGCCGCTTTCAACCATCGCCCGTAAATTACGGTGTGTTGCTGAAATCAGTCTGATATCCGCTTTGTGCAGAGCTACAGAACCGACGCGCCGGTAGATGCCGGTTTCAAGTAGACGCAGTAACTTGACCTGCATCACCAGCGGAATATCACCCACCTCATCCAGAAACAGCGTGCCGCCGCAAGCGGCCTCAATCAGTCCAACACGCCGCGAGGTGGCACCGGTAAATGCGCCGCGTTCGTGACCGAAAAGTTCGCTTTCAAAAAGCGTCTCGGTAAGCCCTGAACAATCCAAAGCCACGAAAGGCTTGTCAACTCGGCGACTGGAGTCGTGTATGGCGCGCGCCACGAGTTCCTTGCCGCTGCCCGACTCTCCCAGTAACAGCACGGTGGCTTCAGAGGGAGCAACCCTTGCTACCATCTGCAACATATGCTGAAACACGGGCGCGCGTCCGACCAGTCCTTGAGCATGGGAAAGTCCGCGCGCCACTGCAACGGGTTCCATCTTTTCGATGAAGTACGCGACTTTCCCATTCCCGTCACGCACCGGAGATAGTTCGATATTAACGTAAGCCTCACCCTGTGGTGTGTGATGAAGATGCAGCACATGCTCACGCCGCTCAGAGATCAGACTTTGCCGGAGCGGGCAGGCTTCGCCCGCCTGATCGCATGGTACAGATAAGTGATGTGAAATATCAAAACAGGTTCGCCCAATGAAAACCTGATTTTCGCCAAAACTGCGGCGATAGGCTATGTTCGCGGCCAGCACTCGGTACTGACGGTCACACAGAATATGCGGCTCTGGCAGCGAGTCTATAAATGAAACCAATTCAGGAAGTGGTGGTGATTTCATGGGGAAGTTCGTCCAAAGCAACTCGGACTGCCATAATGGCAGTCACGACTTACAAGTGCAAGTTCAAGCTTCTTTTAATATGAAATAATGAAATGGACGCTGCCCGGCCAATACAGTATCTATTAGCCAAAATAGCCACGTGAAATAGAAAACATGATTGAGGAAACTTGCCAGGTATAAATTGCTGCACTACTGATTGGCGTGTGAAATAAGCACTTTGCCGGCTGCGTCTTTCAAGGTGAATTTACGCAAATTGATCGCCAGTGTTTTATCTTTCGACATACTGATATGACCCTCAAGCTCCAATTTGAAATGCGCATAACTGGCAATATCTGCATCAATCTCAGACCTCATCTTGGCGTCAGGACAGGCAATCTTCCTGAAACTCGCAGCATTGTCATACAGATAATGATAAGGCGAGTTATCGAAATAATATTTCGTACCATTGATAAATAAACGGTTTTCAATCGGAAAGGACTGCGCTGTTTTATCGTAAGCATCCAGCGCGATGTCATCGAGCGAAATCAACACATCCGGATGCGACTTCGCCTGTTGTAACATCTGGTCGATCACCTGTTTCTGCGCGCTATCCGGCTGTACCGGTTTGGGCTTGATGATATGCTCGGTGTTCTCGGTCAGAATCTCGCTGTAATCCACCGGTATGCCTGCATACGCGTAGTAATAAACTTTCAGTAATACCGCTGAATTGAGCAATACCGGACTGTACCCGAAAGTCGACTTAACCGAATTAACATCAAAATGCGCAATATCTGATTTTGCGCCTGGCGTATCTGCCAGACTGGGTGCCTTCTGGTTGATTTCTGTCGGTACAGCGCTGGCTACAGTCGTGATTGTCAGCATACATAAAGCCAGGGTGGTCGTGCGTAATAAATTTCTATTCATCATGTACTCTATAGTTAATTATGGCGTGAAATAAAAGCAAACTTAGTGCTCATCTTCCGCATCTTCCCAGCCGGTAATCATGGTCTTGATATGAGCCAGCGGCGTATGTCCGGTGGTCGTCAGGTATACGTGGGCGATGACAAATACCAGCATCATGTAGGCACCAGCGGTATGGAGCATGGCGACACCTTCCAGACTCAGGTATTTATCCAGGCCAAAATCACTCCAACTGGAAAAGAACAGATAAAGCAGTCCGGAACCCCAGATCAGCGGTGAAATCATCGCCAGCACAGCCAGATAAGCCAGACGTTGCAGCGGATTGTGCTTCTTGGCCGACGTCTTCTTGTAGGGTGACGGCGCATGCTTAAAAATGTCGATACTGTAATAACGTATCATTGCATCGACTTTTTTGATGGTCGGAATGTACTGCGTCCATTCGCCGGTGGTGAACTGCCAGAAGATAGTGAACGCCCACAGCGTCAGCAAGGTCCAGGCAGTCAGCGTGTGATAAACCACCGCCGTTTTAAACCCCAGCAGATGATAGGTGCCGTGCACTTCAAAGCCCGTGAACAACATGAAAATCACCAGCACAGCCTGTGACCAGTGCCAGAACCGTTCGTAACGCTTATACAAATAGATGCGATCTGCAGACATATTAAAGTCCCCTTATTAATTAGACTTGCGGCGTAGCCACACAACAATACGAATCAGGCCGTGTATCAACACACCTGCCAACGTCAGTACAACAGCCAGCATCCCGATGCGTTCTATCCAGGATTGATGATCTTTACTCCGCGAGGGCATGTAAACCCCGTCAATAGCAGCCAGACGCCCGTTGTCAACGTGGCACTGCGCGCAGGCCAGTGCTTTAGTTTTGGGTGCAACCATATGGGCAATCGGCCAGTACATTTGTGTTCTGACAAAGTCATAGTGTCCGGAATAAGGCAGATTAGCCACTTTCATACCGGCTGTGATGGCGCGCTGCCAGTCATAGGCCATGGTAAACGACTCAGGATCAAAGCCAAATGAATGGAACACCGTCAGCACTTTGTTTTCCGTGTCGTAGGGCTGATTGTTGCGGGAAATCTTGAAAGGCCAGATTTTTCCGTCCTGGGGTGTCCCCTCTATATCATTGATGCTGACAACCCCGTTTTTATCTGGTTGTATCTTGTCGCCGATATGCATCCAGCGCTCGGTACCATTAAACCAGCGATATTCCGGCACAACATTATCACCCCACAGGAAGCTGCCCTTAACCCCCCAATAGGTGTTCCTGCCCTTTTCATCTTCGATCACCAAAGGCGAACCATTCGGCGCCAGTTTTCCGGCAGTCGCATAGTTCCAGTCCATTTTGGTCGGCTTGCCACCGCGCGCAAACTCAGGGATATGACAGGTTTCGCAAGCAATTGCACGAGTATGGGTGTTAAGCGTATCCGCAATCTGCTTTTCAATCAGTTTATTGCCGTGATGCGGCGTCTGACTGTGACAGGACTGGCAGGTTGCTGCATTACCATTGTGCCCCGAACCTGACATGATTGCGCCTTCTTTCGGATTGGCATCAATGTTGTAATGCGAACCGCTGACCTTGTGATTGCTGGTCTGATGGCACTGCTGACAAGGGAAGTTCAGTCCCTTGGCATCCATATGCACGTCGAGTTCATGCGTAGGATTAAGCAGGGAGCTGTCAAGATCACCGTGTTTTACGCCATCGCCTCCACCGCCATAGAAGTGACAGCCGCCGCAATTAGCACGGCTAGGTGCACTCACCTTGCGGGCAATTTTCGACAGATCCAACGGTAATACGTAGGGTTTATCAGTACCGTAAACTTCATTGCAACCGGGTTTGACGGCGATCTTCTCCATTGCCGGATTACCGCCTAAAAATGGCATTTTCCGATAGTCACGGGTGGTATCGTGACAGACTAAACAATCAACCTGATTTTCAGTGCGCTGTTCAAAAGGAATGAATTTTTCAGGGTCTGTACTGCCGTAACCGACATGACAAACTGTACAAAACTGCTCGTTACTGACCGGACTGACACAGAAGGTGTTGTACACCTGACTCTTGCCTATCATCTGTTTTGTCTTGGGATTCCAGGCCTTCCAGGTCCAATGCAGGGTGGACATCACTTGCTTACCAGCATCAGTATGACAACTCAGGCAGGCTTTGGTGACCTGCTCGGGTGCTGTGAACGGTCCTTGCAGTTGCTTGAAATTACTGTGATCCTGCGGCGTTCTCTGGCCGACAGGTGCGTTCGCTTTAGCGGGTAGTGAAATCGAACCCGGTGGCGCGATCGTATCCAGTACTACGGTTTCTGTTGCAAATGCACAGTTAGACAAAAAGAGTATTGCGAACAATACCCATCCCCTGACCCTGCTTAGACCTTCCTTAGCCATGTAAACATCCTTATTTGTTATTAAGCGCTACTAGCGCATAAATAGCAAAGACTGTGCCAAATATCAGCGAACAATAAATAGTTATTTGATTGTATTGATATTTTTTAATTTTTGAGTGGGTGTGGTGCGATCAGGAAACAATAAGGACTGGTAATTTTCTGCCAAAATGACAGATATGCTGCCAGTTTGGCAGGTTGTATCTGTGTTAAGCCGGGTAAATCGCGCCAAGGATGCAGGGGTGTCCGGCGCCGGTAACCCGTGGCAGATTGGCGGGAATGCCTAGCAGGGTTTGTTGTGCCAGCCAGGCAAAGGCGATAGCCTCCAGATAATCACTGTCTACGCCGATCTCGCTGGTGGTTTGTACACTGCACTCAGGCAGTAGCGCGGCCAACAGCTTACGTAAGGTGAGGTTGTGCGCACCGCCACCGCATAAATAGATTTCCTGTGCGCCGTCACACTGCTCAAGAATTGAATCGGCGATGGAGGCACAGGTCAGTTTCAGTAATGTGGCTTGCACATCGCAGGCTGCTTCATTCCCATTCAGAAGACTAGTGAGCCAATCCATGTTGAAAAGGTCGCGCCCGCTGCTCTTAGGCGGAGGGAGTGCAAAAAACGGTTCTGCCAGCATTTTCAAGAGCAGTTCGGGTAATACGGTTCCGGTTGCAGCCCAGTCGCCGTTTGCGTCATAGGGTTTGTCGATATGTTGCATGCACCAGGCATCCATCAACAAATTGCCTGGGCCGCAGTCGAAACCGCTGGTGGGGGTGATCGGAGAGAGATTGGTCAGATTGCTGATGCCGCCTATGTTGACGATGACGCGATGGCGGGTAGGGTGGCGCAATACCTTGTTGTGGAAAGCGGGTACCAGCGGTGCGCCTTGCCCACCGGCCGCAATATCTCGGCTACGAAAATCGTTCACTACGGTGATTCCCGTCAATTCGGCCAGCAGTGCCGCATTTCCGATCTGTAAGGTATAGCCGTGTTCAGGGCGGTGGCGTATGGTCTGGCCGTGGCAGCCTGTTGCTGCGATTGATTCGGGTGTGTAGCCGGTTTGTGCAAGTAGTGAGTTAACCGCTGATGCATACAGGCGAGCTAATTGATTGGCGATCAGCTGCGTCTGGTGCAGTTCGTTGAACGCAGGGAGGTGCAAGTCGAGTACGGCGCGCTTGAGCGCCTCTTCGTAGGGGAGAAAGAAGCGACCTTCGAGTTTGGTTTGGTTGTTTGTGAAATCAACTTGGACGGCGTCTATGCCATCCAGGCTGGTTCCTGACATCAGCCCGATATAGCGCTGATGCGTGTCCTGCGGATCCAATTAATCCAGCTTGGCAAGGTTGGTATTGCGCAGCTGAACCAGATTTGCGACAAACTTATCGGCCATACGCTTGAAGGCAACTTTGTTGGCGCCATTGATTGGAAGCGCGTTAGGCAGCGCCACGCTCATCGGATCGTGCTGCTGACCGTTGACACGGAATTCGTAGTGCAGATGCGGGCCGGAAGCTAAGCCTGTCATGCCGACGTAGCCAATTACATCGCCTTGTCTGACGCGATCACCCTTGTGCAGTCCATTGGCGAAACGCGATAAGTGACCGTAAACTGTGGACAGATTGCCTTGGTGATTGAGAATGACTACGTTGCCATAGCCATTTTGCACGCCCTCGAATGCCAACTGACCATCTGCGGTCGCCTTTGCAGGCGTGCCCATCGGTGCCGCGAAATCGGTGCCCTTGTGTGCGCGCCAAGTGTTCAGTACCGGATGAAAGCGCGCAGTGGTAAAGCCGGAGCTCACACGGGAGAAAGGAATCGGGGAGCGTAAAAAGGCTTTCTTCAGGCTCCGGCCTTCAGGGGTGTAGTAGTCGGAGTGGTTAGCGTCGCTTTGGAAACGAACGGCCCGGTACGAGTGCCCTTGGTTGATGAATTCAGCAGCCTGGATTTGCCCTGTTTTGACGAGGGCGCCATTGCTGTAGGTCATTTCATAGACAGCGGTGAATTTGTCGCCGCGTTTTAAGTCATGATGAAAGTCCACATCGCCACTGAAAATCTCAGTTAGCTGGTTGGCGGCAGCTTCCGGCATGCCGGCAGCATCGGTTGCAGCATACAGGCTAGTCTTAATTTCGCCGGTACGGACAAACAAGCGTTTTTCCAGTTGAGCCGAAACAGCCTTGGAAGTAAACGAGTTGCCTTGTTTTTTGATGACTATTTGTCCACCCTGATCGTTCAGATAGCGTAATGAGATCAGTGTGCCGTTGACGTCGGTCTCTGCCTGCACTTCTTTTCCGTTGGACAGCTTACGAAATGGCTTTGCGTCGGCGCGGTTACGCAGATAATCGCTGGCGGCGGCATCGTTGATATTCAGGCGCTGCATCAGGTCGGCAACGGTGTCGCCGGACTGCACACGTTCGGTGTGCCAGAAGGTAGTGGCTGCTGCATCGACTGATGCGCTGCCGGGTAAGGCGATTTGTTCGATGGAAATTTTGCCGGTGTTTAAACCGAGATTGCTGGTAGGTACCAATCCAAAAGCGGTCACAACCCCCAGCAAGGGCATGGTGGATAGGGTAATAAACCAGCGAATTTTATTTTTGCGTTCTTGGCTGAGCATGTTTTGCGTTAACATTCGCGTCTCCGTGAGCGGCGTGATTTTTCGTCAGTAGCTCGCTGCATTTTAATAGTCGCGAACTTTAACAGAAACTCGCATGCCCATAAAGGAAAACTGACAATATAGTGAATAAAAAAACATCGTTGGTCACTGTGTGTTGTTGGCTGAATAGGGAGTGATGGGTTTTCTGTAACTTGAAGTGGTAAAATATATGAATAAAATCAATGAAATAGATGCGCTTGGAATAATTCGGCGCGGCGCGGACGAGTTGTTGATCGAATCCGAGCTAAAACAGAAGCTGTCGCTGGGGCGGCCCTTACGAATTAAGGCGGGTTTTGATCCCACGGCGCCCGATTTACATCTGGGTCACACCGTGTTACTCAACAAGATGCGCCAGTTGCAGGAATTAGGTCATCACGCACTGTTTTTGATCGGCGACTTTACTGGCATGATCGGCGATCCGACCGGTAAGAATACGACGCGCCCTCCCTTGACGCGCGAGCAGGTGGTGGCGAATGCGCAGTCTTATCGCGAACAGGTGTTCAAGGTGCTCGATCCGGACAAGACCGAGATCGTCTTCAATTCGACCTGGATGGATAAATTCAATGCGGTTGATCTGATCAAGCTGGCAGCGACGCACACGGTTGCCCAGATGCTGGAGCGAGATGATTTTTCCAAGCGCTACAAAAGCAGTCAGCCGATCGCGATCCATGAGTTTATCTATCCGCTGGTTCAGGGTTATGACTCGGTTGCCTTAAAGGCGGATCTGGAGCTGGGCGGCACCGATCAGAAATTTAACTTGTTGATGGGGCGTGAGTTGCAGCGCCATTTCGGACAGCCTGCGCAGTGCATATTGACGATGCCGCTGCTCGAAGGTCTGGACGGCGTGAACAAGATGTCCAAGTCGCTGGGTAATTACATCGGAGTCACCGATGCGCCGCAGGATATGTTCGGCAAGCTGATGTCGATAACCGACGTGCTGATGTGGCGTTATCTGGAGTTGTTGTCGTTCCGCAGCCTGAGTGAAATCGCCGCCTGGCGCATCGAGGTGGAAGGCGGACGCAATCCGCGCGACATCAAGGTGCTGCTGGCACAAGAAATCGTCGAGCGTTTTCACAGTAAACGCGATGCGGTAGCGGCGCTGGAGGAATTTGAAGCGCGATTCCGTAAGGGGGTGTTGCCGGATGATATGCCGGAAGTCACGGTAGTCTCGGTGGATGGCTGTTTGCTTGTACCACAATTGCTCAAGCT
>CAISHO010000026.1 GCA_903885165.1 uncultured Nitrosomonadales bacterium | reverse complement strand
GATAAGAGCAAGAAGCCGCGCATCCTGACCATCACGCAGAGTACCTATGACGGGATTATTTACAATGTCGAGATGCTGAAGGAGATGCTGGACGGTCGCATTGATACCCTGCATTTCGATGAGGCGTGGTTGCCGCATGCGTCGTTCCACGATTTCTACAAGGATATGCACGCGATAGGCCGCGACCGTCCGCGCGCCCAGCAATCGATGATCTTCGCGACACAGTCGACGCATAAGTTGCTGGCGGGTTTGTCGCAAGCTTCCCAGATTCTGGTGAGCGAACCGGAGTCGCGCAAACTGAACAAGCATATCTTCAATGAAGCGTACTTGATGCACACCTCGACCAGTCCGCAGTACGCCATTATCGCCTCGTGCGATGTGGCGGCTGCCATGATGGAAGCGCCGGGCGGCACCGCGCTGGTGGAAGAGTCGATTGCCGAAGCGCTGGATTTCCGCCGTGCGATGCGTAAGGTGGATGAGGAGTTCGGTCTGGACTGGTGGTTCAAGGTATGGGGGCCGGATGAGATCGCCGAGGAAGGCATGGGTTCGCGCGAAGATTGGGTGCTTAAAGCCTCTGATAAGTGGCATGGTTTCGGTGATTTGGCCGATGGCTTCAATATGCTCGATCCGATCAAGGCGACCATCATCACGCCGGGTCTGGATGTGGACGGTGGTTTTGCCGACAGTGGTATTCCTGCATCCATGGTGACCAAGTATCTGGCCGAACACGGCGTGATCGTGGAGAAGTGCGGTTTGTACTCGTTCTTTATCATGTTCACCATCGGTATCACCAAGGGGCGCTGGAATACGTTGTTGACCGCGTTGCAGCAGTTCAAGGATGACTACGACAAGAATCAGCCGCTCTGGCGTATTCTGCCGGAGTTTGCTGCGAAGTATCCTCGCTATGAGCGCACCGGTTTGCGCGATCTGTGTCAGCAGATACATGATGCCTACAACCTGCACAACGTCGCGCGTATGACCACCGAGATGTATCTGTCGGACATGCAACCCGCGATGAAGCCGTCCGATGCGTTTGCCAAGATGGCACACGATGAAATCGATCGCGTGGAAATCGATGATCTGGAAGGTCGTATCACGGCCGTACTGTTGACACCTTATCCGCCCGGCATTCCGTTGCTGATACCAGGTGAAATGTTCAATAAGACTATCATCGATTATTTGAAGTTTGCGCGTGACTTCAGTCAGAAATTACCTGGCTTCGAGACGGATATTCACGGTCTGGTCGCTGAAGAAGTGGACGGCGTGAAGCGCTATTTTGTGGATTGCGTGAGATAAAGCCAGTCGTAAGTGGCTAGACGTAAGGTGTTAGTTGAGATTGTCGCTACGCCAGATGAAGCGTGTTTTTTGCTGGCGACTTACGTCTTACGTCTGTTTTTAATTATTTGCTTGATCTATTTTAAAAAACAGCGTATAAAGTCGAATTGGTGTTTGATTCAAAGTCTCTGCAATACTGGTTTTACCAAGTGCAATCTTCGATTCAGATAGTTTTGCGGGAGTTTTTCCCGTTTTTTAAAAAGGAAGTAGTCACATGGCAACTGGTATTGTTAAATGGTTCAATGATGCAAAGGGTTTCGGTTTTGTTACTCCTGATGATGGTAGCGAAGATCTGTTCGCTCACTTCTCAGCGATCAACATGAACGGTTTCAAGTCTCTTCAAGAAGGCCAAAAGGTCAGCTTTGAAGTTACTCAAGGCCCTAAGGGCAAGCAAGCATCAAACATCCAAGCTGCTTAATCGCCGTTTGAGTTGTTAGAAAAGCCCGGCACGCAAGTGTCGGGCTTTTTGCTATGGTGTTGCAAAAATGCTAGACAATAAAAAGGGCGGAAATTCCGCCCTTCATTGTCAGCTATAACTTGTCTTACTTTTCGATGCCGACGTCGCGCCACAGACGCATCAGATGGCGTGATACTTCGTGCGATGCGCGTGCAAAATCGCCGCTGGCCAAATCATCATCGGCTTCCTTAGTTTTGCCATCAAGGGCAAGTTCCAGGGTGTGGCCAGCGCATTTGTGAAAGTGTGCATGAGAGGTGACCACACTTTTAAATCCGGGATAATCACCGAATTGCGCCTGACCTTCAGCGTAGATCCATTTACCCAGCGCGCACTGATTGTCTTGTGAAACGACGCGGGGATCCAGTGCTTCTGTACCCGTGCCATCGATCACGCCTTTTAAGCGTAATTTCCATTTGATATGGGCTTCAAGCGCTGTTTTGAAATTCAGACCGCCGATTTCTTCTTTTGCATCCTCCTTAATGAAAGGAGCATTTTTTTCTTCATCTTTGCCGCCAAAAAACGAACTCCACCAAGCCATTATTTTCTCCTGTTAATAGTAAACGCTGCAAATTATCATATATGTGTTGCAATAGTATTTCATCAGTAAGACTTAATCAAATAAGCAACAGCTAATATGTCACTGCTTGTGCGGATGAAAAGTGATAGGTGTTGCTTTTAAGATGCTTTTCTTAATCTTGCCGATCACGTGCATTTCGCAGGCGCGACAGTCGAACTTGAGTGTCAGTTTTTCGCTACCGTTCACCAAAGTCATCGGGTCGGCGCGCACTTGACCCTGCACACCGATCACGCCCTTCGCCTGTTTCGGACACAAGCTCAACGAGTAACGCAGGCAGTGGCGGGTGATCATCAGTGAGACTTCGCCCTTTTCCTGATGCGTCTCATAGGCCGTAGCAATGAGTTTTACGCCGTGTTGCGCATAAAATTTCTGTGAGGCGCGGTTGTATACATTGGCCAGATAACTGATGGTCTCTTCCGGGTAAGGCGCTTCGCTGTTTGCAATCTTGCGCGGCGGACGCTCATAGGCGGTCAAGCGTGCAATTTCTAGCGCTTTCACGGCATCCCTGCGTAGTTTGTTCACCAGAGAGCTCGGCATAAACCACGGGTGTGACCAGTTGATGGTTATTTTCCGTAATTCAAAATCGCTGCCACCGAAACGCGACAGTTGCTCGCGTAAGTTCTCCTCTGCTCCTTCGGTCTGGTAGGCCGGCAGTTTGTTCTGACATGTGGTGACAGAGGCGCTAATGCCATCTTCATCCTGTAAGGCCAGTTCAAAACCTGCAGGCGTTTCG
>CAISHO010000025.1 GCA_903885165.1 uncultured Nitrosomonadales bacterium | reverse complement strand
TCGCTGGGCACATTTGCTATGCGGCGCGGTGGATGTGGAAACGTTCAAAGCCTCGCCTCATGTCGCTCGTCACGGCAGCAATGAGATTGAATCACTGCGCGCCGATGTTGAACAACTCAACGAAGAAATATCCTCACTACGTGCCATCGTAGAGAACATTCAAAAAGAACTGGGCATGTGAGAAGTGGAAAGTGGAAATCATGCCAACCATTTTGATTCTCAACAAACAATCACTCAATCCAGATAAATGAGCCCTGCCGTCCGGTCACGCCGTCACGTCGGTAGGAGAAAAACTGCTCAGGTTCACTGTAAGTGCAGCGCTCTCCACCGTAGATCTGCGTGATACCCAGCGCATTCAGCCGCAACCTAGCCAGCGCATAAATATCGGCCAGATATTTACAACTCTCTCCCCCACCCTCTCCCTGCAAGGGCGAGGGTAGAAAAGCTGCAGCCGCTGCAGGAGCGGCGTTGATAAATTCATCACGAACTTCTGCGCCCACTTCAAACGCCTTCTGACTGATTGCAGGCCCAAGCCAAGCCATCAGTTCGCAAGACTCGACGCCCATTTCACGCACCGTGGCTTCGATCACGCCAGCCGCCAATCCTTTCCATCCGGCATGTGCCGCACCGACCACCGTACCGGCCTGATCGCACAGCAACACCGGCAAACAGTCGGCGGTCATCACCACGCACACGCCGCGCCGCGCGATACTGGCATCAGCCACCGTGCGGCAACCTGCCATGTCTGCATTCGCTACCACCGTGCCATGCACCTGCTCCAGCCAGACAGGTTCTGACGGTAACAAGGTATTCAACAGCATTCGGTTGCGCGCGACTACCATCGGCGCATCACCCACATGATCGCCCAGATTAAGGCTATTAAAAGGAGCTACACTGATCCCGCCCAGCCTTGTGGTTTGAAACGCCCGCACCTTTGCAGGTGCAGGCCAGTCGGGAATGATCAGATGTTCAGTCGGACTCTGGCTCATCGAGCGCACTGCGAATATTTTTTAGCAACAGCAACATATCTTCCGGCATAGGCACATGCCATTCCATCATTTCACCCGTGACCGGATGTTCTAACGCCAGACGGGTAGCATGCAGCGCCTGACGGGGAAATTTCGTTAATATATCGCGCAGTTGCATCACACATTTTTGCGGGCCGTTCAGATAGACGCTATCGCCCACCAGAGGATGCTTGAGATAAGCCATGTGCACGCGGATCTGATGGGTGCGGCCCGTTTCCAGCGCACAACGTAACAAGGTGCAACTCGGATAAGAGCGCTCGACCTTGTAATGCGTCACAGCCTCCTTGCCGGATTCCGTCACCGCCATTTTCACACGATTGGAGGGATGACGGCCGATAGGTTCATCCACCGCGCCGCCATGCAACAACTCACCGTGCACCAGCGCCAGATATTCGCGCTTAACGCTGCGCTCCTGCAACTGACGCACAAGATTAGTCTGTGCAATCAAGTTTTTAGCCACAACCAGCAATCCGCTGGTATCTTTATCGAGGCGATGCACGATGCCGGCGCGCGGCACACAGGACAACTGCGGCGAATGGAACAGCAGCGCATTGAGCAAGGTGCCTTGCCAATTACCGCTGCCCGGATGCACCACCAGACCTACCGGCTTATTGATGACGATCAGGTCGTCGTCTTCAAATACGATATCCAACGGAATATCTTCAGGCAAGTAAGCCTGGTCAGATTCCTGAGATTGCGGAAGCACGTCCAGCGTTTCACCGCCCCAGACTTTTTGCTTGGAAATCGCAGGTTTACCGTCCAGCAATACCTGTTCGAGCACCACCCATTCTTGTAAGCGGCTGCGGGAGTACTCTGGTAATAATTTAGCCAGCGCCTGATCGAGGCGGAAACCGGCATATTCGGAAGGGACGACAAAATGAATTGTATCGTCTACGGGTGCGCTATAATCACGCATATTTTTTTCGGATTCAGTCATGCGCCACATTTTATCCGTATTTTTGCTACTTACGTTAACTGCTTGTAGTTTACTTGACCCTTTGCCGACTGGAACGCCGACGGATGCCACATCCAAGCTGTCCGCCGACGAGCTTTATCATCTGGCAAAAACCGATCTGAACGACGGTAACTACACCAACGCCATCAAGCAATACGAGTCGCTGCAATCGCGCTATCCTTATGGTCGCTACGCGCAACAATCCATGCTGGAAATGGCCTATGCCTATTATCGTCAGGCTGAACCCGATCCGGCCATTTCGACTGCGGATCGATTCATTAAACAATTTCCGAACAACGCCCATGTTGATTACGCCTACTACGTCAAAGGACTGGCTACGTTTAACGGCGAATTGAGTGTATTGAGCAATATTTCAGGACAAGATCCATCCGAACGCGACCCGCAAGCGGCCCTTGAATCATTTAATGCATTCAAAGACTTAGTTACACGATTCCCGAACAGCAAATATGCGCCGGATTCTAAGATACGCCTGCAATACCTGATCAATGCGCTGGCTAAACACGAATTGCACGTCGCCAGCTACTACCAGCGTCGTGGCGCGCATATTGCCGCAGCCAACCGTGCGCAAGGCATATTGAAACAATATCCGAACAGTTCTTCCACACACGAAGCCTTGAAAATCATGGTGCAAGCGTATGACTCGCTGGGCATGAATGATTTGCGTGATGATGCGCAGCGTGTATTGAATGCGAACACCGTCGCCTCAACCATTGCAACGACCAATCAATCGGCAAAATCATGGTGGCAATTCTGGAAATGAAATTTTGCCCCGCCTGTGGTGCAGTCGTTGAACTGCGCATCCCGGAAGACGATAGCCGCCTGCGCTACGTCTGCACCGCTTGCGGGATCATCCATTACCAGAACCCCCGCATGGTGATAGGCTCGATTCCGGAATGGGAAGATAAAATCCTGTTATGCCGCCGCGCCATCGAACCACGCTATGGCTACTGGACACTGCCGGGCGGCTTTATGGAAAATGGTGAAAGTACCGGCGCAGCAGCCGCACGCGAGACGCTGGAAGAAGCCAATGCGCGTGTCGAAATCGGTGATCTGTATTCGATGTACAGCCTGCCCTACATCGATCAAGTGCACATGCTGTTCCGTGCACGCCTGATGGATCTGGATTTTTCACCGGGTCAGGAAAGTCTCGAGGTCAAATTATTTACCGAGGCCGAAATTCCCTGGGATGAACTGGCTTTTCGCCCGACACGCCTGAGCCTGGAACACTACTTTGCCGAACGTAAAAAAGGTACATTCAGTTTCCACATCGGCGAACTCGATCGCCCGCTACGCCCCATCTAAAAATTAATCTACAACCTGCGCTTTGCCGAACAAGGCGCAGCCGCGATATAATCACGCAAAATCCTCTGCTCAGGCATATATCATGATACCCACACGCCTTGTCACCACACTCGCCTTCATTGCCCTGACCGGCTGCGCTGCACCGCACGCAAAAAACCCAGCTGATCCTTTTGAAGGCTTTAATCGCGGCGTGTATCAGTTCAACGACACGGTGGACAAAGCGATCGCCAAACCGGTCGCACAGGGTTACAACAAGGTGATGCCGGAGCTGGGCAAGACCATGGTAACGAATTTCTTCTCCAACCTGAACGATGTGGTAGTCACAGCAAATGATGTGTTGCAATTCAAATTCATCCAAGCGCTCTCCGACGGAATGCGTGTCTTGGTCAACTCTACCGTTGGGGTGGCCGGACTGATCGATGTCGCCTCGATGAATCTGGAAAAACACAACGAGGACTTTGGCCAGACGCTGGGCTACTGGGGTGTCGGCAGCGGCCCTTATCTCATGCTCCCTATCCTAGGCCCCAGTTCTGTTCGGGATGGCATCGGCGATCTGGGTGACGGCCAGGTCAGTCCGGT
>CAISHO010000024.1 GCA_903885165.1 uncultured Nitrosomonadales bacterium | reverse complement strand
TCGCTGGGCGGCCTGATTAACGCGATCTATGCGAACAGTTTCGATGACATCACCGTGGTACCGACCTTTGTGCTCACCCCGCTCACCTATCTGGGCGGCGTTTTCTATACCGTCGCGATGCTACCGCCATTCTGGCAATCCGTCTCGCTGGCCAATCCCATCCTGTATATGATCAATGCGTTTCGCTATGGCTTGCTGGGCGTGTCGGATGTCAATCTGGGTGTAGCCTACCTGACCATGCTAGGCTTTAACGCCGTGCTATTCTGGTATGCACTACGACTGCTAAATCGCGGCTATGGCGTGCGCACCTGACCTCCAACCCTTTTCAGACTACCTCCAGGTCGACAGATTTAGTGCTTAGAGAATTTCGAGCACTCGCTCAGGCGGTCGGCCTATCGCTGCTTTGTCGCCCTTGATCACGATCGGTCGTTCCAGCAGCTTTGGGTTGTCTGAAATAATTTCCAGCCACTGGGCATCAGGCCGTTCGTCTCCCGGGAAAATACCGAGTTGGCTTGCGCTTTCCTCATTGAACCTGATCAGCTCCTTCGGACCTTTGCCCAACTTTTTCAGCACTTCCTCCAACTCAGCCACTGAAGGCGCCGTGTCCAGATAGAGAATGAGTTCCGGTTCAACCCCTGTTTCCTGTAGCAGGGTTAAGGTTGCTCTGCATTTACTACATTTTGGGTTGTGATACATTGAAACGCTCATGCGCTCTCCTTTATAAAAAACTCTCGTTCGTATGTGTCACAAGCACGGTAACCGTTTCTAAATTTCTACACGCGTACCCATCTCGATGACCCGATTGGTCGGAATGTTGAAGAAGTCGGCCGCATTCATCGCATTTTTCGACAACGAGACAAACAAACGTTCGCGCCACTTCATCATGCCGGGCGCTGGACTCGAAACGATCAGTGCGCGCGAGATGAAGAACGAAGTGTCCATCATGTCAAAAGTCACCCCCAACGATGTGCACAAATCCAGTGCGGCAGGCAAATCCGGTTTTTCCATAAAGCCGTAAAACACCCGGATACGGAAATAATTTTTCCCGAGATCGTCGATGAGCAAGCGGTTGCCTTTGGTGACATAGGGTTTATCTTCAACGATCACACTCATAAATACATTGCGTTCGTGCAACACGTGGTTGTGCTTGATATTATGCAACAGCGCAGTCGGTGCGCCCGAGCTTACGGGGGTCAAAAACACTGCTGTCCCCACCACTCTGGGCACGCTATCCATGCCGTCTATCACCGCCTGCAGCGGCACTTCCAGATTAGCGATCCGCTCAAAAAGTAGTTGTCTGCCGCGCTTCCAGGTAGTGAGCACGGTAAACGAGACAACTGCAATACCGACAGGAAACCAGCCGCCCTGCGCAAATTTCATCGCATTGGCAGCAAAATAGGTCACATCGATCACAAAAAGCATCGAAATCAGGGGGACGACCAGTGCCCACGACCAGCGCCAGTACAACACCATCACGAAGGCGATCAAGATGGTAGTGATTGTCATCGTACCCGTGACAGCGATACCGTACGCGGCAGCCAGATTACTCGAACTCTGGAAGGTAAAAACCAGAAACACCACGGCCAGATAGAGCGACCAATTGGTGAACGGCACATAGATTTGTCCTTGCGCCTTGTCCGAGGTCTGACGAACTTCCATACGCGGCAAATAGCCCATCTGAACCGATTGACTGGCAATGGAAAAAGCGCCGGAAATCACGGCCTGCGAGGCGATCACCGTGGCTGCCGTGGCCAGCAACACCAGTGGCACCAGAGCCCAGGCTGGCGCTAACAGATAAAACGGATTTTCAATCGCTTGTGGATTGTGCAGCAGCAGCGCGCCTTGCCCGAAATAGTTTAGCACCAGGGCTGGCAACACAAAGTAAAACCACGCCAGACGTATCGGGTATTTACCGAAATGTCCCATGTCGGCATACAAGGCTTCGCCCCCGGTGATCGCCAGCACGACACCACCCAATGCCAAAAACGCCACCCAGGGATCCGCACTTAAAAAACGGTAGGCATAGACGGGGTTCAATGCCCACAGCACCTGCGGATTCTCGGCAATGGAACTAACGCCGAACGCGGCCAGACACAGAAACCAGAACACCATGATGGGACCGAAAGCCATCCCGACGACACTGGTTCCGCGTTTTTGGATGAAGAATAAGCCGGTCAGAACGATCAGGGTAATTGGCAAAATGTAGGTTTTGAATTCATGCGAGACCAAATCCAGCCCTTCAACGGCGGATAACACCGAAATAGCAGGGGTGATCATGCCGTCCCCGTAAAAAAGGGCACCGGCAAACAATCCTAGCGCCGTGAGCACCCATTTGGTCTTAGGGTAGGGCTTGGTCAGTTCAATCACCAGCGCCAACAGGGCTAGCGATCCGCCTTCGCCGTGATTATCCGCGCGCATGATGATCACCACGTATTTGAGCGAGACCAGCAACATGATGGTCCAGAACATCACCGACAGCACGCCCAGTACGTTCGCTGCCACGACAGGTAACGGATGCGAACCGGAGAAAGTGGTTTGCAGTGCATATAACGGGCTGGTGCCGATGTCGCCAAACACCACGCCAATGGCGCCGATCGCTAAAGTTGAGAGACTGGACTTACCCGCACTGCCGGGTTCTTTATGCATGATGTTCTCCTGAAATTTGTCTGAAAATCAGTATTGGAAGCGGTAACCGATACCGATTTCAGTCTGAAAATGTACGGGTTGCGTCGCATCTTCTTCTAGCTTTTGTCTCAGATGGGCGACATAAATGCGCAAATAATGGGTGCTCTCGATATGCGATGCGCCCCACACGTCGCGCAACAAGTGCCGGTGCGTCATCACTCGACCCGCATTGGCGAGCAGCACAGACAGCAATTTTAACTCTATTGCCGTCAATTTAACGGGCAGGCCGTCCTTGCTGACCAGATGTCGTGACAAATCGACTTCGATATTGCCGAATTGAACCACAGGGGATTCGAGCATATGACCAGACCTGCTGCGGCGCAACGAGGCGCGCACACGGGCTAACAATTCCCCCACCGAAAAAGGCTTGGTCAGATAATCATCCGCCCCCGCATCCAGCACGGCGATCTTGCTCTGCTCGGCCGTTCTGGCTGACAGCACCAAAACCGGAATATTGGACCAACTGCGCAAGCGCTGCACGAAAACCACCCCATCACCGTCCGGCAGCCCCAGATCCAGGATGATCAAATCGGGTTTGTCGTTAGTCGCATCACTTAGCCCCTGAGCCATAGTGCCGGCTTCACGCACCCGGCATCCGTCACCCTCGAGCGCCTGACGCACAAAGCGACGTATCTCTTTTTCATCTTCAACCAGTAGAACGGAAAATTCAGCCGTATTCATGCTGCCTCCTCCTGTTCCGGTTCGACGACAGGTGGCACACCCAGCGGCAGGGTAAACCGTACACGGGCACCCGCTAGGTTGCTCGCTGAAATTTGTCCGCAGTGCGCTTCAATGACTGCACGGCAAATAGCCAAACCCATACCGACACCGCCCACCGTACCCTCCGCATTGCCGCGCTCGAAAGGCTCAAAAACCAGTTTTAATTTATTTGCAGCAAAACCTGCGCCTGCGTTGCTCACCTCAACTACCGCCTCCTGACCTTCAGTGGTCACTGACAGAGCTATATCGCTATCTGGCGGGGAGTATTTGGCGGCATTTTCGATCAGGTTGCAAAATACGCGTTCGAGC
Source organism: uncultured Nitrosomonadales bacterium (assembly GCA_903885165.1). GTDB lineage: Bacteria > Pseudomonadota > Gammaproteobacteria > Burkholderiales > Gallionellaceae > Gallionella. The sequence goes on along the minus strand of CAISHO010000024.1, from coordinate 2,388 downwards.
AATACTGCATCGAATTCGATCAACGGCAGATTGTCCGCCAGATAAACCTTGACCGCATGCCCCTGAGAATCCGCTCCTGACAAGCGGATGCTGGTACCAATTACCTCTTCAATGGGTTGCCATTCCTTGTGTAACTGCACCTGCCCCGCGTGCAGTCGCGCCATGTCGAGCAAATTATTGACCATATTATTCAACCGCATCGCCTGATCCCGGATTGAGCAGGCCGTTTGTCTTGCCGCTTCAGGCAATTGCTGCTGCGGCAAGGTCAGCGTATCCGCTAAGCCATAGAGCACCGTCAGTGGCGTGCGCACATCGTGAGACAGCGCAGCCAGTATAGAACTGCGCAAACGTTCGCTCAACATCTGCATCCGGTTTTGCTGAGCAACTTCGACGAAATGCAAGCGGTCAAGCGCGGTGGCCAGTAGCGATGCGACAGCCTCCATCAGGGCGCGCTGCCCGCGCAGTGTGGCGATTTGACCGTCGACCAACAGCACTCCGCGCGAACGTGTCGCACCTAGCAGGGGCAACACCAGGGTCGCGGGTGACTCATCGCTGATTTCAATTGCATTACCGGAAGTAAACACCGATTTGGCCACCATCATTTCCGTTAAGCTGATCGCATGCTGAGTATTCCCTGTTAAAACCAGTTGCTCATCCGACGTTGGCACCAGCACTCTAAAACCTAACTGCGGGTGACCACTTACAAACTGCTGCACGTAAGCTGTGCTTTGTTCTGCCGTCACCGCCCCCGCCAACTGTTGTGCCAGTGCATACAGCGCGCGCGTCTGCTGCTCCCGCTCACCTGCATCGATCGCGCTTTGACGCAGCCCGTTGGTCAAATGCCCGATGATCAAGGCGACCATCAGCATCACGGCAAAGGTAATCAGATATTGCGCATCATTGACGGCAAAGGAAAATCGCGGGGAGACAAAGAAAAAATCGAACAGCGCGATACTGACCAGTGAAGCGGTGATCGCGGGTTTGCGCCCCAGCCATACCGCGACTAACGCGACCGTCAGCAAAAATAGCATGACGATGTTGGCCTGATCGACCAATTCGCGTAGAGGCTGAGTGATCATAGCGGTGAAGGCGCAGGACAAAATTGCCAGCAGATGCGAAGCCCAGCGGGATAATCCAATGCCTGTAACCTGTTGCATGATATTCATTCCCCCGATAGATGCTGCACAGTGGAAATTATTTCACGCCGGGTATAAAAATAGCGTAAATATTGCGATTGGCTCTAAATATTTGAAGCTCAAGCCCTGCTCGGTGAACAGCTTCCCGAAACACCAGCAACCGTGCAACAAAGAGAGAGAGAGGAATTACAAGCCGAATTCCTGACTCGCCGTACGGCTGAGCAAGTCATTGACCACGTCAAGCAGGGGGACGTGATCGTAGAGTGCACGATGCACAGCTTCGCAGATGGGCATATCCACCCCTAGGCGCTCGGCCAGTTGATGTACCTCGCGCGCGGCATAAACACCTTCGGCGACATGGCCCAGTTGCTGCAAAATTTGCTCCAAGCTCTGCTGCTGTGCCAGCAACAATCCTACCCGACGGTTTCGCGACAGGTCGCCGGTACAGGTGAGGATCAAATCTCCTGCGCCCGACAAGCCGCCCAGCGTCTCCTGACAACCGCCCAACTTCAGACCCAACCGTGTGATCTCAGCCAGGCCGCGCGTGATCAATGCGGCACGGGCGTTGTTGCCCAAACCCAGTCCGTCACAGACACCGGCGGCGATGGCCATCACATTCTTGACTGCGCCACCGACTTCCACGCCGATCACATCACAACTGGCGTAGACGCGTAACCGGGAATGATGAAGGGCTTGCGCGGTGCGCTGTGCAAAAGCCTCGTCACGAGAAGCGAGTACCACAGCGGTCGGCAAACTTTTTGCGACTTCAAGGGCAAAACTAGGCCCGGAGAGTACACCGCAAGGAATGCCAAGCGGCAAAACTTCAGCCGCAACCTGATGGGGAAGCAATGATGTTCCGGCTTCAAATCCCTTGCACAGCCACACCACACCGCAACCGGCAGGTGCAACCTGAACAAAGTGTTGCAGCGTTGCGCGCAACGCGGCTGTCGGCACGGCAAGAATGACAAGTTCAGCATCAGCGATCGACACCAAAAAATCGGCACTCAGGTGTAGATTTTCAGGGAAGGCGGCATCGGGCAGGTAGCGCAGATTGCGCCTGTTGGCAGACATCTGATTGACCTGATCGATATCTCTGGCCCACAAAGTCACAGAATGCCGCGCGGCAAAACTGATCGCTAAGGCCGTTCCCCATGCACCCGCGCCAATAACAGTAATATTCATTTAATAATCAATAAGATATAGGATTGAGGATTGAGGATTGAGGATTGAGGATTGAGGATTGAGGATTGAG
>CAISHO010000023.1 GCA_903885165.1 uncultured Nitrosomonadales bacterium | reverse complement strand
GCCCCTGCCATCGAACAATTGCTGGGCGAATGCCGCGCTCTGATCGCCCGCCTACTGGCCGACAGCGCCACGCCGACTTGGCAAAACTTCGTTGTCCCCATGGAAGATACGCATGAACACCTGTCGCGCGCCTGGGGACCGGTCGGTCATTTGAATTCGGTGATGAATTCGCCCGAAATGCGCGAAGCGTACAACACGGGATTGCCACTGATGACCCAATATTACGCGGAACTGGGGCAAAATTTAGAACTATTCAATAAATTCAAAGCACTGCGCAACAGCACTGAATTTCAGACATTAACGACCACGCGCCGGAAAATCATCGAGAATGAACTGCGCGATTTCCGTCTGGGCGGCGCAGAGTTGTCAGATGATAAGAAATCACGCTATCTGGAAATCCAGGAACGTCAGTCCGAATTGTCATCGAGGTTTTCCGACAATCTGCTCGACGCGACCAACGACTACACCTTGGTGATCGAGAGCCGGGGAGAACTTAACGGCCTACCTGAAGATGCATTGCAGACCGCGCACGAAGCGGCTATCGCGGCAGGAAAAGCCGGCTGGTTGTTCACCTTAAAAGCCCCGTCGTATTTGCCGGTGATGCAATTCGCCGACAACCGTGAGCTGCGCGAAAAAATCTACCGTGCCTATGCGACAAGAGCTTCCGAGTTCGGCAAAGTGGATTGGGATAACTCACCCTTGATGAACGAGATCGTGCAACTGCGCGGCGAAGAAGCCCGTCTGTTGGGCTTTAATAATTTCGGCGAATTGTCTCTGGCGGCCAAGATGGCTGAATCGCCAAAGCAAGTTGTTGAATTTATGAGAGAACTCGCCCTGCGCTCGCGCCCGTTTGCCGAGAAAGATCTGGTGGAGCTGCGCGAATTTGCGAAATCCGAACTGGGAATTGATGAACTGCATTCCTGGGACACCACCTATGCCAGCGAAAAACTGCGCGAGCAGCGCTATGCGTTTTCCGAACAGGAAGTGAAGGAGTACTTCCCGGAAGATGCCGTGCTTACCGGCCTGTTCAAGCTGGTCGAGACGCTGTACGGACTGAAGATCGTGGAAGCTACCGCTCCCGTCTGGCACGAAACCGTACGCTTCTTCGATATTCGTGACTCACAAGGCGCACTGGTCGGTCAGTTCTATTTCGATCTGTATGCGAGAGCGAGCAAACGCGGCGGTGCGTGGATGGATGACGTGATCACCCGTCGCCGTTTGGCGAATGGTGAAATACAGACACCGGTGGCCTATATGAACTGCAATTTCTCAGCCCCGGTGGGCGGGAAACCAGCCGTATTCACCCACGACGAAGTCATCACCCTGTTCCACGAATTCGGTCACGGCCTGCACCATCTGCTCACCGAAGTAGAAGACTTGGGCGTATCCGGCATCAACGGCGTGGAATGGGATGCAGTCGAACTCCCCAGCCAGTTTATGGAAAATTACTGCTGGGAATGGGATGTGTTGCGCGCCATGACCCGCCATGTAACGACAGGTGTATCGCTGCCCCGCCCCCTGTTCGATAAAATGCTCGCGGCGAAAAATTTCCAGAGCGGTTTACAATCGTTGCGTCAGATCGAATTTGCGCTATTCGACATGCTGATGCACAGCGATTTCGATGCCGCTGGCAGCAAAACTATTCTGCAACTGCTCGATGAGGTTCGCGCCGAGGTGGCCGTACTGATTCCGCCTGAATTCAACCGTTTCCCGCAAAGCTTCTCGCATATTTTCGCAGGCGGCTATGGCGCCGGTTATTACAGCTACAAATGGGCAGAAGTACTGTCCGCCGATGCTTACAGCCTGTTCGAAGAACACGGCGTGTTGAATCCCGATGTCGGTGCGCGTTTCCGCAGCCAGGTGCTGGCGGTAGGCGGCTCACGCGATGCAATGGATTCGTTCACCGCATTCCGTGGCCGCGAACCCTCCATCGACGCACTGCTGCGCCACAACGGGCTGGCCTGATAGTGCAGGTTACAGCATAGCCGCTTGTTGAAAGGCGAGATTCGGACTAACATTAGTCCACTTTTTAATCGAGGTGTATTATGCTGACCGTTAATATCCATGAGGCTAAAACCAATTTTTCTCGATTTGTCGATCAGGCGGAGGCCGGCGAGGAGATTGTGATTGCCCGCGCCGGCAAACCGGTAGCTCGTTTAGTGTCATTGATCAGTGCCGCCAAGCCGCAGCGAATATTGGGTTTAGGTAAGCCGCAGTTTACCTTCCCGGAAGACTTCGATAACTTAGAGGCCGCCAAAATGGCCGATATGTTTGAGCTGAGTAAATAAATGGCCGGACACGTTTATTTGCTGGATACCAATGTACTGTTGGCAACCTTGCTGGCCCCGGAGCGCTTACCCAAACAGGTAGCTGTTGATCTAGCGGATCCAAACAATACGGTGTATTTCAGTGCCGCCAGTATCTGGGAGATTGCGATTAAACGATCGTTAAAT
>CAISHO010000022.1 GCA_903885165.1 uncultured Nitrosomonadales bacterium | reverse complement strand
GCCAGATGCCCCAGTATGGATGGCCCCGCCATCTTCTTCCAGACCATGTAATGGCGACGCCAGATCGGAATGAAACGGCTGCTAAATTGCGGGAATGCGAAAATATTAGTTTTCATTCTATTTCAAGGCTTAGTCGAAGCAAGTGCAAGGCGGCAAGGGCTGAGAAGACGAGACAGTGCATGGGGCACGGCGAGGATGATTAGCAGGCAGCCAACACAGCAATTGCGATGAATGAGTATTGAAATCATTCGCGCATCTCCCGCCCGGTCAGTTTAAGGAAGACATCTTCCATGTTGGCAGGCCGATGCACGTAGCTAAGTTCTGGATGTTGCTGCAACTCCCGCAGCAAAGGATGCGCGTCTTTCACATAGCAAAACACCGATTCACCGCTCACTTCAAAACGTTCGGCATGACGTGCAGCATGTTGCTTTGCCCAGATTGCGGCTTGTTCGCCATACACCTCGACCACTTCTGGTTCGATATTGCCGGCGATCAGTTCACGAGGGGAGCCTTGACTGATGATACGACCGTTATCCTTCACCGCCAAACGATGACACAGCCGTTCGGCCTCATCCATAAAATGGGTGGTGAGTACCAGCGTCTTGCCGCGCGCGGTCAACTCGCGCAGACGCTGCCAGATCATGTGGCGTGCCTGAGGATCAAGCCCGGTGGTAGGCTCGTCGAGAAAGATTACGTCGGGATCATTCACCAGCGCTCGTGCCAGCGTCAGGCGTCGTTTCATGCCGCCGGATAAGGTCGGCACCTTCGCGTCCCGTTTATGAGTGAGATTGGAAAACTCCAGTAATTCGGGCAGGCGTGCTTCGATCGCAGCATTTGACATGCCGAAATAGCGGCCATACACCATCAGATTTTCCGTCACGGTAAAATCAGGATCGAGATTGTCCATCTGCGGGACGACACCCACCTGTAGGCGCGCTTCGCGTGCATCGCCAGGTACAGCATGTCCTAGCAGGCTGATTTCTCCGCCATCCGGTGAGATCAGCCCCAGCAGCAGACGAAGTGTCGTGGTTTTTCCGGCACCGTTGGGGCCCAGTAAACCGAAACATTCCCCGCGTCGTATTTCCAGAGTGATACCGTCGACTACGCGCTGTCCGGCGTACACCTTGAGCAAGTTGTCGGCGCGTATCACCGTGTTCATAGATGGCATCCGTTGAATTCGTTGAGTATTATCTGCTTGAGCTGATTTAACCGGCCATGAAAGAAATGCCCCGCTTCCGGCAATACTACCAGCGGTAAATGCTGTGGTCGCGCCCAGTCCATTGCATCGGATAAGGGAATCACTTCGTCCAGTTCGCCGTGGATCACCAGTGTATTGTGCGGCACGGCGGGCATCTCGAAGCGCACCACAGCGGGCGCCATCAGCACCAGTTTGTGTGCATGAGGATGCAGTTGTTGTGCGGTGCGGGCGGCGACATAGCCGCCGAAGGAGAAGCCGGAGAGTATCAGCGGCAAGTGCTCATATTCGGTGCGCGCGTGCTGAACCACCGCCAGCATGTCCTCAACTTCGCCGTGGCCGTGGTCGAACTCGCCGCAACTGGCACCCACGCCGCGAAAATTGAAACGAAATGCGGCAAAACCCAGTTCGGCAAAGGTCTTAGCCAGCGTGGTCACCACCTTGTTGTCCATGGTGCCGCCCATGGTGGGCAAGGGTTGTGCGATCACCGCAATGGCGCGCGGCGCACTGTCGGGCAAATGCAGAACGCCTTCGAGCTGACCTGCCGGCCCTGTCAGAGTGAATTTATTCAGGGTTGCCATCAGACTTTTAAGCGCTCGACGATGCGGCCATTTTTCAGATGTTCTTCGATGATTTCATCGAGATCCGATTCGTCTACGTAGGTGTACCAGATGGCTTCCGGGTATACGACAATGACCG
>CAISHO010000021.1 GCA_903885165.1 uncultured Nitrosomonadales bacterium | reverse complement strand
CGCAACTCATCGGCTGCCGCCTGTGCCAAAAATAACGGCGCGCGCAGATTGGTACCGAGCAGATCATCCCACTGAGATTCGTTCACGCCAGCCAAGGGCGTAGGATAAAAACTCGATGCGTTGTTGACCAGTCCATCCAGTCGTCCGAAACGCGCAACGACATCTTTGACCACTTGCTGCATGGCGGCCAGATCCAGTAAATCCGCCGAAAATGCCGCCGCGCTGTCAGGTCGCAATTCATTGAGTTCGTCTTGCAGCGCCAGCGCTTCCTTCGCCGATACGCGATAGTGCAATGCGATGGTCGCACCCATGGCGTGCAGCCTGCGACAAATCGCCGCACCCACCCGCTTAGCCCCCCCTGTCACCAACATAACTTTGCCTTGCACAGCACCCTCCATTAAACTTCGTATTCTTGTGAATTATACCTGACCATGAATACATCACCTGACACATCACTTCCTATCCCGGCACCTGCCGCAGCCGAACACAGTGCGCGCTTAGTCGATGCGATCCGTCGCGACATTGAGGCCAACGGCGGCTGGATTTCCTTTGCGCGCTATATGGAGCTGGCGTTGTATGCGCCCGGACTCGGTTATTACACGGCGGGCGCGCACAAATTTGGCGAAGCGGGCGATTTTATTACCGCACCTGAACTCTCGCCCTTATTCGGCCGCACGCTGGCCAGACAAGTTGCCGAGATTATGGCGAACAGCACGCAGCACATCCTGGAGTTGGGAGCCGGCAGCGGCAAACTGGCGGCGGATATGTTGGGTGAACTCGAACAACTGGGCAGTCTGCCCGAGCGCTATAGCATACTTGAAGTGAGCGCGGATTTGCGGGAACGCCAGCGCGAATTGATACAACAACGCCTGCCGCATTTATTCGATCGCGTGTGCTGGTTGGACGGCCTGCCGGAAACATTGAGCGGTGCGGTTGTCGCCAACGAAGTGCTCGATGCTTTGCCGGTCCATCTGGTGCACTGGCAGGACAGCGCGCTGAACGGGCATGGAAAAAATGTCATTTCTGATGAAACCGGTCATGCCCGTTCCCTCGCCTCAACCCTCTCCCTCAAAGAGGGCGAGGGGGCAAGAGAATCGCTGCGCGAAACTATTATTACTGAACGCGGTGTGGCGCTCGGTGAATCGGGATTTATCTGGCAGGAGCGCGCCATCACGGACAATGAATTGCTGCAAGCTGCCGGGCAGATTAAGACACCGGATGATTATGTCAGCGAAATTTGTCTTGCCGCACGCGGACTGATCAACAGTCTGGCCAGCCGGTTAACGCAAGGCGCGATGTTGTTTATAGACTATGGCTTTGGCGCTGGCGAGTACTATCATCCGCAGCGTGCTCAGGGGACGCTGATGTGTCACTACCGCCACCACTCCCACGACGATCCCTTTTTTCTCCCCGGCTTGCAGGACATCACCGCGCATGTTAATTTCACCGACGTGGCTGAATGCGGCATCGATGCGGGTATGGAACTACTGGGTTATACGAATCAGGCTTTCTTTTTAATAAACAATAATATAACTGATATATTAAAAATAATCTCACCGGAAAATTTGCGTGAGTTTCTACCGCTTTCGGCGCAATTGCAGAAACTGACCAGCCCGGCAGAAATGGGCGAGCTGTTCAAGGTGATTGCGCTGGGTAAAAACATGGAACAGCCGTTATCCGGGTTTACTCAGGGGAGCTTGGGGCGGTTGCTGTAATTACTGGTTGAAGATTTTTATCCAGTAATCACCAAATAGAAAAACAACTTCGCCGGTGGCAGACCGGCAGCTGGTTACTTTTTAGCTTCTTTGATATTGCAATCTTTTGTGTGCGCAGAAACTCAGCTTTTACAAAGCTTCGTTTTCTTGCGTCGCCAATAAAAAGTAACTAAAAAGAAGGCGGCCCCGGTTTGCCGCCCCTCCGGGGTGCCCTCTGTTGCTCGTATGCTCAGGCGGCTGCGGAACTCGCGCTACGCGCTCAAACATAACCAGCGACTCGGCTGACGAATTTTGTCAGCTTAGTCGAATGGCTAGGCAAAGCGTCCTCGCCGAAATCTCCTGATCACACTGCGCTACTCGGCGGCGCACAGGGGTAAAGTGAGAAACGCAAGGAGCGCTGGCGCGCAATATCAATTACTGTGCGGTTGGAGCGCTGGCGGGTGATGTATTGCCAGCTGGTGCCGTAGATCTATTTCGCACATAGTCGGCGATTTCCTTGATGACCAATTGGCCGTCGTGATTGCTGTCTATTTCGTCAAAGTGTGCGGCTAGGTTAGGCAAGCCTTTGACTTCCTCCCGGGACAGTTTGCCATTCTTGTCTTGGTCGGCCGCTTCAAGTTGTTTGGCAAATTCAAACCGTTTTTTCTCTATGGCTGCGGTAAAGGCCCTGAGTTCAGCCTTGCTCAGTTCCCTGTCGTGATTAGTGTCGATCGCGTCAAAGTTTTCCACCATAGCAGGGGCTTTCAACATGGCTTCTTCCCAGGAAATGGTGCCATTCTCATTGGTATCCACATCTTTGAAAAGTTGATTGAACTTAGCATCGATATCCTTCTTGCTATGGCTGGACGGCTCGGCAGCAAAGGTGATGCACGGCATCGCAATAAATAAAACACTTATCATCCACTTACGCATTACATTCCTTTCGTTGTCTTTTGACGCTCTCTTCAATTGCAGCCTGGCGTGCCTGTTGCACGGCGGCGGGAATTGTACCTTTATCCTGGCATAACCGTGCAATCTCACCGGCATTCACCGCGCGTGCTGCGGCCAGTAAATCCAGCAAATACGCCTGTTGCGGATAGGGTGCCTCACCGCATCCCCCTCGTCCGCGCGCATCCGATGCACAGGCTTGCAACAACAATGCGAAGCGTTCCGGACGACGCCAGGCGTCAGCAGACTGAAACAATCTGATGATCGTGTCGGCTCGCAACGCGAACGCGCGGTGAATGTCGCCGTGATAACGCGCGGCCAGCAGCGCTAAATCACGGCACTCCCCGGTCGCGCGCAGTCGCTGCGAAAGTGTCTCGGTCAGGGCGACGCTGCGCACTTCGTGTCCGATATGGCGCGGCCATTCGGCCTTAGGGGTGGTGCCTTTCCCTAAGTCGTGAGCCAGTGCGGCGAAACGCACTTCGAGCGGATAACCGTGAAGTGCGGCATCGTCGATCACCATCATGGTATGGATTCCGCAGTCGATCTCAGGATGATGGCTTTCCGGCTGCGGCACACCAAACAGGGCATCGACTTCCGGCATGATTTTTGCGAGCGCACCGCATAGCCGTAAGGCGGTGAAAAAGCGCGAAGGATGCTGCTCCATCAGGCCGCGCGCCAGTTCCTGCCAGACGCGTTCGGCAACCAGCGCATCCACTTCGCCGTTATCCACCATCTCGCGCATCAGGGTGAGCGTTTCAGGTGCGATGGTAAAACCGAAACGTGCAGAAAAACGAGCCGCGCGTAAGATGCGTACCGGATCTTCATTAAATGCACCGCTCACGTGACGCAGTATCCCGGCGCGCAAATCGTCCATGCCGCCATGCAGATCGATTAGATTACCTTCGGCATCCTGTGCGATGGCATTGATGGTGAAATCACGACGCTGCAAATCCTGTTCCAAGGTAACGTCCGCTGCGGCATAAACGGCAAAGCCCTTGTAACCGACAGATGTCTTGCGTTCGGTGCGCGCCAGCGCATATTCTTCATGCGTTTTCGGGTGCAAAAATACCGGGAAATCGCGGCCCACCGGCTGATAACCCTGTGCCACCATTTCTTCAGGCGTACTGCCCACCACCACCCAGTCGTGATCCTTCACGGTCAGGCCCAGTAAACGATCGCGCACCGCACCACCTACGCAGTAAATTTTAACGCTCATGGTGTTGCAGTCCTGCCCGCGCCTTGAATTTCACCGTTGATGAAAGTAATCGAGGACGGGCTCTCCGCCACTTTTCCGGCGATGACGCCCACGCGGGTTTTCAGTGAACGCGATGGTGCGCCGAATTGGCGGGCGTAATACACCGTATTGCTCATTACCTTTTTGACATAGTCTCGCGTTTCATCGAAGGGGATGGTTTCTGCGTAAATCGCCCCTTCCAGAGGGGTGTCCGCACGCCAACGCTTCGCACGGCCCGGGCCCGCATTGTAGGCGGCAGAAGCCAATACTGGACTGTCATCTAATGATGACAGCATGTTTTTCATGTAATAGGTGCCGAGTGTGAGATTGGTATCCAGCTGATGTAGCAGGGATTCGCGATAGCCTTTCAATCCTAGCTTTTTAGCGATCCAGCGCGCCGTGGTCGGCATGACTTGCATCAGCCCGGAGGCGCCCACGCCGGATTTGGCCGAGGTGACGAAACGACTCTCCTGACGCATCAGCCCGTAGACCCAGGCTTCTTCCAGATTGTTTTCCTGTATATGTTCGCGCATGGCAGAGCGGTAAGGCGCCAGATAACGCAGGCTAAAATCATGCAGCTTCACGGTCTTTTCGGCGGTATTGATCGCTCGATCGTACATCTCATTGCGCTTGGCGATTTCCGCAGCGGCGATCAACTCGCGATCATTAAAATTACGCGTGACCCAGTTCCATTCACGCAGTGCATCGATGCGCATATTCATGCGGTACAGTGCAAGTGTGCGTTGTACGCCGGGTAATCGTTCGATGGCGGCGATGTCGGCTTTGTTGGGCTGATAACTGGTCTGCGCGTTGCTCAGCACAGGTGTGTCGGATAGTTCATCACCTGCCATCTGACCATAAAAGTCATAGCCCGCGCTTAAGGGAGCGAAAATTTTGGCCGCTTCTGGCCGGTGTCCTGTCGCCTGTAAGGCGCGGCCTTGCCAGTAACGCCAGGCTGATTCGTTGCGTTGTGCAGGACTCATCGTGTTGAGGCCGGACAATACCTCGGGCCAGTCCTGTATGCGCAGTGCGGTGCGTACCCGCCATGCTGCTTGTTGCTCGTTTAGAGGTGAATTGCCGGCGTCCTTAAACCACTGCAGTGCGCGGGGATCTTGCTTGCGTGCCGCCTCATACGCTAACCAGCTTAAAAAATAATGCTGTTCGCTCTCGGGAAACTGCGATGCGATCCCACCCCAACGTGCGTAGGCCAAGTCAGGCGATTGTTTAGCCAGCCTTTGCAGGGCAAACAAGGCGACGGCGCGCTGACCGGTGCTATCCAATGACGGTTTTTCCAGATAGCGACCCGGATCGTCCATCGCATGATCTAACGCGCTAACGGAGATCGCATGGTTGCCGGTGAGTCGTGCGGCCAGCGATTTGGCAAGGGATACATTGCTGTTTTCTAAAGCCAGACGTTGTCGCTGCCATATGTCCTGCTGGCTGATGACCCCGGCGGTGATCGCCGCTTCGACCAGCACGCCGCAATTGACGGGTTGTTCCTTGTTACTTAACCAAAGCTCGCGCGTTTCACGCAGCACGGGCTGTACCTGGGTTCTTAACCGGGATTGCAAGGCATAACAGGTGAGCTCAGTGTCCTCAACGATCACTCTGGGATATTCGCTGTCGAACAAATCCCATTGCTGCTTTTTCCCCAGTGTCTTGAGCCATTCAGAACGCATCTTATCGATCAGCGGCGTGTCGTCCGGGCGTGCAAGGTAAGTGCGTATCGCACTGATATCGGCAGTCTCCAGTTGCATGCGCAACTGATAAAATGCGATATAAACCTCTAGAGGGGATTGTTTAAAACGCTGTCCCAAGACAGACAGTTTGGCGGTGTCGCCGGTACGAAAGGCGTCACGCGCCGCCATGAAGTCGTCATCCTGATTCGCCAGCGCGGGAGTTGTAATCAGCAGTAAAAGCAGCAAAAAAAATTTCATCGAGGTAAAAAACTTAAGCAAACTGGTCATGAGCATACCATAACGAGGCGCTGCATCGCGCTATCAGGATTGGTGAGAAATTTCAGGTAAGCCGGACTGCAACGGATGTTGCGATTGTTCCTTGTTTAACATTATGATTGTTAATATATTTATTTAATTTTATTGATTTTGTCGGGTGGTGTTCCGCATGTAGGCTGAGTAACTCTTGCCCAGTTCTTTTAGGGAGGTCTGTATAATCAGCGGTTTTCCGGATATTTCGCCATGTGGTTTAAAAACATTTTTATTTATCGTCTGCCTGCCGACTGCGCTATCACAGCGGAAACATTGCAGGAAAAATTGTCGCAAAAACCGTTGCTGCCTTGCAGCGGGTTGGATAAACAAAAATTGGGCTGGACGCCCTGTCGCGGTGATGACCGTCTGGTTCATGTCGCTAACAATCAAATCCTGTTTGCGCTGGGCGCGGAACAAAAATTGTTGCCGGCCACCATCATCAATCGTTTTGCCAAGGAGCGCGTGGCCGACATCGAAGCGCAACAAGGCTACAAGGTAGGTCGTAAAGAACTCAAGGACATCAAGGAAGCGGTCACCGAGGAATTGCTCCCCAGGGCATTCGCCATTCAGCGCACCACTTATGCCTGGCTGGATACGGTCAACGGACGTTTGATCATCGATGCCGCCTCTATCGCTCGCGCCGAAGAGTTGCTGGAGTTGCTAAACAAGACGCTGGATGACCTGCCTGTCAAACCGCTGCACACTGAGCTTTCTCCCATCGCCGCCATGACGGACTGGCTGGCAGGAGAAAATGCACCGGCAGGATTTACCATAGACCGGGAACTGGAACTGCGCGCCACGGGCGAGAGCAAAGCCACTGTCCGTTATGCCAATCATGCGCTGGAAGGCGAAGAAATTCTGGCGCATATCGCGGCAGGTAAACGCGCGACCCGCTTGGGTTTGACCTGGAATGACCGTATTTCCTTCGTTCTGACCGAGCAGTTGCAAATCAAACGACTCGAATTTCTCGATATCATCAAGGAAGAATCCACCACGCTGGCCGACACCGCTGACGAGATGTTCGAACTCGATTTCACCTTGATGACCGGAGAGCTGGCCAATATGCTGGCCGATTTAACCGAAGCTTTGGGTGGTGAGATGTTGGCAAAATAGTAAAATGTGAGGAGTTAAAAATTAATGGTTGGAATATTAATAAATAGTTGAACCTTTTTTGAATCGACTTGCCTGAGTCTTCAGTTAGCGCAAGCTTCCACCTATTTTCCCCTGAATGGGTGTCTTAACTCCTCCCAAATGGTTAAGAATATTTGCCCCTGGCCTTTACGGTTCAGGGGTATTTTTTTGCTGCTTTATCACACAGCTTTCGTGTTTGATGAGTTTGTTGTAATGTGGTCGCCAATGCACCCTATTTTGCAAGGCCACACGATGAGTTCAATTGCCGATAAGTTGGCCAAAACCGAGCTGTTTCGCAATGCGTCCCAAGATACCATCCAAATGGTGATGGGGAATACTGCCCCGGTTGAGTTATCCCCTGGCGAAATATTGTTGTCGCCCGCTTGTGAAAATCAACATATCTATGTCCTGCTCTCCGGTACGCTGTCCATTCGTTTGGGTACGCCCGACTCTCCCGAAATCAGTGAGCTGGGGGCAGGCGTTTCGGTCGGTGAACTGTCGGTGATCGATGGAATTCCTCCTGCAGCCTATGTTATTGCCAAAGAGAATTGTGCGGTATTTCCTATTCATCGCGACAGCCTGCATAAGTTGATCGCCGATGCGAGCCCGGTGGCCAGCAACTTGTTACGCTTGTTAACGCGCTCGATGCGGGTCAATACGCAACGCATCGTGCACGATTCCAGACAAATAAGAGAGCTGATGGATCTTGCTAATGTGGATGTTCTGACTGGCTTGTACAACCGGCGCTGGATGGACAATGCGTTAATTCGTCTGGTTGCGCAGGCGAAAAAAGGTGGCTTCCCTTTGTGTATTCTCATGATCGATGTCGATAATTTCAAAAAATACAACGATACTCAGGGACATACAGGCGGTGATCAGGCGCTGATGGTGATGGGCGATATACTCAAAACAGCCGTGCGCCCTTACGATTTTTCAACGCGTTATGGTGGCGAAGAATTTCTTGTCATTCTGCCCGGCACGAAAATCAAGGAAGGGATGGCGGTGGCCGAGCGCATACGGCAGGCCGTGCAGAATAAAACCATTCTGTCGGGCGATGGGGAGCCCATGCCGGGGATCACGGTCTCGATTGGTCTGGCTATCAATGATCAAAATGCCACCTTCCAGTCGCTGATCGATGCGGCCGATGCGCAGCTGTATCGGGCAAAAAAAGAAGGGCGTAACTGCGTCAGATATTGAGTTTCTACATTTTTGTTTTTAGGCCATTTGTTGAGAGGTGACTCTTTTGAGCAATGTACATTCTTCCCAGTTGGTTTTTTTTGCCGCACACGCACCGTTCGACCGGATGGAGCCTGCTCACTTGTTGTGGATGATTGAACGCATGCAACTCGGGTATTACGCTAAAGGTGAGGTGGTCGTCTCTCCTGAGCAGGGTGTGGCGCAGCGTTTTTTAGTGATCAAGCAGGGCATGGTACAAGGCGAGCAGAATGTCGCCGATGCCAGTGATGCCGATACTTGGCTTGAGCTCTCAGTAGGTGAGTGTTTTCCGCTAGGCGCGCTTTTGGCGCATCGACCGGTGGCGAGTGTCTATCGTTCCGTTGTGGACACTTTTTGCTATGAATTGCCGCTGACGGCTTTTCATGAGCTACTCGGACTGAGCGCGCCATTCAGGGATTTTTGCACGCGACGTATCGCCAATCTGCTGGAGCATTCGAAACAAGTCATACAGGCGCAGTACACCCAGTCGTCATCAGAGCAACAGTCGTTAACCAGTCCGTTGTCCACCCTCATCCGCCGTGCACCGGTCACCTGCTCGCCGCAAACATCGGTGCGTGAGGTGCTCGAACGGATGCACGAATTACGCGTTGGCTCCATGGTGGCGGTCGATGAGGATGGGCGTCCCCTGGGGATATTGACGCTGCCCGATGTGCTGGAGCGTATCGCCCTGCCGCAGATCGATCTTGATCAACCTGTGATCAGCATTATGACCGCACAACCCACCTCGCTACCACCGCAAGCCATGGCGTATGAGGCGGCGCTCTCCATGGCAAAACAAGGATTCCGTCACGTGTTAGTGGTCGAAAACGAAAAGCTGGTTGGCCTGGTCACGGAAAAAGATTTATTTGCCTTACAGCGAGTCGGTTTGCGCCAGATCGGCCAGGCAATACGACATGCAGCCGACATCTCGGCGCTTCAGCATTCTGCCGCTGACATCCGTCGCATGGCGCATAACATGATGGCGCAAGGCGTCTCAACAGAGCAGTTGACGCAGTTTATTTCGACCTTTAACGATCTGCTCTGCGCGCGTGTGGTGGAACTGGAATATTCGGCTAGTCAATTGGGCCAGTTAACGCCACATCTGTGCTGGATGGCGCTGGGTTCGGAAGGGCGTTTCGAACAGACCTTAAGCACCGATCAGGATAATGCGCTGATTTTTACCCTCCCCGAAGGCATGACGGCCGCCGGGATGCGCGAGATTTTGTTGCCGGTTGCCCGGCGTATCAACGAGAAGCTGGCTTTGTGTGGCTTTCCCTTGTGTAAGGGTAATGTCATGGCGTCGAATCCGCAGTGGTGTTTGTCGCTGGATGAATGGAAACGTACTTTCTCGAACTGGATCAGTAATGGCACGCCAGAAGCGCTGTTGCATTCCTCTATCTTTTTCGATTTTCGAGCCGTCTATGGCACGGAAGCGCTGGCCGATGAATTGCGCTTGTGGCTGGCGCGGGTTGCCAGCGAGAACACGCGCTTTCTGCATCAGATGGCGGAAAATGCCATGGCTATGCGTCCTCCTCTGGGTATGATGCGTGATTTTGTAGTAGGCAAAGAAAATACGCTGGATTTAAAGTTGAATGGAATCACGCCGTTTGTAGATGCCGCGCGCATCTTTAGTCTGGCCGCCGGGGTCACCCACACCAGCACTATCGAGCGTCTGCGAGGCAGCGCGGCTAAGTTAAAGATACACGCATCGGAAGTCGACGCCTGGATTGATGCCTTGTTGTTTATTCAGGTGTTGCGTATGCGCCATCACGATGAGGGTAAGGCGAAGGGACTCAGCGACGAGGATCTGGATAATAAAATTGATCCTGAACAGTTGCATGAGCTGGATCGTCGCATTCTCAAAGAGGCCTTCCGTCAGGCGCGAAAATTGCAGGCTAGGCTGGCGCAGGAGTATCACCTGTGAGAAATTGGCTGAAACGCTATCTGGGCAAGCGGGTCGAGTTAAACGATCAGCAGGCACTGAGCTTGGCGGCTTGGCACAAATTGTCCGCAGTGGCCACGAGCCAGTCTTGCAAGGCGTCACGCTATGTGGTTGTGGATGTGGAGACCAGCGGACTCAATCTGTGGGAAGACCGTCTGTTATCGATCGGGGCAATCGCCGTGGTGAACGGAAAAATCTCGCTGGGGGAGAGCTTTTACGTCGAGCTGCAACAGCCTGTGGTCAGCAATAAGGAAAACATCCTGCTGCATGGTATCAGCGGCGGGGCGCAGACCTCCGGTGTTCCGGCCGCCGATGCGCTGCTGGCTTTTTTGGACTTTCTGCAAAAAGCCCCGCTCATTGCTTTTCATGTCACTTTTGACCAAACCATGATACAGCGCGCAATCAGTCAAGCGCTGGGCACGTCCTTCAAGCATGTCTGGCTGGATTTGGCTTATCTTATGCCGGCCCTCAATCCTGAATTAGCATCAAAATATCGGTCGCTGGATGACTGGGTGACGCATTTCAAGATACGTAACGATGCACGCCACAACGCGTTGGCGGATGCGATGGTAACCGCACAGTTATTTCAGGTCGGTTGTGCGCAGGCAGGCAAAAAAAATATCAAAAATTTTGCCGGTTTGCTTGATTTGGAAAAGGCGCAGCGTTGGGTGAACAGCGTGAGTTGATTTTCAGTCGGTCGCTGATTGATAAACTTGTCAACAATCTGACATTTATCGACACTGATAGCGTACTAAATAATTAATCAAACACTTTAAAATCAGATTATTGCGAATTTATTAACCATCAAATAATGAAATATTTGACAGAAGTGTCGACAAAATCTCAACGGAAGCATTGCATTACCCGTCACCTTAACGTAATCTCGCGTCTGTTGTATGAGTGGGTCAGAGTATCATCTGGCCTTAGGATTGTTTTCAGGGAGTGAATATGTCTAATCAGAATATAAATTGGGCGGCTATTGATGCCAACCCGAAATTTCAAGCCTTGCATCGCAAGAAAACAGTATTTCTGTGGAGCTTGATGATCTTTTCCACGGTGTACTATTTCTTGTTGCCGATAGGCGCGGCTTACTTCCAGGATCTGTTTAAGATCAAGGTGTGGGGTGTGGTCAATTTCGGTTTGCTATTTGCCTTGTCAGAGTTTGTCGTCGCGTGGGTTATTGCTTTCATGTATTCAAAGAAAGCCAATACCGAGTTTGATGCGATGGCTCAAGAAATCATCAACGAAACACAAGGAGCATAAGAATGACGATGCTAAACAAATGGGCGGTATCGCTGGCGGCCTTGTGTACCAGTAGCGCAGCTTTTGCGGGTACTAGTGCGGTCGCCGATGAATTCAAGTGGATGACGTTCGCCGTGTTCGGTACGATTATCGCCATCACCATGGCCATCACTTTCTGGGCGGCACGCAGCACGCACTCCACTTCTGAATTTTACGCTGCCGGACGTTCGGTTAGCGGTATTCAGAACGGTTGGGCGATCGCAGGTGACTATCTGTCTGCCGCGTCTTTCCTGGGTATTGCCGGTCTGATCTCTCTGTATGGTTACGATGGCTTTATGTACTCGGTGGGCTGGCTGGTGGCTTACATCACTGTGTTGCTGGTGATTGCTGAACCTTGCCGTAACATCGGTAAGTACACCATGGGTGACATTCTGGCTTTCCGTAACGATCCTAAGAAGACTAAGGTTGTTGCTGCGCTGTCCACTATCACGGTTTCTACCTTCTACCTGACCGCGCAAATGGTCGGTGGCGGCGTGTTGATCAAGACGCTGATCGGTATCGACTACGAAGTGTCGGTTATCGGTGTGGGTGTTCTGATGCTGGCCTATGTGGTATTCGGCGGTATGAAGGCAACTACTTGGGTACAGATCACTAAGGCGGTATTGCTGGTTATCGCATCGTTGATTCTGGTATTCCTGGTTTGGTCTCCTTACGGTTTCAGCCTGCCAGCTTATCTTCAAGCGGTTATCGGTGATGACAAGGTTGTGGCACAAGTAGCTAAGCTCCTGGGCGACGCTGCGACTGGCATGACTAAGGAAGAGCTCGGTCAACGCTTTTTGGAACCAGGTTTGTTCCTGAAGAACCCGATTGACCAGATCTCTCTTGGCTTGGCACTGGTTCTCGGCACTGCCGGTATGCCTCACATCCTGATGCGCTTCTTTACCGTTCCTACGGCACAAGCGGCTCGCGTTTCGGTTATCTGGGCGATGGGTATCATCGGTGGTTTCTATGTGCTGACCCTGTTCCTGGGTACTGGCGCTGCGATGCTGGTAGGTTCCGCTAAGATCGCGTCTATCGATGCTGGTGGCAACATGGCAGGTCCATTGCTGGCTCAATATCTGGGCGGCGGTGAAAACTCTCTGCTGGGTAACTTCTTCCTGGCGTTCGTCGCTGCGGTTGCTTTCGCGACGATTGTTGCGGTGGTTGCGGGTCTGGTTCTGGCTGCTGCTTCTGCGATGGCGCATGACATCTATGTCGGCGTTATTCGTGGCGATAAGGCTACACCTAAAGAGCAGGTTGTTGCGGCTCGTCTGTCATCGGTTATCGTTGGTATCATCGCGATCATCGTTGGTATTCTGGCTAAGGGTCAGAATGTGGCTCACTTGGTTGCGCTGGCCTTCGCGGTTGCCGCCTCCTCGAACCTGCCTGCTGTGTTCCTGACGCTGTACTGGAAGAAGTGCAACACCACCGGGATTATCCTGGGTATGGTGGTAGGTTCTCTGACTGCGATCGGTTTGGTGATGATTTCTCCTAACATGACTTATCCTAAGGCCGTGATTTCCGGCGCCAAGAAGGTTATTGAAGGCGAACCAGCTCAAGCTGCCAAGGATGCTGTTCCAGCGAAAGTCGCTTCCAGCTTCACTTGTGAGCTGTTTGCGATGGAAGGTTGCGTAGCTTCTGCACCTGCTAAAGCTGCCTCTCCTGAAAAACCAGCCAAACCTGCTGCTGCTGAAAAACTTGCCAAGTTGAATGAAAAGATTCAACCGCTGCAAGACTCTCTGGCAACACTGACAGAAGATCCGGTCGCCCTGAAAAAGGCACAGGATGATCTGGTTAAGGTGAAGAAGGATATCGCTGCAACAGAGAAGGCTAAGGCTAAGGCTGAAGATGACCTGAAGAAGTTTGAAGGTCAAACAACCAGCATCATGGGTCTGGAAAAGCCCTACTTCCTGTTGAAGAATCCGGGTCTGTTGTCTATTCCTCTGGGCTTCCTGCTGGTTATTCTGGGTTCTTTGTTCACACGTGACAAACGCTCTGAAGAGTTGTGGGATGAGCTCTACGTTCGCCAAAACACCGGCATCAACGCTGAGCAGGCTTCCGCGCACTAAGTTGTATGTAATGCGGGCGAAGTGATTCGCCTCTAAAAGCTCCCTTGGGAAACCACGGGAGCTTTTTTAATTTGCGACACACCTATAACAAATAATATTGCAAAACTTTCCGTGTGTTCTATAGTAGGGTTTACTGCGCTGCCTACAGGTTGCACCATGAACCCACAACGAACACCAATCAATCAACTTTATGCTCATCTGCACAGCAGCGAGCAAGGCTTATCGCAAATTGAGGCGGTGCGGCGACGAGCCAGGCAAGGCGAAAACCGGCTGGAAAAGATTGCCGGAGCATCGATCGCAACCCGTTTGTTCAAGGAATTCACCCACTTCTTCGCACTGATCCTCTGGTTGGCAGCGGGCTTGGCTTTCTTCGCCGAATGGCGTGATCCGGGTGAGGGAATGGCCACGTTAGGTTACGCTGT
The DNA here is from genome assembly GCA_903885165.1 of uncultured Nitrosomonadales bacterium. GTDB lineage: Bacteria > Pseudomonadota > Gammaproteobacteria > Burkholderiales > Gallionellaceae > Gallionella. The sequence goes on along the minus strand of CAISHO010000021.1, from coordinate 5,959 downwards.
GTTAGGCGTGATCCTGATCAACGGCCTTTTTTCGTTCTGGCAGGAATATCGGGCCGAAAAAGCGCTGGCGGCCCTCAACAACCTGCTGCCGCATCACACCACGGCGCTACGCGACGGTCATGCCGTGCAATTGCTGGTAGCGGAGCTGGTGCCCGGCGATGTGGTGCTGCTGACGGCAGGGGATGATGTTCCCGCCGACTGTCGGCTCATCGAGGCGTTCGGCGTGCGCGTCAATACCGCCAATCTCACCGGCGAGTCTCGCCCCCAGTCGAGAGATACCAGCACCACACCGAACGAACGGGCGCGGCGTGACATTCTGCATGCAGGAACCTCGCTGATCTCAGGCGGAGCGAAGGCGCTGGTCTATGCGACCGGTATGCATACCGAATTTGGCAATATCGCACGTCTGACACAGATCTCCGCCGAACCTCCTTCGCCGCTACAAAAGGAAATCGCCCGTCTGTCGCGACTGGTGGCGCTGTTTGCCATTCTGTTGGGACTGGTATTTTTCCTGGTAGGACGATGGATAGGCTTGTCGTTCTGGGAGAATCTGGTGTTCGCGATCGGCATCATCGTCGCCAACGTCCCGGAAGGCCTGTTGCCAACCGTCACCCTGGCGCTGGCGCTAGCGACGCAGCGCATGGCCAGAAAAAACGCACTGGTGCGACATTTGCCTGCGGTGGAGACACTGGGGGCGGCCACGGTGATTTGCTCAGATAAGACCGGCACACTGACGCAGAACCGCATGAGTTTACGGCAAGTGTATTTTGCAGGCGAACTGCATTCCGCCGAACGACTCCCCGACGCCGAACCGTTATATGCGGTGATGCGTTACTGTCACGATCTGCGCCGGGTCGAACGAGACGGGCAGTCCGTCTGGCTGGGCGACGCGATGGAACTGGCGCTGCGGGAACGTTTGCCATCTGATGGCGTTGAGTTACAACGCATCGACGAAATCCCGTTCGACACCGAACGAAAACGCATGTCGGTGATTTACGCAACAACGCAAGGCCTGAGGCTGTATTGCAAAGGTGCACCGGAATCAGTACTGCCTTTGTGTAAACACCAATGGACGCGGAGTGCAGTTATCCCGATAGATCAGGCAAGTCTTGCTAATATATTGAATATTCAGTATAAAATGACAGAGCAGGGCTTGCGCGTGCTGGCATTGGCGTATCGCAGTCTTACAGCCACGTCCGATCCGTCACAGCGTGAGTCTGATTTGATTTTCGCCGGACTGGTCGGGCTGCTGGATCCGCCACGCGAGGCTGTACCTGCCGCCATACGCGCCTGTCATGCCGCTGGCATACGTGTAATCATGGTTACCGGAGACCATCCGCGAACCGCCAGCGCCCTCGCGCGTGAAATCGGTCTGACCAGCAATCCCGTAACGGTGACAGGAGATCAATTACGCCTGATGTCGGATGCCGAGCTGCAACTGCTGCTAGTCGAGCCTGAACTCATCTTTGCGCGCACTGCAGCCGATCAGAAGATGCGTATCGTGCAGGCCTTGCAGCGCCGGGGAGAGGTGGTTGCGGTGACGGGTGATGGCGTCAACGATGCTCCTGCACTCAAATGCGCCGATGTCGGCATCGCCATGGGCATCGCAGGTTCAGATGTGGCAAAGGAGTCAGCTGACATCATTCTGCTTGATGACAACTTCGCCTCCATTGTCGCCGCTATCGAGGAAGGGCGCGCCGTTTACGATAATCTGCGCAAATTTCTTACCTACATCCTCACCCACAATGTGGCGGAACTGGTGCCCTATCTGGCCTTTGTGCTGTTGCGTGTTCCGCTGCCGCTGACGGTGATACAGATACTGGCGATTGATCTGGGAACCGACACTTTGCCCGCCCTCGCGCTGGGTGCTGAAAAACCTGATCCGGAAACCATGAGTTCGCCTCCTCGCCTGCTCAGCGAACATCTGCTCGACCGTAAATTATTGATGCGCACCTATTTGTTTTTGGGGCCACTTGAGGCGGCCGCCGCGATGGCGGCGTTCTTCTTTGTGTTGCACGGCGGCGGCTGGAACTTGGGCTTACAACTGGGCGCGCACAATAATCTTTATTTGCAGGCCACCACCGCGTGCCTGTCTGCGATCATCGCCATGCAGGTCGTCAACATTTTTCTATGCCGCCATCCCGTTTTTTCTGCCTTCAGCCGCCGCCATCGTCGTAATCGATTAATTTTATATGGAATTATTTTCGAAATTTCATTGCTGTTGTTGATTGTCTATACCCCGTGGGGCAATCAACTGTTCGGCACCGCACCGATCGGTGCTGGGGTCTGGCTGTTTATCATTAGCCTGATGCCGCTTATGTTGCTGTTTGAGGAGTTACGCAAGGTACTGGTGCGCAAACGAGTTACAAAATAAAATGCCAAAAAGTTAGCGGCTGAGTTCCCATATACCGGGTAAAAAAACTTCCGTCACCAACAGCGGCATATTATGTAGATAAAACAAGGATCTGCGCGCCCACAGCCTGGAGGGTGGATTTAGTAACCCAACGGCGGCACGCCGGTACAGAGTGTGATGTGCAGCCAAGGCTTTGTAATGCAGCGGCTGGCGCACTACCTGAGGATGAGAGAACAGAACAGCGCCCAGCGGTTTGCTACCCAAGCCTCTCAAGGCATGCCAGGCACCGCGTAAATCGCCTGCGCGACAGGCGCTATGGGCGAACACTACGGGCTGATCTTCGGCGCACAGGAACACCTCACGCGACCAGGCCAGTTGCTGTGGTGCAATATTCAAAAGCGCGGATTCATCCAGCGCGATGCGCGCTTGTCCACTTTTCACATTAATCACGGAAAAGCGGTCGCAGCGCTGCTGTATCCGCCGCGTGAGTGAGCCGTGATCGCGCAGCCAGGGCAGCAATGCAGCCTCAGCGCCGTGCGTCGCGACATTCCAAAATGTATCTTTAAACGTGTAAATAGTCATGTTTGTCTGCCATCCAGCGGCGTAAATAGGCGCGCGCCACGTCGGGGTAGTCGCGCAGCAATTCGTCAGCGACTACCCTTGCGTGGATCAATAAATCTTCATCAGCATCGATATCGGCAAAGCGCAACATCGCCACCCCGCTCTGCCTCGCTCCCAGCAATTCACCGGGCCCCCGTAATTGTAAGTCCTGTTGTGCAATCACGAAGCCATCTGTGTTCTCGAAGATCACTTTGAGTCGTGTACGCGCCACTTCGGATAACGGTTTTTGATACAGCAGGATGCATAAACTGTGTGCAGCCCCCCGCCCTACCCGTCCGCGTAACTGATGCAACTGTGCCAGCCCCATTCGTTCGGCGTGATCGATCACCATCAGACTGGCATTGGGCACATCTACACCGACTTCGATCACGGTGGTGGCGACCAGCAATTGTAACAAGCCTGCCTTGAATTCACCCATTACGCGCACTTTTTCCGCGCTGTCCATCCTGCCATGCACCAGTCCCACGCGCAACTCCGGAAAAGTCTCGGTCAACAATTGGTAGGTCTCCTCTGCATTTTGTAATTGCAGGACCTCGGATTCCTCAATCAACGGGCATACCCAATAGGCTTGCTGCCCGGTCATGCAGGCGGATCTGACCCTATCGAACACCTCGTCGCGGCGCGCATCACTGACCAGTTTGGTGATGATGGGTGTGCGCCCCGGCGGTAATTCGTCGATCACCGACACGTCCAGATCGGCGTAATAACTCATTGCCAGGGTGCGCGGAATCGGCGTCGCGCTCATCATCAACTGGTGCGGCTCTTGCAAAATATTCCCTCCCCCTTGCAGGGGGAGGGTTGAGGAGGGAGCAGACGCATCATGCGCCGGAATTTTCCCTTTGGCGTGCAGCGCCAGACGTTGCTGCACGCCGAATTTATGTTGCTCGTCGACGATGGCTAATCCCAACTTGTGAAAGCTGATCTGTTCCTGAAACAGCGCGTGCGTGCCGATGGCAAGCAACGTGTCACCAGAGGCGATTCTTTCCGCCGCGATTCGTTTGTCTTTTTTCTTCAGACTGCCGGATAACCAGACCGGAACGATGCCCAGCGGTGATAGCCAGTCGGACAGTTTCAAATAGTGCTGTTCGGCGAGAATTTCTGTCGGTGCCATCAAGGCGACCTGATAGCCGTTTTCGATGACCTGCAAGGCGGCCAGCGCCGCAACCACGGTCTTGCCGCTGCCGACATCGCCCAACAGTAAGCGCTGCATGGGATGGGGTTTGGCGAGATCAAAGCTGATTTCGCCCAGCACCTTTTGCTGTGCTGAGGTCAGGGCAAACGGCAGAATTTTCAACAGTTTATCGGTGAAATGTCCTTTTGCTTTCATCGCAGGGGCGATGCGTGCGCTGCGCTCCCTGTGATGTACCCGCATCGAGAGCTGCTGAGCTAACAGCTCATCAAATTTAATGCGTCGCCAGGCGGGATGCGTACGATCTTGCAGACAACTCGTGGCAATCTCTGCAGGCGGATTGTGCAGCAGTTTAATGCTCTCCAAAAATCCCAATAAATTCAATTTGTTGCGAAAGATTTCCGGCAGCGGGTCGCTTACCGGCAAAACCTCCAACGCATTAGCGATAAGCTTTTTCAACGTTGCTTGCGACAAACCCGCCGAGGCGGGATAAACCGGGGTCAGGCTGGTCTGTAGCGGCGTCTCGTCGCCTACAGCGCGGCATTTTGGATGCACCATCTCCAGACCGTAGTAACCCATCCTCACTTCGCCGATGGCGCGTATCTGGCGATCCACCGCGAGCAACTTGGTCTGGCTGGGATAGAAATTCAAAAAGCGCAGATAGAGTTCTTCACCGTTGTCCTGCAAACGGCAAACCAGCGTACGGCGGGGTTTGAAGAGAACTTCCGAATGCGTGATGACGCCTTGCACCTGAATCGTTTCGCCGGGTTCGGCATCGGCAATCGAGACCAGCTCTGTCTCGTCCTCATAGCGCAACGGCAGATGCAGCAACAGATCCGAACGATGGCGGATGCCTAGCTTGGCAAGTTTAGCTAGCGTGGCGGGAGAAATTTTGGCAGGAGCGGTCAATTCAGGTCGTCATTCCCGCGCATGCGGGAATCCAGGCGATTAGACATTGCCCGCGTAGCGGGTCAACACCGTGGTTTTGTCGGCTGTGCCGAATTTTTCCAATTGCTGGATTCCCGTATGCACGGGAATGACGGAGCAGTCTAGCTCGGTTCATCTCATACCCGGCAAGTCCGTGGTGTCCCCGTTGCTGCGCAACGACCCTCACGCCAGAAATCTCAGATCGAAAACTTGCGATTGTTGATTTTCGCTCAAGGCAGAAGTCAGTGCTTTCACCATCACCTTCGCTGCGGGCTTGCTGGAGTTGGGCGTATAGGCTCATGGTTTATATTTTGTGGCGTAGCCCTTCAAACTTGAAATCACATTGTGAGATTTCAAGTTTGAAGGGCTAGTTTGGTATGTCAAATTCAGGCCGCCAGTTTATGCAGTGCAATAGATACCGATTCAGAGACTTCCATTGGCATGAAAAGCTGTTCCGGATAAACGTAGTCCTCACCATCTTCATCAAAAATTCGAATACAGTGCATGGCCTCGGCTTTCTGGTCTGGCAATTGCAAGTAGAGCTTGCGAACCTCAAGAGATGCCTTGTACCCTTGATTATTAAGGTAAATTACATATTTATCCATGATTTTCCTCAAATAAACTCTTCGATTTTCATTTCCAACTACCAATGCCATACGCTCTTTGCAATCTGCCCAGACAGCGTATGCTAGAACCCTGTGCAATGGTTTCTATAGCCGAAATTTCTCCGCTTATCTCGAAGTACATGGCTTAATATTGGAGTGGGTTTGAGTTCCAATCTGCATCGGTTTTAGACAGCGCAAACCACGCCCCCGGTTTACGAGTGAATTCCTGTCTAGCCACTTTAACCAGTCTGACGACAGTCACGCCTTTGTTGGCGATCACGACATTTTCTCCTGCCAATGCGGCCTGCAACAATCGAGAGAGCT
>CAISHO010000020.1 GCA_903885165.1 uncultured Nitrosomonadales bacterium | reverse complement strand
CGTCATCAATCCCGGTACTGTGCATAAGATCAAACCCCAAGGCTGCGAATTCATCTGCCAGGTGATCACCACCAACTGCAGCGGCATAGCGGATAAATACATCGAGTGAGCGTCGTAAACTTGCTACTGCCTACTCTCTTCGCGCCTCTGTAGCACCCGCCGCATCGCCACGAGGCAAATCAGCAACAATCCCGCGCCCAGCCACAGCGGCCAGCGCACCGGCTGATTCCAGCCTACCCGCAATTTATCCCGTAAACCCGCATCCACGCGCCAGTATTTCAACTTGTTGTTGGCCATCACATTGGGTTTCACGTTGTGCAGCCACTCATGTTGCAACACGTAATTCTTGGGATGGTAGCCCCACAACCACGGACTATCCTGACGCAGGATTTCCAGCATACGGTCTATAATGCGCTGACGTTCCGGGCTGTTTTCCATATTTTTCATCTGCTCAAACAGGCGGTCGTATTCCGGATTGCTGTAGTTGGCGGCATTTTCACCCCCCTTCGCCACTTTTCCTTGCGCGCCGTGCAGCAGAAACAGGAAGTTTTCCGGATCGGGATAATCGGCATTCCAGCCGTAATAGAACATCTGCACATCGCCCCGGCGGATCTTGTCCTGAAAACGATTGTAGTCGGTGCTGCGCACCACCAGTTGCACGCCTATCTTGTCGAATTGCTTGCGCATCCAGTCCAGACGAGACTTATTGCCCACCCCGGTGGCGGTGGTATCCAGATTGATCACCAGCGGTTGACGGGTCTTTTCATCGACCCCGCCCGGATAGCCCGCCTCCGCCAGCAAGCGCTTCGCCTCCAGTATGGATTTACGTTTAGGCTGACCGTCCACCCAGTCGTAGACGACACGATTGACACCCGCCTCGCCGTCTCGGAAGCCGAAGATGCCGGGCGGAATTGGCGACTGGGCAGCAATGCCGCGCCCGTTGGCGAAGATGGAGACGAATTCCTCGAAATCCACCGCAATCGCGATCGCCTGACGCAGTTTGCGCGACCGCTCACTCGCCCCGCCCACCACTGGATCCAGCCAGTTGAAACCGGTGTACATGGTAGAGGTCGCGACCGACGTAGACAGGGTGATGCCCTGCGCCTGCATCGCATCGGACACGCTGGTTTCGCCGCCAACGCTCACCTGAACCGCCTGATCGAAGCTATCCGAACTGATACCGGACGCGTCGTAATAGCCCTGCAAAAACTTGTTCCAGTAGGGAATCGTTTCCTTTTCCAGTGTAAACACCACCTTATCGATCAGCGGTAGCGATTTGCCCGCATCGTTAAGCAAAGGCGCATCACTCGCTTCGCCCTCAGTCGGATAGCGCTCGCTGTCGAAATACGGATTGCGCGTCAATACCATGCGCCGGTTCGGATCATTCTCGGACAGATAATAAGGGCCGCTGCCCACCGGCCACCAGTCCAGCGTCAGGTTGCGCTCCTTCATGCCGGGCTGCGCATAGAAGCGCACCACCTCCTGCGGCATAGCCGAGAAGAACGGCATCGCCAGCCAGTAGGCAAACTGCGGATATTTACCGTGGATGGTGATGCGATAAGTCGTTTCGTTCACCGCCATGACACCCGGCAGCGGATAGGCATCCAGATCGAGAAAATCGTCGGGATGATTTTTCAGCGCCTGTTGCAAGGTCGCACTGTATTCCTTCAGGCCGACGATATATTCGCTCATCACGCCATAAATCGGCAGATGCAACTGCGGATTAGCCAACCTTTTGATTTGATTTATATAATCGGCAGAATTCACCACGCGCGTGCCGCTGTGCGGAAAATCACCCGGCGCGTGTATCTCCTTCAGTTCCGCCGCCGTTAGATGATGGTATTCCAGCTCACCCTTACCATCGCGCGCAAAGGCTGGATGCGGCTGATAGCGCATGCCGGGTTTGATGTGGATTTCATAGACGCTGTAAGCGATTTTTTCGGCAGGCGCAGTGTCCGGCAACGCCTTGTGCTGCGCATCCAGATAAGTCACCACAGGCATCGCACTGGCCGCTTGCGGCACCAGTTGGTAAGGACGCTTCAGATAATGATATTGCAGCGGCGGCGCGTAGATATTCGAGATGAATTCATACTCGTTTTCGCTGTAAGCCTGCGCCGGATCGAGATGTTTCGGGCGTTCGGTGAACGCGGTATAGAGGATAGCCTGCCCGGCCTCCGAGGCTGAATAAGGATTATTCCAAAGCCCGCCGTCACAGGCGGCAAGTAAAATCAGCAGTAAATAGGCGGCAAGACGTTTCATGGCGCGAGAGTGTAGCATGGACCTTAAAACATGTTGGATTTAGGCGCTGTAGCTACGATTCAGCTACGCCTAAACTTAGGCTCTAAAACTTTCCTTGTCATAAACTGACGCGCAATCAGATCAAAAAAATGATTTCGTGCTTTTCGTGGATGAAAAGATTTATTTCTCCTTCAACGCCAAGAAGGCTTCGAACTGTTCGATAGGCACCGGCTTACTGAACAAATATCCCTGATAAACCAGGCATCCAGCCGCTTCCAAGAACTCGCGCTGCGCCTCGGTTTCCACCCCTTCAGCGATAACTGCCATCTCCAGATTGCTCGCCATGCTGATGATGGTTTTAACGATAATCGCATCGCTGGGCTTGACACCGATGTTGTGTACAAACGACTGGTCGATTTTCAACTGGTCCAGCGGCAACTGCGTCAGATAGGAGAGCGACGAATAGCCCGTGCCAAAATCATCAATCGCAATACTCACCCCAAGTTTTTTCAGCTCCTGCATTTTCCGTATGGAGTCGGAAATATCATTAAGCACCACGTTTTCTGTCAATTCAAGCTTCAATCTTGCCGGATTCGCCCCCGTCTCGTCCAGCGTTTGCAACACCAGCTCGATAAAATTTTCCTGGTGAAACTGTTTGGCGCTGACGTTGACCGCCAATTGCAAATGGCAAGCTTTTGGATTGAGCTGCCATATCTTGATCTGTGTACAGGCGGCTTGCAACACCCACAAACCGATAGACAGGATCAGTCCGGACTCTTCAGCCAAGGGGATAAAGTCCAACGGAGATACCACACCGCGCACCGGATGGGTCCAACGCAACAACGCCTCGGCACCCAGGGTGCGCCCCTGCTCGTCAGTCTGAACCTGATAAAATAAGCTAAACTGATTGCAAGACAGTGCCTGCTGCAAATCGGCGTACAGCGCGGTGCGCGACTCGATACCGGACTGCATCTTAGGATCAAAAAAACGTAAGGTATTGCGCCCTGCACTCTTGGCATGCGACATGGCAATATTGGCGTGGCGCAACAGTTCATCGACACTTTTGTCGTGACCGGTAAACAAACTAACGCCCACACTCGCCGTGACGCGACCGGTGAAGGGCGTAGAGGCACCGGGCAAGGAACACGGTTGGTTGATGGCGAGGCGCAGCTTTTCACCGATCATACGCATTTGCATCCCCGCGAATCCGGCATCCTCACTCAATTCCTCAAGTAAAACTACAAACTCATCGCCACCCAGATGGGCGACGGTATCAAATTCACGCACACTGGCACGCAGCCGGGTGCCCATTTCGATGAGCAACTGGTCACCCACTTCCTGCCCCCGGCTGTCATTGAAGAGTTTAAAATAATCCAAATCGATAAAGGCCAACCCGCAATAACTGCGGTGATGGGCACTCGATGCCATCGCATGTTGTATGCAATCGCTAAGCCCCCGCCGGTTAGGTAATTGAGTCAGGACATCGTAGAAGGCGAGATGATGAATTTTGGCTTCGTTGATACGGTGCTCGGTGATATCCATCCCCATGGACAGATAGCTGGACGCCTGGCCCGCCCCCTCGGCCAAGCGCGAGTGAAACCAAAGCACATCGGTCACCGTACCATCCGGCGCGGTCATTCGTGACTCTGTACGATGCACTACCCCGACCTCTATTTTGGCCATGGTGACAGCATATTCATCCTGACTCATGCCCAGAAACAATACCGGATAACTCTCCCCTGTCAGCCCCGTTTTGGCGCAGACACTCAGCGCATAGGCATTCGCCAACTGTATCCGGCCCGCCCCGTCGTAGCTCAAAATCAGCACAGGCGCAGTATCGAGCAAGCCGGAGACCAAATCCCGCTCGCGCATCAATTCACGCGCATGAAGGTTGAGTGAGTCCACGTGCTCAACGGATTGATTCTTTAGCTGTTCCAACCGTCCCGCCAAGGCCTGAGCCAGGCTTTCCAGCTCATCCACTTCATCGGCCCAACGCCCGCCAGACCATAGCGCACGCGGCCTGATTGCATAATTTTCACGCACCCGAGCGAACTGCTCTTGCCCCAGTAAGGGGAGTATCTGGCTGACATGTTGAATACGACGCATGGTCGGACGCAGCATCAGATAGAGCAGCAGCATCGCCAAGCCCATCACTGCCAAACCGCGCATCAGGTTATTATGGTAATAAGTTTCGATCTGATTGATCTGTTTGCTGACGTCGTGTATCAGCACAAAATTCGCCTGATCATCGCCGGTTAACGGGGCCGGTATCAAGACGACCTGATGCACTTGGCCTGCGTGATTCAATTGAAATCGCCCCTGCGGCCATATGCTTTGACGCGCCGCAGCGAGCACGTCTCTTATCGGCGCACCACCGCTAACCGAAATCAGTTGCATGTTGGCTAGCGGCTGATTTACAGCGAGCAGACGACCCTTGAGCACGGCGACGTCCGAAGCGCTCAGCCTGTGCAAGTCGCTGAGGAGGCTTTCCAGATTACTCATGATAGACACGGTCGCAATGGTACGACCTTGATCGCTGATCGGGATCACCGTCAACTGCATACACGTCACCTTGCATTCGACATGCGTTTGGGGCGTTTCCTCTTTTGCCGCTAACTGGACAAAGGAAAGCAGACCGGATGCGTAGTCAGGGTTACCCCAGTAACCTACCCGCTGCTGAGCGGCGTCATGAAAAACCACTGCCGTCACACCCTGATCAAAACTCATCTCGGTAGCCAACGCATCTACCCGCTCGGCTAACCGGTCTCCGCGCCGGTTTAAGATATCCTCACGCACATTAGGCTGCGATACCAGCAAGTTCGCCAGCAACTGCATCCGTTCGGTTTGTGACTGAAACAGATAATCGAGGATGTAATGGGAACGTTCACGAAATCCGGCCTGATTGTCGGTGAATTCGCGCAACTGTTCCCTGTGTTGTTGCCAGATAAATAAAGCGCTGGTCAAGCCCAACACCAGACTGGCCAAGAGAATAATTTTCCAGCGCACACTCAAATAAGCCGCAGTCATTATATGATCTCGCTAGAAGTGCCAGGCAGCCTGCAACAACAACATATCCCAGGCGCTTGTTAACGTTGCCGGGGTATTTTCCAGCTTGGACAACCAGGCACCACCATTGACATGATGAATCTCGGCGAATAACGACCAAGTCGGTGTCGGTTCATAGCGCAGACCTACCGTCACATCGCGGGCATAACGTTGTGCCGCTGGCAACCCGGTCGCTGCGGAAAAAATCATACCGTTTCTATCCCGCTTATCCAGATAAAGCGCGTCGTAGCGTGCCAATGCCTGCCAGCGCGGCGCGAAACGCCAGAGAGACTGTAAATAATACGCTTCGATCGTGGTGTCTTTATCCATTATCGCCAGCGCGCCGGGCAAATTAAAATTATTCCTGATTTGGCGTGTACTGGCATATTCGGCGGTATAACTCCAGTCTTCACGGTTGTGCTCCAGCGACAACACCCCGGTGTTCAGTTTCACATCGCCTGCACCGGCAAAACTTCCCATGCCGAAGAAATCCGTAGTCGCCGGCTGAAAATGCACGTCAAATTGACCCAAAGACAACCCGGCGCGCCACTTTCCGCCATCTTGCTCCCACAACAACTGTGACAGCATGGAGGTGCGGCCATTGAAATGACCGGACTGTGGATCCACGATATAAGCCGTCAGATTGGCGCTATTAACTTCAGGGTGCAGCACACTGACCTGCCAGGAAAGCGAATCGACACCGCGCTCCTCGTTACCATAGAGCGACACACCGGGTGCAGCAAGGAAAAAATTGCGGATCTGATCCTGATAAATTGACTGCGGCAAAATGATGCCGGCACGGGTATGCGCCACATCGCGTGTCATATTGTAGAAACCATAGGGATTCTTCACCTTACCCACCCGCACACCCAGATTGCGCTGCTCATTTTCAAGCAGGGAGTGATCGACAAACGCGTAATCCAAACGCACCGCGCCGTTGTCCATGGCACCCGCCCGGCGCGAGACTAACTGCCCCGACACCAGCCAGTCGGGCGTCGCCTGCCATGAGACATTGCCACCCAATTCACGCGCATCAAAACCCGCGCCACCTGGCGTGCTACCGGCGAATTGATTCTGGCTGGTCAAAATACCCCCCTGACTGGCAAACGCATGCACTTGCACACCCTCCAACTGGGCTGCAACCACTGCGCCTGACAACAGCCAGGCTAAACTAACGTAAAGAAATCGGAAGAACTGGATCATTATTCATAACCTTATTGACATAGCCGATTGCACCCGGCGTATTCGACACTTTTTCTACCATTTCCTGTTCAGAGCCCACTTCGGTGGGCGCTTGCCCGGTTCCGGAATAAACCAGACGATTCCAGGACTGATGCAACTGGTAGGGATAAATATTGAGAATTTCCCGGCAAAAGGCCGCGTGCAGGGAATAATGTTCGGGCAATACAAAAACACGCACAGGCGTCCCGTCAGGCCATGCTGACTGACGCATACCAAACATGGAACGCGCCGTATTGAGCGTCAAAAATTGCGATTTCACATCCGCATGGGCGATCATCTCGACTGCCGGAACAGCGCCCGCGCACCCCACTGACAGCACAAGCAATATTGCGCGCAAACGCAACAACGGCCTGATGCTCAGAGGAGTGTGGATTAATTTCATAAAACGGAATTTGAAAATTTGGATTAAGACACTACGCCGATTATAGATTAGTTCGGAAACCTATCAACCCTTATTACAGTCCACTTTTAAACAACCGGAAAAACTAGCAAAACAAATAATTTCAAAATAATACAAATATCGCTAGCTATTAATGAATAATTAGATATAATGCGCGCCTTGCCGCAAGCTATGCGGCATTAGTTCATCGTTTCCGACCTACCTCTCGTGTACTTTTTGTACACCTGTCTAAAGAACTCTACAACAATTCGTTGTTTTTAACGGATTTCCAGGGTTTCCCGGTTAGCAACGATGTTTTGTGCGCCGGTTAATCCTCTACCCGTATTCGGGTAGCTCTATCACCTGCGCTTACTTTAGGGAACTACATATATAGTTCGCCATTCCGGATTTATCCGGCGTACGCTATTGCGCGCGCCGCATCCTGATGACGAAGTAGTATCCCTTTGATTTTAAAAAGGAAGCAACATGACATTTGAAGACCTGAATTTAAACCCACTTATCCTCAAGGCTATTACCGAGTCCGGCTACACGGAACCTACTCCTATTCAGGAACAGGCTATCCCTGAAGTTATCGCCGGTCACGACCTGATGGCATCGGCTCAAACCGGTAGCGGCAAGACAGCAGCATTTATCCTGCCAGCACTGAACCGTTTGGCTACTCCATCCGCTATGCCAGGCAAAGGCCCGCGCGTACTGGTATTGACTCCAACTCGCGAACTGGCACAACAAGTTTGTGACGCAGCGACCAAGTACGGCAAAAACATGCGTTTCAAGATCATCAGCATCTTGGGCGGTATGCCATACCCTGTACAAAACCGTTTGCTCTCCAGCCACGTTGACATTCTGGTAGCCACTCCAGGCCGTCTGATCGACCATCTGGAACGCGGTCGTATTGACTTCTCGCGTCTGGAAATGCTGATTCTGGATGAAGCGGATCGCATGCTGGACATGGGTTTCGTGGATGATGTAGAACGCATCGCTGCAGCAACTCCGGCGACTCGCCAAACATTGCTGTTCTCGGCAACCCTGGAAGGTGTCGTTGGCAATCTGGCTTCACGTTTGCTCAAATCACCTAAGCGTATCAATGTTTCTGCCGCTAAAGACAAGCACGAAAACATCGAACAACGCATGATGTTCGCTGATGACGTAGCGCACAAGAACAAGATGCTGAGCCACCTGCTGACAGATACTGAAGTCAATCAAGCATTGGTATTTACTGCTACCAAGCGCGATGCTGACGGCCTGGCTGATCAACTCTCTGCTCAAGGTCATTCCGTTGCTGCTTTGCACGGCGACATGAGCCAGCGCGAACGCAATCGTACGCTGCTGAATATGCGTAACGGTAACGTGCGTATTCTGGTTGCAACTGACGTGGCTGCACGTGGTCTGGATGTACGTGGTATCTCACACGTGATCAACTTCGACTTGCCTAAATTTGCTGAAGACTACGTTCACCGTATCGGTCGTACCGGTCGTGGCGGTTCATCAGGTATCGCGATTTCCTTCGCGTCTAACCGCGATGCACAACTGTTGAAGCGTATCGAGCGTTACACAGAACAAAGCATCAAGATGCACACGATCGAAGGTTTGGAGCCTAAGTACAAGCTGCGCACCGGCCCTTCATCTGAGCGTCCACGTGGCAACGGCGGTCCTGGTCGTGGCAATGGTTTCGGTGGCGGTAACGGTGGCGGATATGCTGGCAATCGCGGCGGCAACGGTGGCGGTTTTGGTGGCGGCAATGGCGGCGGTAACGGTGGTGGTTTTGGTGGCGGCAATCGCAGCTCGGCATTTGCTGGTAACGGCAACAACGGCGGCGCTGGTTTCCATCACAGCGCACCGGATAGCCGTCATGCCCATCCTGCTCGCAACGAAGGTGCTGGTTTCGGCGGTCAGGCTCGTCCTGCTTTCGGCGGCCAATCACAACAACCACGTAGTCAAGAGCGCAGCTTCGGCAACGCACCTCGCGCTAACACAGGCGCACCGCGTAGCGACCGTCCGGCATTCGGCGGCAACGGCGCTCCACGTGGCGGCGATCGTCCAAGCTTTGGCGGCAACCGTCCTAGCTTCGGTGGCAATCGCAACGGCAACAAGTAATACCCGTTCAGTAGCTTGAACGAAAAAGGCACGCAAGCAGCGTGCCTATTTCATTCGCGGGTACGGGTCGGGTACGGGGTCAGTTCTCACATTCCAACATTTCTCACGGGCCGGGTACGGGGTCAGTTCTCACATTCCAACATTTCTCATGCGCACCGTGCAGTTTCGTGTTTTCGTACCGCTCTACTGACGGTCATGTAGCGCACGCCAAAATAACGTCCAATTTCGGCCATGGTGTAGCCTCCCTATGATCACCCCGTAAAGTGACGCGATAGAGTGCACCTGCGAATTTCAGTCGGAGTGGCCTTGTCATTTTCGGAGCCTAACAGAAAATCCTCAGAAAATGTTGGAATGTGAGAACTGACCCTATTCTCTCTTTTTCTCTGGAAAATGTTGGAATGTGAGAACTGACCCTATTCTCCTATTTAGAAAATGTTGGAATGTG
>CAISHO010000019.1 GCA_903885165.1 uncultured Nitrosomonadales bacterium | reverse complement strand
TAATTATTTCGACGAAGCGCGCATGCTGAACGTCGCACATCAATATCAACTGGCGACCGACTGGCACACGCGTTGTCCTGAAGGGTTTTAAGGAAATACTATGTCTTGGGAAATCGTCATCGGGCTGGAAGTTCACACGCAACTGTCCACCAACACTAAAATTTTTTCAGGCGCCTCGACTACATACGGTGCTGAACCCAATACACAGGCCGATGCGGTGAGTATCGCCTTGCCCGGCGTGCTGCCGGTGTTGAACAAAGGCGCTGTAGAACGCGCGGTCAAGTTCGGTTTGGCGGTCGGTGCGCACATCGCGCCGCGTTCAGTGTTTGCGCGTAAAAATTACTTTTATCCCGATCTGCCGAAAGGCTATCAGATTAGTCAGTTCGATCTGCCGGTCGTGGGCATGGGAAGTCTGAAAATTCAGGTAGAACCCTTGTCCGGTAAAGCCGCGTCTTACGAAAAAGTAGTGCGCATCACTCGCGCGCATCTGGAAGAGGATGCGGGCAAATCAGTGCACGGCGCAACGCAAGGCACGACCGGCGTGGACTTGAATCGCGCAGGGACGCCGCTGCTGGAAATCGTCTCCGAACCGGATATGTGTTCTGCCGCCGAGGCGGTAGCTTATGCCAAAACCTTGCACACGCTGGTGCGCTGGATCGGCATTTCCGACGGCAATATGCAGGAAGGTTCATTCCGTTGCGATGTGAACGTCTCGGTGCGCAAACCCGGTGAACCGCTGGGTACGCGCCGTGAGATTAAAAATCTCAATTCATTCAAATACATGCAGCAGGCGATCGACTACGAAGTTCAGTGGCAGATCGACACCATCGAGAGCGGTGGCAAGATTCATCAGGCGACCATCCTGTTCAATCCGGATACCGGCGAGACGCGCGCGATGCGCAGCAAGGAAGATGCGCACGACTACCGTTATTTCCCTGATCCTGACCTGTTGCCGTTGGATATCACGCCCGAAATGCTGGAAGCCATGCGTGCGACTTTGCCTGAGCTCCCTGAGGCGCGCCGCACGCGCTATGTAAGTGAACTGGGTTTATCGGCTTATGACGCGAGCAGTCTGACTTCATCGCGCGAAATGGCAGACTTTTTTGATGCTTGCGTGAGGGTAGTTGGCAATGCCAAGCTGTGCGCCAACTGGCTGATCGGCGAATTGTCTGCGCAGCTTAATCGCGACGGTCTGGATATGGCGCAATGCCCTGTTTCGACACAACAAATGAGCGGGATGCTAGCGCGAATTGCGGACAACACTATTTCTAACGCGGGTGGTAAGGACGTGTTCCGCACCTTGTGGGCGGAAGGTGGTGATGCCGATGCGATCATCGAAGCTAAAGGCTTGAAACAGGTTTCCGATTCTGGCGCAATCGAAGCGCTGGTAGATGAAATCATCGCAGCGCAAGCCGACAAGGTCGCCGAATATCGTTCCGGCAAAGACAAGTTATTTGGCTTCTTTGTAGGCTTAGCGATGAAAGCCAGCAAAGGTAAGGCCAATCCTGCTCAACTAAACGAAGTGCTGCTGAAGAAGTTGGCGGGATAGCACGGACGAAATGGCGTGGGTTCATGGGTAAAGGACAGGCAAAATTATGCGCATCGTAGGTAGAAAATCCGAACCCCTGCCGACCTCAGCCGCTTCCGGCGAAGCGCTGATGCGCGCATCCTCGTTCAATGAAATGATGCAGTCCACCATGCCCTATGGAAAAATGGGCTGCATTCCCAAAGGCATATATCGTTTCAAGACCCACGAAGAAGCCAACCGCCAGCAGGATGAATGCCTCGCCAAACACATGGCTAAAATCCAGATTAAAATCAATAAGTTAAATCAATGAGCGAAGAGGAAAAATACGCCAGGCCTGCGACCAGCCAAGATTTAAAATCCCTGGTGGCCGCGCTCAATGCGAACGGTGTCGATTACCTGCTGATCGGTGGTTATGCACTTTACGCTCATGGTTACCAGCGAGCGACGACCGACATTGCTATTCTGGTTCAGCCGACGATAGAAGCCGGACGCAAGGTAAAACAGGCATTGCTGATTTTGCCGGATAAAGCGGCCAACGACCTTGATCCAGCTTGGTTTGAGGAAGCAGAAAATATTCGCGTTGCCGACGACATCATCGTGGATGTCATGTTTAACGCGTGTGGCGAAACATTTGATACGTTAAAGAAGTACGCGCAACTAATTGATTTTGATGGAATTCAAGTCACGACGATCTCTCTGGACGGTCTGCTACTCACTAAGCAGACCATGCGTGAAAAAGATGTTTCTGACCGAATGATATTGGAAAGAGCCATCGCCGAGATCAGCAGAATACAAGGGGAAAAAGCGTAATACTCATGTGAATGCCTCGATATCTGGTACAACACGCCTTTGGCTATTCCATGAATGTTGGAATGTGAGACCTGACCCTGGTGACGTGAATGTTGGAATGTGAGACCTGACCCTGGTGACGTGATTTGAGACCTGACCCTGGTGACGCTGGTAACGCTCGCAGGGATGATGCGCCGCTACTAACGGAATCCGCATTCCGCAGCGCGCGTGAGGATGGCAGGCCGTGATTCTGGTGCTGGATGCGAGCGTGGTTATTAAGTGGTTTTTTCGCGATGATCCGACTGAACAGCATGCGCAGCAGGCGTTACAAATATTGAGTGCGGTGGGAACGGGAGAAGTGAAACTCGTACAACCCCCGCTTTTATG
>CAISHO010000018.1 GCA_903885165.1 uncultured Nitrosomonadales bacterium | reverse complement strand
TTAGTTGCGTTCCAAATCCATATCAATCGCCAGGGAACGAATTTCCTTGATAACCACGTTGAAGGATTCCGGCATACCGGCATCAATCTTATGATCACCCTTGACGATATTTTCATAAACCTTGGTACGGCCCGCCACATCATCCGACTTGACGGTAAGCATTTCCTGCAAGGTATAAGCCGCGCCGTACGCTTCCAGAGCCCAGACTTCCATTTCACCGAAACGCTGACCACCGAACTGAGCCTTACCACCCAGAGGTTGCTGTGTAACCAGACTGTATGGACCGGTAGAACGCGCATGCATCTTGTCATCAACCAAGTGATGCAGTTTCAGCACGTGCTTGTAACCCACCGTGACCGGACGATCAAAAGCTTCACCGGTACGACCATCAAACAAAGTCGTCTGGCCTGACAGCGGCAATTCAGCCAATTCCAGCATGTACTTGATTTCTTCTTCTGACGCCCCGTCAAAAACTGGCGTTGCGAAAGGAACACCCTTGCGCAGATTGCGGCACAACTCGATGATTTCATCGTCTGTAAATGTCGCGAAATCAACCGACTGACCATTTTTATGGTTGTAGATCTTTTCCAGGAACTTACGCAACTCGACCACCTTGGCATGCGCCTGCAACATCTGATCAATCTTCTTGCCCAGACCGTTAGCAGCCCAACCCAGATGCGTTTCCAGAATCTGTCCGATGTTCATCCGTGAAGGAACGCCCAATGGATTCAATACCACGTCAACTGGCGTACCATCAGCCATATGCGGCATATCTTCAACAGGGACAATGCGTGAGATCACACCCTTGTTACCGTGACGACCCGCCATCTTATCCCCTGGTTGCAGACGACGCTTAACTGCCACGTAAACCTTAACCATCTTCTGTACACCGGCTTGCAACTCATCGCCCTGTGTCATCTTTTTCTTCTTCAGTTCAAAAGCGGCATCAAATTCCATACGCTTCTGCGCCAAACCTTCTTTGACCTGTTCCATTTGCGCGGCCAACTCATCATCGGCAACGCGAATGTCAAACCACTGGTGATGCTCGACGCTGGCGAGGTACGCTGCAGTCAGCAGACTACCCTTAGCCAACTTCTTAGGACCGCCATTAGCGACCTTATCAAGCAACAACTTTTCCAAACGAGTTAAGGCATCGCTTTCTACGATACGCATCTGATCGGCCAAGTCCTTCTTGTAGCGATTCAGTTCATCATCGACGATCTGCTGTGCGCGACGGTCGCGTTGCAGACCTTCACGGGTAAATACCTGAACATCGATGACCGTACCGGTACTACCAGCCGGAACACGCAAGCTGGTGTCCTTAACATCGGAAGCTTTTTCACCGAAGATCGCGCGCAGCAGCTTTTCTTCCGGTGTCAGCTGTGTTTCGCCCTTAGGCGTTACTTTACCAACCAGCACATCGCCTACCGCAACTTCAGCGCCGATATGCACGATACCGCAATCATCCAGACGACCCAACTGCAATTCAGACAGATTAGGAATGTCGCGGGTAATTTCTTCGGTACCCAACTTGGTATCACGCGCAACAACCGTCAACTCTTCAATATGGATAGAAGTGAAACGGTCCTGCATCAAAATGCGTTCGGAGATCAGAATCGAGTCTTCGTAGTTGTAACCATTCCAAGGCATAAACGCGACCAGCACGTTTTGGCCCAGCGCCAATTCGCCCATATCGGTTGAAGCACCATCCGCTACCACGTCGCCGCGAGCGATGATATCGCCCACCTTGACCAGCGGACGCTGATTGATGTTGGTGTTTTGATTCGAACGGGTGTACTTAGTCAGGTTGTAGATGTCTACACCAACTTCACCGGCTGTCGTTTCAGCATCATTGACACGCACAACGATACGCGCTGCATCCACGTAGTCGATGCGACCGCCACGGATTGCCTGCACAGCCGTACCTGAGTCGACCGCAACCGTGCGTTCGATACCGGTACCGACCAGCGGCTTTTCAGCACGCAGACAAGGAACTGCCTGACGTGACATATTGGCACCCATCAACGCGCGGTTCGCGTCATCGTGTTCCAGGAATGGAATCAGACAAGCTGCGACCGAGACGACCTGAGATGGAGACACGTCCATGTAATTGATGGTGTCAGGTGCTGCGAGCACGAACTCATTATGACGACGTGCCGACACGATATCATCTGTGAAGTGGCCCTTCTTATCGAGTTCTGCATTCGCCTGAGCGATGGTGTAAGTACTCTCCTCGATGGCTGACAGGTAATCCACTTCATTGGACACTTTACCGTTGGTTACTTTACGGTAAGGCGTTTCGATGAAGCCATATTCATTGGTACGTGCATACAGCGCCAAAGAATTGATCAGACCAATGTTTGGACCTTCCGGTGTTTCGATAGGACAGACACGACCGTAATGGGTCGGATGCACGTCTCGAACTTCAAAGCCTGCGCGCTCACGCGTCAAACCGCCTGGTCCCAGTGCTGAAATACGACGCTTGTGCGTGACTTCAGACAGCGGATTAGTTTGGTCCATAAACTGCGATAACTGACTGGAACCAAAGAATTCCTTGATGGCAGCAGAAATCGGTTTTGCATTGATCAGATCATGCGGCATCAAATTATCGGATTCAGCCTGACCCAGACGTTCCTTAACTGCGCGTTCTACGCGAGCAAGTCCCACACGGAACTGATTCTCAGCCAGTTCACCCACCGCACGTACGCGCCGATTACCCAAATGATCGATATCGTCGATTTCGCCGCGACCATTGCGCAATTCAACCAGAATCTTGACGACGGCTACGATATCTTCATTGGAGAGGATAGGAGAACCGGTCAATTCTTCACGTCCGACACGGCGATTGAACTTCATACGACCGACTACAGACAGGTCGTAACGCTCATCGCTGAAGAACAAGCCATTAAACAATCCTTCTACGGATTCTTCGGTAGGTGGCTCGCCAGGGCGCATCATGCGGTAAATTGCGACGCGCGCTGTCCACTTATCCGTTGTTTCATCGGTGCGCAGTGTCTGAGACATATACGCGCCGTGATCCAGATCATTAGTGTAAAGCGTATGTAACTTAGTGATCCCGGCATCCTGCAACTTGATCAGCAGCTCTTCTGTGATCACGTCATTGGCATTGGCGATGATTTCACCGCTGTCTTTGTCGACGACGTTGTTGGCAACCACACGGCCCAACAAGAAATCATCGGCTACCGCCAGCTTATCGATACCGGCTTCCTGCATCTGCTTGATGTGACGCACTGTGATGCGCTTATCCTTGGCAACAATGACTTTACCCGCCTTGTCGTTGATGTCAAAACGGGCAATTTCACCGCGCAGACGCTCTGCCACCACTTCGAACAGAATACCGCCCTTTTTGCCTAACTGGAAGGTATCAAACTCGAAGAACATCTTGAGCATATCTTCGTTGTTGAAACCCAGCGAACGCAAGAGAATCGTGACCGGCATCTTGCGACGACGGTCGATACGGAAGTACACATAGTCCTTCGCATCGAACTCAAAATCCAGCCATGAACCACGGTAAGGAATAATACGTGCGGAGAACAGCAACTTGCCAGACGAATGGGTTTTGCCCCGGTCATGCTCAAAGAACACGCCAGGAGAACGGTGCAACTGAGACACGATAACGCGTTCTGTACCGTTGATCACGAAAGAACCGGTATTGGTCATCAGAGGCATTTCGCCCATGTAGACTTCCTGCTCCTTAACTTCTTTTACCGTAGGCTTGGAAGCTTCCTTGTCCATGATCGTCAAACGTACGCGTGCGCGCAGTGGCGACGCATAGGTCAAGCCACGCTGTTGACATTCCTTCACGTCAAATGCGGGCATACCCAGCATGTAACTGACGAAATCAAGACGCGCGTTCTTGGAATGACTTTCAATCGGGAAAATTCCGTTGAAGGCAGCTTGCAAACCCTCATTTTTGCGTTTTTCAGGGGCAGTAGCCTCCTGAAGAAAAGCAGCAAAAGATTCCAACTGGGTGGATAACAGGAAAGGGATCGGCAATGCACCGATACGCTTGCCGAAACTTTTACGAATACGTTTTTTTTCGGTAAAAGAGTAGCTCATTTAATCTCCACGACTAGGCAAAAAGACAGGGGGCAGGAAGCATTTGGTCAGACTTCCTGTCCATTGGCTTTTTAAAGCGCCAAAAGGCTGACGGTAAGCCGTCAGCCTTTTGACAACAGACTGTGTTACTTAACTTCGCAAGTAGCGCCAGCTTCGATCAATTGCTTAGCAATTGAATCAGCTTCAGCTTTTGTTACACCTTCTTTAACTGCCTTAGGTGTAGCATCTACCAGATCCTTAGCTTCTTTCAAGCCAAGAGCAGTGATAGCGCGAACAGCCTTAATAACGCTAACCTTGTTATCGCCGATACCGGTCAATACAACGTCAAATTCAGTTTGTTCAGCAGCAGCTTCGGCAACGCCGCCTGCGGCTGGACCTGCAACAGCAACAGCTGCAGCAGATACGCCAAACTTTTCTTCCATTTGTTTGATTAGTTCAGACAGTTCCAGCACGGTCATGCCAGCAACAGCTTCCATCAATTCAGCATTGGTTATAGCCATATTGTTCTCCTTGTTCGTTATTTCAAAAATTAAACAGCAGCAGCTTCAGCGGGCGCTTCAGCAGCAGTTTCAGCAATCACTTCAGCAGCAGGGCCGTTTGCATCACGGATCGCAGCCAATGTACGGACAAACTTCGCAGTTGTCGCATTCATTGTTGCCATCAAGCGAGCAATCAACTCATCACGGCTTGGGGTAGCAGCCAACACAGCAACTTGCTCCACTGATAACAGTGAACCACTCATTGCGCCAGCTTTGATTACCAACAAATTATTCGTCCGGGCAAAATCAGACATCACTTTAGCCGCAGCGACTGGATCTGCACTCATGCTATACACAAGAGGGCCAACCATACTGTCACCGAGCGCTTCAAATGAAGTGCCTTGTACCGCACGACGCGCCAAAGTGTTTTTCAACACATGCAGATAAACACCGGACTTACGTGCAGTAGCGCGCAATTTGGTGATATCGGCAACTTTGATGCCACGGTATTCTGCCAAAACGATGGTTTGCGATTGCGCAACTTGTGCACTAACTTCCGCTACCACAGCTTGTTTTTCTTGCAGATTGAGACTCAAGTCTTCCTCCATTATCCAGAATGAACTTACATTCACTCCATCATTTACAACAGCGACCATGAGTCAGGAGAACTGCTATTCCTGCTCGCGGGCACACCATCTGCGTGGGCTTCACAAAACTGTAAACTTAGAACAGTAAAATACTGCTATCAGCTTGCAATCAACTTCAATTAAGCCTTGCGGCACCAACGGTCTTTGATGCCGACTACCGCCAGCAGTGCAAAGAAATTTGGCGACAACGCTTACACGCTGCCGCCCAATATTTTAAAACTAAGCGTTCAGTGTTGTTTGATCAACACGAACACCGGCGCCCATGGTGCTGGACAGAGACATCTTCTTCATGAAGACACCCTTGGAAGTTGCAGGCTTGGCTTTAACCAGCGCATCAACCAGAGCCAGCAAGTTTTCACGCAATGCTTCAGGCGCGAATGAAGCTCTGCCGATAGTGCATTGAATAATACCGTTCTTGTCATTACGATACTGAACTTGACCAGCCTTAGCATTGCGAACAGCGCCTGCAACATCAGCAGAAACCGTACCAACCTTAGGATTAGGCATCAGACCGCGAGGACCCAGGATCTGACC
Source organism: uncultured Nitrosomonadales bacterium (assembly GCA_903885165.1). Classification (GTDB taxonomy): domain Bacteria; phylum Pseudomonadota; class Gammaproteobacteria; order Burkholderiales; family Gallionellaceae; genus Gallionella. Next base: position 2,098 of record CAISHO010000018.1, on the reverse strand, counting down.
TAATTGACCAACCAGACGCATTGCATCAGGGCTTGCGATCACAACGTCAAAGTCAAGATTACCTGCCTTGATTGATTCTGCCAGATCGTCGAAACCGACAATATCTGCACCGGCAGCTTTAGCTTCTTCAGCCTTAGCACCTTGTGCAAACACGGCAACGCGTACTGATTTACCCGTACCACGTGGCAACACGACTGAACCACGAACCAATTGGTCCGACTTACGTGCATCGATACCCAGATTCACTGCAATATCGATAGACTCATCAAATTTTGCAACTGCATTTTCTTTAACCAGTGACAAAGCATCAGTTAAAGCGTATTGCTTGTTACGATCGATTTTGGCTGCAATAGCCTTATAGCGCTTAGACATTATTCGCCCTCCACGGTGATGCCGATACTACGAGCGCTACCAGCGATGGTGCGCACTGCGGCATCCATGTCAGCTGCGGTCAGATCAGGCATCTTTGTTGTTGCAATTTCTTCTGCTTGTTTGCGGGTCAAATGACCAACTTTAGCAGTGTGCGGTGTCGCGCTACCCTTACTAATGCCAGCAGCCTTCTTGATCAGAATGGTTGCAGGCGGCGTCTTCATGATGAAGGTGAAGCTCTTGTCTGCAAACGCAGTGATCACCACTGGAATTGGCAAACCGACTTCAACGCCTTGGGTTGCGGCGTTAAACGCCTTACAGAATTCCATGATATTCAGACCACGTTGACCCAATGCTGGACCAATTGGTGGACTTGGATTTGCCTTACCTGCAGGCACTTGCAGCTTGATGTAGCCTATGACTTTCTTTGCCATTTTTTTCTCCTTTTAACGGGTATGCGAGATTATCTCTCTCCCCAATCACGAGAAACACACAACGGGAAACAGCGCCTGCGTTACTGCAGACTGCGTTCCCCTTGTTTGCTTCTCCCGCTTTAGCCTTTTTCTACTTGACCAAAATCCAACTCAACCGGTGTAGCACGACCAAAAATGGTCACTGCAACACGGATCTTATTCTTGTCGTAATTGACTTCTTCGACCATGCCGGTAAAGTCTGTAAACGGACCTTCCTTAACACGAACCGACTCACCCACTTCGAACAGAACCTTAGGCCTAGGTTTTTCAACCCCGGCTTGCATCTGCTGCATGATGTTTTGAACTTCTTTTTCACTGATCGGTGTCGGACGCATTGCAGAACCACCCAGAAAACCGGTCACTTTCGGTGTATTTTTCACCAAATGCCACGAATCGTCCGTCATGTCCATTTCAACCAGAACATAGCCCGGGAAAAACTTGCGTTCAGTAATGGTCTTTTGACCATTCTTCAATTCAACAACTTCTTCGACTGGAACCAGAATCTGACCAAACTTTTCCTGCATGCTTTCGCGCAAAATCCGCTCAGCCAAAGCCCGCGCTACACTTTTTTCAAACTGGGAATACGTGTGAACAACATACCAACTCATCGCCATTATTCAGCCCGCCCCATCAATCTATTTACTAACGACATTAAACTCGCATCAACTAACCACAAGAACAATGCCATTGTTATGGCAAACAAAATCACCACACCGGTTGTTTGCAATGTTTCTTTACGTGAAGGCCATACGACGCGCTTAGCCTCAGCGACAGAATCACGACCGAATGCGATAAAACGCAAACCAGACACTGTCTTTGAGGCAACGGCCGCAGCCATCAGCAAACCAACCAGAACGGAAAGCAACCTTAATACCGACGCACTGTCGTGCAAGTAATAGTAGCCGCCAATCCCCGCCACAACCAGCAGAAATGCAACTAGCAACTTAATTTTGTCCGACATTCTCGATTGTTCCGATTAACTGTTACTTAGTATTTGGCAGGCCAGGAGGGTTTCGAACCCCCAACCCTCGGTTTTGGAGACCGATACTCTACCAATTGAGCTACTGGCCTATAAATCAGGAACGAGGAACGAGGAACGAGCACTACAACACTCTATCCTCAATCCTCAATCCAGCTATTACTCGATGATCTTGGCTACAACACCCGCGCCAACAGTACGACCACCTTCGCGAATCGCGAAACGCAGACCTTCTTCCATCGCGATCGGGTTGATCAACGCAACAGTGATGCTGACG
>CAISHO010000017.1 GCA_903885165.1 uncultured Nitrosomonadales bacterium | reverse complement strand
CTCCCTATGATCACCCCGTGAAGTGACGTGATAGAGTGCACCTGCGAATTCCAGTCGGAGTGGCCTTGTCATTTTCGGAGCCTAACAGAAAATCCTCAGAAAATGTTGGAATGTGAGAACTGACCCTGTTGCCCTCACTCTATGATCACCCCGTGAAGTGACGTGATAGAGTGCACCTGCGAATTCCAGTCGGAGTGGCCTTGTCATTTTCGGAGCCTAACAGAAAATTCTAAGAAAATGTTGGAATGTGAGAACTGACCCTCTTGCTCCGCTCTTTGGAATGTGAGAACTGACCCTCTTGCTTCTCCTTTGCTTTGACCCTCTTGCTTCTCCTTTGCTTTGACCCTCTTGCTTCTCCTTTGCTTTGACCCTCTTGCTTCTCATGCTTCACAGCCGTGCTGCCCCCGGCGGTTGCAAAGTCAGACTCAAAGTGCCCAGAAAAAAGCACATAAAATCAATACTTTTTCTATTTTCCGGTCAGTTCTTTGTAGCGTGCCTTGTCCTCGTCGTAACGAGTGTTGATGAGCAGCTTATCGGCTTTATATTTCTCAAGGTCTTGCTGGGTACGTTTGGCGCGCGCCTGAGCCTCCTTGATGTCATCTTGCAATCCGGCAGGAACTTTGCCGCCGGCAGCGCTGCGACTCGTGGCATCTTTCTGCAAGGCCTGCACGTTGTTATTGTCCATCTTGAGTTGCGAACCGATGCTGTTGATGCGCGCATCGACTTGCTGAAGACTGCGGGTGCGGGACAGTTCAATTTCTTCTACGCTGTTGTAGCTGTCGATCAGCGACTTATCGTGACGGCGCAGATCTCGTGCCATAGCCTGTTCATCACGAATTTTAGCCTCGCCTGCTTCTTTTGTGCGCCGCTCCGCCGGTGTCAGCACTTCCTGTTTCTCGATCACCACGCCGGATTTATTCAACAGTGAGCGATCTTTACTGGCATATTCAGCCGGGATAGTCTCACCGTAATGCGTCGTTCCCTTGTCATCCACCCATTTATAAGTCTTGGCGTAAACCGGCAAGCTAACAACCAACCCCGCCACCATAAAAGGCAGCGCAATCAATTTGTAATTGATTGATTTAAATATCATTTTCAACACCGAATAGATCGCGATACGCCTGCACTGCACCCAAATTCGCTAGCATTTCAGGTTCGTCCTGCAAGAAACACAACAAGTCATTGAGCGTGGCGATCGCAATGACCGGAATATCGTAGCTTTGCTGTACTTCCTGCACGGCGGACAAATCGCTCAAACCGCGCTCCATCCTGTCCAGCGCTATCACCACCGCGCAAGGTTGGGCACCGGCTGCACGGATCAATTCAATGGATTCCCTGACAGAGGTGCCGGCCGAGATGACATCGTCGATGATCAAGACGCGACCTTCAAGCTTCGCGCCGACCGTCGTGCCACCTTCGCCGTGGTCCTTAGCTTCCTTGCGGTTGTAACAATACGGCACATTGCGCCCCTGCTCGGACAAGGCGATGGCCGTCCCGGCTGCCAGCGGAATGCCCTTGTAGGCTGGCCCGAAGATCATATCGAAGGGAATATCGGAAGCCAGTATCGTCTGTGCATAAAACTGCGACAACGCGCGCATCGAATCACCGTCATTGAATAAACCCGCGTTGAAGAAGTAAGGGGAGAGACGCCCCGCCTTGGTTTGAAATTCGCCGAAGCGCAACACGTTTTTTTGAACGGCAAAGCGGATGAAATCTTGTCTGAAATTTAGCATGGCTGTGTATGATATGACGGTGAGAATCATTATAATCTCGCGCCCCCTACTCTTGCATCGGAAATTTTGTGCGCATCATCTCTATCAATCTGAACGGCATACGCTCCGCCACCAGCAAAGGCTTTATTGATTGGCTGGCGCTACAAGATGCAGACGTCATCTGTTTGCAGGAGCTCAAGGCGCAAGCGGCGGACATGACCGAACAGATGCTCATGCCGCACGGCTATCACGGCTATTTCCATTACGCCCAGAAAAAAGGCTACAGCGGCGTCGGGATTTACACTCGCGAAAAACCTGAGCAGGTGATCGTCGGTCTGGGCATCGAGGAGTTTGATGCCGAGGGACGTTATATTTGCGCCGACTTTGCCGATTACAGCGTGGTGTCCCTGTATCTGCCCTCCGGCTCCAGCGGAGAAGAGCGCCAACAGGTAAAGCTTAACTTTATGGCCGCCTTTTTACCGCACCTGCAAGAATTGCGCGCCAGCGGGCGTGAAGTCATCGTCTGCGGTGATTGGAACATCGCGCACAAGGAAATTGATCTGAAGAACTGGCGTGGCAATAAGAAGAATTCAGGATTTTTACCTGAAGAGCGCAACTGGCTGACCCAACTCTTCGATGAAGTAGGTTTCGTCGATGTGTTTCGCGTGGTTCATCCCGAACTCGAAGCCTATACCTGGTGGTCAAATCGCGGCCAGGCTTGGGCCAAGAATGTCGGTTGGCGCATCGACTACCAGATCGCCACACCCGGCATCGCTCAACGTGCGAAATCGGCCAGCATCTACAAGGAACAACGCTTCTCCGACCACGCCCCGTTGACTATAGACTATTCAAATTAGCCTTGTACCCATGGCAGGCCGGCGGCGCACCATCCGCCGGTGGTGTTACGGTGTCCTTCGGTGTCCTTTTCCCCCTGGAATCCTTCAAGCACATTGTAGCAATCGAGGAATCCCGCCCCGGTTGCCGCTGCTGCGGCCGTATTGGAACGCACACCGGTACGGCACACAAATAGTACCAACGACTCCTTGTCGACTTGCTGTCCGAGCGCTGCAAGAAAATTCGGGTTAAGTGACATACCCGGATAGGAGGCCCATTCGATTTCGACGGCGTCGGGTATGCGCCCTACCCAGTCCAACTCGGCGCGACTGCGTACATCAACTAGTTTGGCACCCGGTGCTGATTGCAACAACTCATATGCTTCGTCTGGAAACAAGGCTCCTTCATAAGGCAGATTCAGATCCCGGGCACGCTGTTGAGCGGCTTGCAGGATGGAAGTAATTTTTCCCATGATATTTCTTTCTTTAATCTTTGCGGTAATGTTTAACGAATGACGCGTGGAATGTTATTCTGCGCGGTATAGCTGGATACTAGCGCAACCGACATGAAAAATCACACTACACACACAGATAAAACAGCTTTTGAGCCTGCCAACCCGGAACGGTACGCCGCCGCACAAAAAAGCACTTGGGTGAGCATCTACGTTAATCTGATATTGACATTGCTCCAGGTTGCAGGCGGATTCGTTTCCCACTCACAGGCTTTGATGGCCGATGGCCTGCATTCGCTGTCTGATCTACTATCCGACGTGCTGGTGCTCTACGCGAATCGGCACGGCAATCGTCACGCCGATGCCAAACACCCTTACGGTCACGCACGAGTTGAAACGGCGGCCACACTGATCCTGGGCGCTTTTCTGGCGGCATTGGGTGTCGGCTTGCTGGTCGCCGCCGCGATTCGCTTGCAACATCCAGTTGCATTACAGTCCGTTAACTCCTTCGCACTCGCCATCGCTCTGCTGGCCCTGTTCGCTAAGGAAGGCATGTTCCGCTATATGCTGGCGATCGCACTTAGGGTGCGCTCGCAGATGCTGGTCGCCAACGCGTGGCACGCCCGTTCGGATGCCGCTTCCTCGCTGGTGGTGGTAGTCGGGATTATCGGCAATTTGCTGGGTTACACTTTTCTGGATCTGGTCGCCGCCGCCGTGGTGGGCGTAATGATTGCGCATATGGGCGGGAAGCTGGCACTGGAGGCGCTGTCCGAACTGATCGACACCGGCCTTGATGCCGAAGAGGTCGAGGCGATTAAGCAAACCTTGCTTAATACCCACGGAGTAGTTGGTTTGCACGATTTGCGCACGCGCAAGATGGCGGACAACGCGCTGGTGGATGCACATATTCTGGTGGATCCCAAGATCAGTGTGTCCGAAGGACATTACATTGCCGAGTCGGCTCGCATGGCGGTGCTCAATAACCATCATGTGATGGATGTGATGGTACACATCGACCCTGAAGACGATATGCAGGCCAAACACAACAATAAATTACCCAGCCGCCCGGCTTTGCTGGCGCAACTCGCCGCTCGCTTAGGTGATAAACACTTAGTGAGCAACCGTGTGGTTTTCCATTATCTGGATGGCCGTGTCGATGTGGAGCTTTATTTGCCGATCGACATTTATGAACAAGCCGATGCGCTGCAGGCCCGTTGCAATGAAATTGCCGTCGATGATTCATTATTCCGCGTCATTCATATTCACCGCAATCACGCACAAAAATAGTGCGTAAAAGTCGTCTTTAGCCCACCTTTGGTGCTATTTTTTTTTGTGTTTGGACGCATGCTTATGGCACAATGCCGTCTTGGCACGCAGGTTAGGCTGGCACGTTTCCTGCGTCTATATTTTCGGGTTGTAATTTACTGTTCGATTGATACTTTGGGAGAGAGTTATGGCGTTGTCGGCTAATGATGTATTGCAAATGATTAAAGACCACGACGTTAAGTTCGTGGATTTCCGTTTTACCGATACACGCGGCAAAGAACAGCACGTTTCTGTTCCAGCTAAGTACGTGGGTATGGACAAGTTTGAAGAAGGTCACGCATTCGATGGTTCTTCCATCGCCGGCTGGAAGGGCATTCAAGCGTCTGACATGTTGTTGATGCCGGATCCATCTGCCGCTTACCTCGATCCATTCATGGAAGACGTCACGCTGGTCATCACCTGCGACGTGGTAGAACCTACCGACGGTAAGGGCTATGACCGTGATCCACGTTCCATCGCTAAGCGCGCTGAAGCGTATCTGCAATCTTCCGGCGTGGGCGATACCGCTTACTTCGGTCCTGAGCCAGAATTCTTCATCTTTGATTCGATTAACTGGAAGATCGACATGTCCGGTTGCTCAGTCAAGATCAACTCAGAAGAGGCTGCATGGTCTTCCGATGAGAAGTACGATGGCGGCAATACCGGTCACCGCCCAGTAGTTAAGGGTGGTTACTTCCCAGTTCCTCCGGTGGATAGCTTGCATGACATTCGCGCTGCGATGTGTCTGATTCTTGAAGACATCGGCATCGAAGTCGAAGTTCATCACCACGAAGTGGCGACCGCAGGTCAATGCGAAATCGGCACCAAGTTCGACACACTGGTACGCCGCGCTGACCAGACTCAAGCACTGAAATACGTGGTACACAACGTGGCTCACCAGCACGGCAAGACCGCGACTTTCATGCCTAAGCCTATCGTCGGCGACAACGGTTCCGGTATGCACGTTCACCAGTCTATCTGGAAAGATGGCAAGAACCTGTTCGCAGGCAATGGCTACGCTGGCCTGTCTGAAACCGCGCTGTACTACATCGGCGGTATCATCAAGCACGCTAAGGCTCTGAACGCGATCACCAATCCTGGCACCAACTCTTACAAGCGTCTGGTTCCTCACTACGAAGCACCGACCAAGCTGGCGTATTCTGCAAAGAACCGTTCCGCTTCGATCCGTATTCCTCACGTAGCGAGCGACAAGGCACGCCGTATTGAGACTCGTTTCCCAGATCCTACTGCCAATCCATACTTGTGCTTCGCGGCACTGATGATGGCGGGTTTGGACGGTATCGCCAACAAGATCCACCCTGGCGATCCAGCTGACAAGAACCTGTACGACTTGCCACCAGAAGAAGATGCATTGATCCCAACCGTTTGCTCATCTTTGGATGAAGCATTGGCTAATCTGGATAAGGATCGCGAGTTCCTGACCCGTGGCGGTGTATTCTCTAACGACTTCCTCGATGCATACATCACATTGAAGATGGAAGAAGTAACCCGTCTGCGCATGACGACTCATCCGGTCGAGTTTGAAATGTACTACAGCATCTAATCGCTGACAGGTAGCAAATAGAAACGGGGCCTGGTGCCCCGTTTTTTACGTCTGAATATTTGTTTTGTCAGCGCTAGTGTCATGCCCTATACTCAAACCGACTTTTTGCCGGAGAACATGAATGAACTGTAGATATTTGCTAGTCTTGTTATGCTTGATACCCGCATGGGCTCAAGCGGATATTTACAAGGCCGTGGATGCCGATGGTCACGTCACCTATTCCAGCGCACCATTAAAGGGCGGGAAACGAGTCGTCGTATCGCCTTCTGCCCCACAAGCAGCACCGGAACGCGCTCGCGCAACCCCTACCCCCGCAGGATTCCCCAAGGTCAATGAAGAAACACAGCGCGGACGCGATGACACGCGACATAAAATACTCAATGACGAATTAAATACTGAAGAGGCTTTACTCATCACCGCACGGCAAAACCTGCAAGCGGGCGAGGCTAATCGCAGCATTCCCCGTGATAACGACAAAATGAAAGACCTCAAATCACAGGTTGATTTGCATAAGCGCAATATCGAGGCGTTGAAGACCGAATTGTCCAAACTGAAATAAACTTACATGGGCACGATTGTTGCTTATTTATTCGCATGCCTAACTTAACTCATCTGACGCTCGACTACTTATCCACTGCCATCATTCTGCTGGATGATGAGTCGCGTGTGACCTATCTCAATACGGCAGCCGAAAATCTGTTTGAGGTAAGCGGCAGAAATCTGATCAAGCAGACATTGCAGTCGGTTTTTGTCGATACTACGCAGCTCTTCAGCGCGATGCAACGGGCATTGCGCAACCATGCCAGCTACATCGAGCACGAATTGATGTTGACAACACATGCTCACAACAAATTGCATGTGCGCTGCACGGTCACGCCCGTGAGACTGGAAACGCACTGTCTGCTGCTGGAATTCCATCCGATGGACCGGCCGTTGAAACTGGCGCGCGAAGAGCAGATGCTGGATCAGACTCAGGCCAATCGATTGCTGCTGCGCAACCTCGCGCATGAAATCAAAAATCCGCTGGGCGGCATAAGAGGCGCTGCGCAACTGCTGGAACAGGAACTGGAAAAACCCGGACTGCGCGAATACACTCAGGTGATCATCCAGGAAGCGGACCGGCTGCGCGCCTTGATGGAAAAATTGCTCACACCGCAAAATGCTTCACATTACAGCGCGCTGAATATACACGAGGTATTGGAACGGGTACGCTCAGTCGTTTTGGCTGAGATGCCTGAGAACCTGGAAATCCAGCGCGACTATGACATCAGCCTGCCCGCCTTAATCGGCGACAAAGAACAACTGATACAGGTGATACTGAACATCGTGCGCAACGCCGCACAAGCCATGCATGGCAAGGGACGCATCATTCTGCGTACCCGCATCGCGCGCCAGGTCACCCTGATCAAACAAAATCATAAACTGGCGGTGATGGTGCAGATCATAGACAACGGACCTGGCATCCCGCCTGCCTTGCGCGACAAGATTTTTTATCCTTTGGTATCAGGACGTGCCGATGGTCACGGACTGGGGCTGACGCTGGCACAGGATTTTGTCAGCCAGCATCGCGGCACGATCGAATTTGACAGCGAACCCGGATGCACACGATTCACCGTGATGTTGCCATTGCCTTAAAAACAGTCGCTAGACGTAAGTCGATAGCGAATGCAACTATTTGAATATTAAAATAAATTAGATTGATCGAGCATACTATGAAACCAGTCTGGATAATTGATGATGACCGCTCGATACGCTGGGTGCTGGAAAAGTCGCTGACGCGCGCCGAGATTGAATTCAAGAGCTTTGCCTCGGCAGATGACGCCCTCAAAGCGATGAGTCATGAGCTGCCACAGGTCGTGGTCAGCGATATTCGCATGCCGGGCAGCTCGGGGTTGGATTTCTTGCAGGTACTGCATCAGCGCCATCCGCTGATTCCGGTCATCATTATGACCGCGTATTCCGACCTTGAGAGCGCCGTTTCGGCATTTCAGGGCGGCGCCTTTGAGTATATGCCCAAGCCCTTCGACATTAACCATGCGGTCGATCTGATACGCCGCGCGCTGGAACAGAGTCGGCGCAAATCGACCGATGCGGGGCAACTTGAAGTCGGCGCAGATATTCTGGGGCATGCTCCGGCCATGCAGGATGTGTTTCGCGCCATCGGCAGACTCTCACAGTCCCATGCCACAGTGCTGATCAACGGAGAATCCGGGACTGGCAAGGAACTGGTGGCCCACGCACTACACAGGCATAGCCCGCGTGCAGACAAGGAATTTATTGCCATCAACACCGCAGCGATTCCCAAGGATTTGCTCGAATCCGAGTTGTTCGGCCATGAACGCGGCGCATTTACCGGTGCTGCAGCGATGCGGCACGGACGCTTTGAACAAGCCGAAGGCGGCACCCTATTCCTAGATGAAATAGGCGACATGCCTTCCGAGTTGCAAACCCGTTTGCTGCGCGTGTTATCTGACGGGAATTTCTATCGGGTTGGCGGTCATCAACCGATCAAAGCCAACGTACGCATCATTACCGCCACACATCAAAATCTGGAAGAGCGCGTCAAGCAGGGATTGTTCCGCGAAGACTTGTTTCATCGTCTGAACGTGATCCGTCTGCGCCTGCCGCCGCTGCGTGAACGCCGCGAAGATATTCCCTTGCTGGCCAAATTTTTCCTGCAAAAGAGCGCCTCCGAACTGGCCGTCGATCAGAAACAATTTAGCGAGGCCACCTTGCAGCATCTAAGCTCGCAGGATTTTCCGGGCAATGTCCGGCAACTGGAAAACCTGTGCCACTGGCTGACCGTGATGACCCCGTCACAAGTCGTTGAGATAGCCGATCTCCCTCCCGAATGGCGTAATATTGAAAGTGCGACAACCACGCCCGGCGACTGGAGTTCTGAACTGGCAAGTCAGGTCGATGCGGCATTGCAGCATGGCGACGAAGGCATCATGGATCGATTTATGGCGCAATTTGAGCGTACGATGATCTTACAGGCGCTGCATCACACCAACGGACGACGCATTGAAGCTTCAACCTTACTCGGTATCGGTCGCAACACCCTGACGCGCAAGATTCAGGAACTGGGACTGGAAGAGCAGGAAGCGTAAATCGCTACCATATCGCCGCCGAATAATGATTGCGAATATTCTGGTCTGCCGTCAGTAAGGGCGATTCACGGTGCGCAGCCTGGGCAACGATGATGCGGTCAAAAGGGTCACGCGTCCATTCGATCGGCAACGCTGCACCAATCGCAGCAGCAAAAGGTTGCGTGCAAGTTTCCAGTCCAATGTCACGTCTTAAACTGTCCAGTATTGTGTGCGCGTTGCAGTTGATACGCGAAATTTCATGAAGATAAGTCAGTTCCAGCTCAACCATAGGTGAAATAAGCAGTTGTTCTGCGGCTTCAATCGCGCGCACGCCCTCCGGTGTCAGGCGCACCGCACCATCCTGGTAGAGCCAAACCAGAATGTGTGTGTCGAGATAAAGCCGTTTCACAGCGTAGGTTGCCAAGTTTGCTCCCACGATAAACTCGCGAGATCATCAGCATCGCCGTTAATAGTGTGAGGATGAGGCTGGAGGGTTGCGAGGCGCCTGGCTGAATTGTCGCAGACGATGCGTACCAATCCGCCGGGACGTTGAATTTCAACCGATTCTCCCGTGTTAGCGACAAGATCCAGCGTACTGAATAATTCACTGCGTAAACGGGTCGCGGTGAGTCGTCTTTGCATGATTAAATATCCTTCTGATGAACGCGTACATGCTATACCTAAACATGTACGCATTCAAGCTGCTTACGAGAACCGCTTTCCGTAGACGTCACATGCCTCGCAGCGTTCGTTTACGGCACAACACAATGCGGAATGGATGCCGATCGTGCTGTAGAATGGAGCGACTCGCGGGTGCCCGAAAAGTGCCATCAGCCGCCACTCGGATACCTGATATTGAAAACTGCATTATGTAGTAAAGCCTGCATTGATAAAAAGTCCTGCAACTCCACGCAATCAGGACTCTGACGATAACGATAGGTCTAATCGAGTAGATCGCCATCTCAACATGACTATAGAGCAGGTGATATTGAATATATAAGCGATTAATAGTAATAGGTATTTATTGCACCGCCATATAGATCCAATAGCTCCAAATTATCATGGAAATTAAATGCTGAACCTTATCATTTCGCCCCCGGATAGCAGTGTGCTCTACACCGGAAACTATGACTTCGTGCTGGTCAGTTTATCCGTCATTGTCGCGATATTCGCATCCTATGCAGCGCTGCTGGTTTCCCAACATGTTGCAACAGTTGCATTGGCAAAAACCAGACATCTGTGGATTGCCGGCGGCAGCCTGTGCTTAGGTATCGGCATATGGGCCATGCATTTTGTCGGCATGCTGGCCTTCAGCCTGCCCTGTTCGACCAGTTATGATGCCAGCCTTACCTTCCTCTCAACGATTCCCGGCATTCTAGCCAGCGCATTTGCACTGAAAATCATCAGCCGGCGTGAATTATCCCGTTCGCAGCTTGCGCTGGGCGGATTGCTGATTGGTGCCGGCATCGGCGCCATGCACTATTCCGGCATGGCCGCGATGCGCCTGAACGGCCTGATACGCTACGATATCAAACTGTTTGCGCTGTCTATTGTCGTTGCCATCCTGCTGGCCACGCTTTCACTGTGGATCAAATTCCGGCTTCAGTCACTGCATGGCAGATGGGCAAAGTGGAGCACCGTCGCAAGCGCAACTGTGATGGGACTGGCCGTCTCAGGCATGCACTATACGGCAATGGCATCCGCCTATTTCGTTCGTGGCAACACCACCGTTTCCGATGGAATCGCGCCGGCTTTTCTTGCCGCGATCGTGCTGGCGGCAACAGGCCTGATTATTGTGATCACCATCATCGCCACCTACACCAACCAGCCGAACCTGTTATCTATCGGGCGCTCCTACAAGTTGATCGCTTTGCTGATCGCATGCTGGACAGGCCTTGCCTGGTTAAGTGCTGATTATTACTACAACCGCCTGACCCAAACCGTTTACCAGGATGAAAAACAACGGTCCATACAAAGGAGTGAACAGGTTGCCGGTAACCTGGATAACAACATTGAACTGCTCAAAGGTATTGCGCTGGTATTCGCACGCGATATGGATACGCTGCAGGTATTGCGCCATTTTAATACGCCCCCTTCCAGCCTGACGGTCAAGGAACGCAAACAGCGCTGGACTCAGGATAGACAACTTGGCGATGTAAACACTGAGCTGGCGAGTGTTGCCAGCAGCCTGGGGGCCGATGTCGTGTTCATCCTGAATGCGGCGGGTGATTGCATCTCATCGAGCAACGCCGACAAACCCGAGAGTTTTATCGGCATAAACTATATGGATCGCGATTATTTCCGTCAGGCGCGCGCGGACGAACACGGCCATCAGTATGCCGTGGGACGAGCCAGCAAAATTCCCGGGTTGTTTTATTCTCACTCGGTACGTGAAAAAGGTCACTTTCTCGGTGTCGTGGTGGTCAAACGCAACATCACGCAATTTGCCCGCTGGACAAATCAAGCTAACGCCTTCATCACCGATGCCAATGGCGTGATCATACTGGCACCGGACAAGCGTATCGAATACCACTACCTGCCCGATGCGACTGTCACAAAATTGTCGGCAGACAAGATCATGCTGCAGTACAAGCAAAGTGCCATTGAACCCCTGGTGATTACGCCATGGGAAAAACAGCGATTCCCCACTGCCGTGCTGATCGACGGCAAACCCGTCGTTTTTACAGCAAAGAATCTGCCCGACGATGCGATCACCATCTACACCTCCCGATCTCTGGATGAGATTGTACGTCTTGACAACGAGAAGATATGGCTGTTCCTGTTGCTCGCCTCTGCCGGCAGCATGCTGATCATCACCTCTTCCGCAGTCGTACTTTATCTGCGCGAATCACAGCGCACGGCAGCCGATCTGCGCATCGCCGCCTCCGCCTTTGAAGCACAGGAAGGCATGCTGATCACCGATGCCGACGGGATCATCCTGAGGGTGAACAAAGCCTTTACCGCAATTACCGGTTACAGCATTGAAGATGCGGTCGGTCAGACGCCGAAGCTGCTCAATTCGGGCCGCCATGATAGTCATTTCTATCAGCTGATGTGGGAGAGCATCAGGGACACCGGCAGCTGGGAAGACGAAATCTGGAATAAACGCAAAAACGGCGAAATCTATCCGCAACATCTGACGGTCACCACGGTGAAAGACAAAGATGGCAGCATCACCCACTATGTCGGCACGTTTACAGACATCACCGCAAGCCTGGCGGCCGCCGATGAAATTAAGCTGCTGGCGTTCTACGATCCGCTCACCGGCTTGCCCAACCGGCGTCTGCTGACAGACCGCCTGAAACAGGCGCTGGCATCCAGCGCACGCAACAACCGGCAAGGGGCACTGCTATTTATCGATCTTGACAACTTCAAAGCACTCAACGATACCCTCGGCCACGACATCGGCGATTTGCTGCTAAAACAGGTTTCACAGCGTCTGACGGCCTGTGTGCGGGAAGGCGATACCGTCGCCAGAATGGGCGGCGACGAATTCGTGGTGATGCTCGAAGGCATAAGTGAACAAACAGCGGAAGCGGCTGCACAGACAGAAATCGCCGCCCACAAAATTATCGACCGCCTCAACCTGCCCTACCAGCTCGCCGCACACGAATATCGCAACACCCCCAGTATTGGCGCGACCTTATTTAATAGCAGCAGCACCAGTATTGACGAACTGTTCAAGCAAGCCGATATTGCGATGTACCAGTCCAAGAATGCCGGGCGCAACACGCAGCGTTTCTTCGATCCTGCGATGCAGGAGACCGTCAATGCACGGGCATCACTCGAAAACGAAATGCGCGCTGCACTTAAAGCCCGGCAATTTCATCTTTACTACCAGATTCAGGTGGATAGTGAGCATCATCCGTTGGGTGCAGAAGCCCTGATCCGCTGGATTCATCCTGAGCGTGGCATGGTATCCCCCGCCGAATTTATCCCGCTGGCGGAAGAAACCGGACTGATTTTACCGATCGGTCTGTGGGTACTTGAGACGGCATGCGCGCAGCTCAAAGCATGGGAACAACATGCATCCACCCGCGACCTCGTGTTGGCGGTAAACGTCAGTGCCAGACAGTTCAATCAAGTGGATTTTGTGACTCAAGTACAGTCCACAGTGCAACGCTATGGAATCAACCCGACGCGGCTCAAGCTGGAGCTGACCGAAAGCATGCTGATTGAGAAGATAGAAGAGATCATTTCAACTATGCTTATGTTGAGAGAAACCGGTATTATGTTCTCGCTGGATGACTTTGGTACCGGTTATTCCTCTTTGCAATATCTCAAGAAACTTCCTCTCAATCAGCTTAAGATTGATCAGTCATTTGTGCGCGATATGACCATTGATGATGGGGACAATGCTATCGTGCGAACCATTATTGCAATGGCACATAGCATGAAGTTGAACGTCATCGCCGAAGGTGTGGAAACAGAAGAGCATAAACAGCTTCTGTATCGCTATGGATGTCATCACTACCAAGGCTATCTATTTAGCAAGCCATTGCCAATTGAGCAGTTTGAGGCGTTAGTAAAACGGGGTTGACGTTGTGAATTGATTGCCAGTTTGCTGTCAGTCGCCACTATCTCCTTAGTCTCGATTGCAGACAGACGATGTTGTTTGTTACCTCCCAAATGCAGCGAGTAACAAGCACTCGCCACCCAAGCTATTTATCTAGTTTTTTCAACAACTTATCGTGTATTCCGCCGAACCCGCCGTTACTCATCACCAAGATTTGATCGCCCGGCAGAGCGGCGGTGAAGATAGCCTCAATCAGTTGATCCAGATCGTCCAGCACAACCGCCTTATCACCCATAGGGGCTAACGCGCCTTTTGCATCCCAGCCCAGATTTCCCGAATAGCAAAATACCAGATCCGCATCTTTCAGGCTGCCGGGCAGTGCGTCTTTCATCACCCCCAGCTTCATGGTGTTGGATCGTGGTTCCAGCACCGCCAGTATCCGTGCCGTGCCGACTTTGTGGCGCAGTCCGGCCACAGTCGTGTCGATCGCGGTTGGATGATGGGCGAAATCGTCATAAACCGTGATGCCGTTGACGACACCCTTCACCTCCATGCGCCGCTTCACGTTCTTAAACAAACCCAACGCTTCAAGTCCCAGTGCGACAGGTACGCCGGCATGACGCGCGGCAGCCAGCGCCGCCAGTGCATTCATGCGATTGTGTTCGCCCAGCAAGTCCCAGTTAAGCACACCTTGCAGCTGACCATTCAGTGTCACGCGATTTTCATCGTCTATTTGCCAACCACTGGTATTAACTCCCTCGCCCTTTGGGAGAGAGCTGGGGTGAAGGAGGCCGAACGTCTCCACCGGCGTCCAGCAACCGCGCTTGATCACACGCTCTAACGATGCTTCGCGGCCATTGGCGACGACCAGACCATTGCCCGGCACGGTGCGCACCAGATGATGGAACTGCGTCTCTATCGCATACAGATCGGCAAAGATGTCGGCGTGATCAAATTCCAGATTATTCAATACCACTGTGCGCGGATGGTAGTGCACAAACTTGGAACGCTTATCGAAGAACGCGGTATCGTATTCATCGGCCTCGATCACGAAAAACGGCGATTCGGTCAGACGCGCCGAGATATCAAAGTTCTGCGGCACGCCGCCAATCAGGAAACCCGGATTAAGCCCCGCATGTTCCAGTATCCAGGCCAGCATCGACGCGGTGGTAGTCTTGCCGTGTGTACCTGCCACACCCAGCACCCAGCGATCGCGCAGCAGCGTGTCGGCGAGCCATTGAGGGCCGGAAACATAAGGTAAGTTGCGGTTTAAAATTTCCTCCATCAACGGATTGCCGCGCGTGACCACGTTGCCGATCACATAAATATCAGGATTGAGTTCCAGTTGCTCCGTACCGAAACCGCTGATCAGTTCTATCCCCTGCGCCTCCAGTTGCGTGCTCATCGGCGGATAGACATTGGTGTCGCAACCGGTGACGCGAAAACCTGCATGTTTGGCGATGGCTGCAATGCCGCCCATAAAAGTGCCGCAGATACCGAGAATATGGATATGTGTTTGTTTGCTCATCATTAATTCCAATTTCGTCATTCCGGCGAAGGCCGGAATCCAGGTATTTAGAATAACTGCACAGCAGACAAAACCTAATGTTTGTCCGCTACGCGGGATTTTTTTATTGGCTGGATTCCGGCCTTCGCCGGAATGACGGGTTATGTTCTAAAAATAAAATACACCGCGCCCATCATACAGAGTGCGGCATAAAGATAATCCCACTTTAAGGGTTGGTTCATATACATCACGGCAAACGGCACGAATACCAGCAGCGTGATGACTTCCTGCAGGATCTTCAACTGACCGAGATTGAGTACGGTATAGCCGATGCGATTGGCGGGCACCTGTATCAGGTACTCAAACAACGCGATTCCCCAACTGACTAACGCCGCGACATACCAGGGCGAGGTAGACATATTTTTCAGGTGACCATACCACGCAAAAGTCATGAACAGATTCGAGACAGCCAGCATCAGCGCTGTGACTAGCAGAGATTGTGAAATCATTCCCATCAGGTTTCTTCCGGCTCCATCTTGATCGCACCGCACGGGCATTCCGCCACGCAAAGTCCGCAACCCTTGCAATAGTCGTAGTTGAATTGAAATCCTTTGCCCGGCCCCAACTTAATCACCGCATTGTCAGGACAAACGCCGTAGCAGTTATCGCACTCGAAACAGTTGCCGCATGACAGACAGCGGCGCGCCTCGAACAGTGCGGTGGACTCATCAAGCCCCCCCTGCACTTCATCGAAACTGGTCTGGCGACGGATAACATCCAGCATAGGACGCACGGTCTTATCGGCATCCGAGTAATACCATGTGTTGAGTTTGCCATATTCCGCCAGCTCGTGTTTCTCTGCCGGTTGATAGCTTGAGCCTTGCAGCCATGCGTCGATATGACGAGCCGCCTTCTTACCGTGACCGACGGCCACGGTAACGGTACGCTCGGACGGCACCATGTCGCCACCGGCGAAGATACCCGGATGACCGGTCATCATATTCGGTGCGACTTGCACCGTACCGTTCACAATTTCCAGTCCGGCTACACCTTGCAGCAGCGACAGGTCGACATCCTGACCCAGCGCCAGCACCACGGAATCCGCTTCCAGCGTTTCATACTCGCCGGTCGGCTGCGGAAAGCCTTTGTCGTCCAGCGCCATCTTTTCGATGGTGATACTACTGTCGCCCGCATGCTTGATGGTGGACAGCCACTTGATCATCACGCCTTCCTGCAAGGCCTCTTCGATCTCAAAATCGTGAGCGGGCGCTTTGTCGCGCGTACGGCGGTAAACGATGATGGGTTCTGCCCCCATGCGCTTGACGGTACGCGCCACATCCACTGCGGTATTTCCGCCGCCGTATACCACCACGCGGCGACCCAGCAACGGCTTATCTTCACCCTCCATCGAGCGCAACACCGATACCGCATCGACAATTTTCGCCGCATCTCCCGCAGGTATCATCGCGCGTTTGCCGATATGTGCACCGACCGCGAGAAAAGCGGCGTCAAAGCGCCCGTCTTTCATGCTCTGTTCGATGCTGGATACTTTGCAGTTCAGTTTGAGCGTGACACCCAGATCAAGGATACGCTGCACCTCGGCATCGAGCACCTCGCGCGGTAGACGATATTTCGGAATGCCGAAACGCATCATGCCACCAGCCAGCGGGCCCGCCTCCTGAATCTCGACCTGATGCCCCATGCGCGCCAGATGGTAGGCGGCGGAAAGCCCCGAAGGACCTGCACCGACAACCAGCACTCGTTTGCCGGATGAACTGGCAGGCGCGTCAAATTTCCAGCCTCGTTTGATGGCCTCATCGCCTAAGAAACGCTCCACCGAATTGATGCCGACCGAGCTGTCCAGTTGTCCACGATTACAGGCGGTTTCACAAGGGTGATAGCACACGCGCCCCATCACCGCTGCCAGCGGATTGTTTTCCGTCAGCACCCGCCAGGCTTGTTCGTAATTACCTGATTCTGCATGAAAAAGCCAACCCTGGATATTTTCCCCGGCCGGACAGGCATTATTGCAAGGCGGCAGACGGTTGAGATACACGGGGCGCTCGGTGCGCCAGGTTCCGGTCATATTGGCCAGCGAGGTACCGGGCTTGAGCGTGATGGCGAATGGTTTGTACATGTCAACAACCCTCCTCGTCGAGCAAGCCGTACTTGCGGATGTTGCGGTCGGCAATCGCCTGCATGCGCGTCACCATCTCGGGATGTCCGTTCGTACCGAACAGATGCGCGAAACGTTTCTGTGGCTGCAAATATTCTTCAACCGGTATTTTGTGACGTATCTTGGATACACCGACCACTTCGCCGTGCTCGGCCTCGAACACCGGGAACATGCCGGACTCCTTGGCCAGCCGCGCCATGCGGATGGTGTCGCTGGACGCCGTTCCCCAGCCCAGCGGACAGGGAACAAATATCTGGATATAACGCGCGCCATGCATCTTCATTGCGCGGCGCACCTTGTATTCAAGATCGCGCAAGTCGGCAACCGTCGCCGTGGCGACATAAGGAATACCGTGCGCCATGGCGATTTCCGGTACATTTTTTCCCTGACCGAAGGCATTGCCGGGATTAGGGCCGACCGGCATGGTGGTTGCCGTACGCGCGGCAGGCGGCGTGGCGCTCGACCTTTGTACGCCGGTATTCATATACGCCTGATTGTCGTAGCAGAGATACAGCACATCGTCATTACGTTCGAACATGCCGGACAGGCAGCCGAAGCCGATGTCAGTCGTGCCGCCGTCCCCGCCTTGCGCCACCACTCGAACTTCCGTCTTGCCCTTCACCTTCATGGCAGCCGCGATACCGGTCGCAACCGCCGGCGCGTTACCGAACAAGGAATGTATCCACGGCAATTGCCAGGACGATTCAGGATAAGGCGTGGAAAAAACTTCCAGACAACCGGTGGCATTCGCGGCGATCAGCTGCCCTTTACTCTCCGCCATCGCCGCATCGATCGCATAACGCGCACCCAGCGCTTCACCGCAACCCTGGCAGGCGCGATGCCCCGAATTAATCGAATTGCTGCGCGCCTGACCTGATTGCACACTGCGCTCATCGGGTTCCAGCAAGCGGTTGCCGATGGTGAAGGTGCCAGTCTGATAGAACTTTACGGGTTGAAATCCCATGATGATTCCTTATCCGAATTTGGCCGAAATCAGGCCCTTATCGTGCAGCATGTTCTCGGCAGCGGGACCGGAACGGCGGGTCTGCTGCTCGCGGGTCAGCTGTTTGTTGACCGCCTCCCAGTCGAGATCAACGAAGGTGACAGGTGGCAACAACTCCTGTTCGGCCTGAAGGAACAGTTTATGCAAAGTCGCACGGGTAATCGGTCGCCCGCCCAAACCTGCGATTGCGGTGTAACCCTTGAGACCGGAACCTGTCACCGCCATGCGTACATCGGTCGCCACGATGCCACCCATGCCGACCGCCAGGCTCTTCTCCAGCACCACGAAACGCTTGCAACTGCTAAGCGCCGCGCGCACCTGTTCCAGCGGGAAGGGGCGATAGCTGATGATGCCCAACACCCCGATTTTGTGACCTTCGGCGCGCATCTCGTCCACGGTGTCCTTGATGGTGCCCAACACCGACCCCATGGCGATCACCATCGTCTCGGCATCTTCGCTGCAATAGGTGCGGATCAGTCCGCCGCTGTCACGACCGAAGATTTGTTTGAACTCGGCGGCAAGTACAGGAATACGCTCGATGGCCTGCATCTGTTTGGCATGCGCCAGGTATTTCACCTCCATAAACGCTTCAGGCCCTACCATCGCACCGATAGATACCGGTTCTGCAGGATCAAGCACTTGGCGCGGATCGAACGGCGGCAAATAGCTGTCAACTTGATTTTGTTCAGGAATATCAATACGCTCAAAGGCATGAGTGAGGATAAAGCCATCCATGCAGACCATGATGGGCATGGACAATTCTTCTGCCAACCGGAACGCCTGGATGTGCAGATCAACCGCTTCCTGATTGGTTTCGGCAAACAATTGCATCCAGCCTGAGTCTCGCTGCGAGAGCGAATCGGAGTGGTCGTTCCAGATATTGATCGGCGCGCCTATGGCGCGATTGGCCACCGTCATCACGATGGGCAGCCCAAGCCCTGCGGCGTTATAGACCGCTTCGACCATGAACAGCAAGCCTTGCGAGGCGGTCGCGGTATAGGATCGCGCCCCTGCGGCCGAAGCACCGATCGCCACCGACATCGCCGCAAATTCACTCTCCACATTGATGAATTCACAAGGGGTCAAATTTCCCGCTTTCACCATCTCGCCCAGCGCCTCGACGATGTGGGTCTGCGGAGAAATCGGATAAGCGCAGATCACTTCTGGGCGGCACAATGCAATCGCCTCGGCAACAGCCTTTGATCCTTCGGTCTGTTTAAGCATGATTTTCCCCCTTCAATGGGGAAGATGCGAAGGGGGTGCACATCATATCTTTTACCAGATTGTAGGCTTCGGTCGCGGCCGCAATATTCCCCTGAGCAACCTTACCTTTGAACTTCTCATTGATTGCGAGAATCACCGATTCAAGCTGGATAAGGCCGGAGAGCGCGGCAAATCCGGCAATCAACGGCATATTGGGAATGGGGCGACCGATGTGTTTTAGCCCCAGATCGGTGGCTGACAAGGTACAAAACCTTGTCGCGTCGAAATGTGTGATGAGTTCGCTCAAGCCCAATTCTTCGAGAGAGTGGCGCGAGTTGAGCAGAACGTATCCGTCGGATTTTAACCCGGCGAAGACGTCGATTTGATGCAGCAGTGTGGGGTCCTGAATGATGAGCGCATCCGGTTTCATGATAGGTTCGCGCAATCGTATTTCGCGATCGGAAATACGGCAAAATGCCACCACCGGGGCACCGGTGCGTTCTGAACCGAAGCTGGGAAAGGCCTGTGCGTGACGTCCTTCCTCAAACGCTGCCACCGATAACATCTCGGTGGCAGTGACGACACCCTGACCGCCGCGCCCGTGAACCCGAATCTCAAACATTTAGCTACCTCGTGTTTTTTTCTTGCTGATTTTAGCCAAGCGCAAAAAATTAGCCAGCTCCTCGACCCAACGTAATTTTTGTTCTGCCGTGAGCTGCCCGAATGCACGCAAACGCTCGTCACTGACGAAATAGGTACGATCGCCAGGATTAAATACCGGCTTCATGTCGATTTGATCCGTTGCAAATGTTCGATGTCTGAAAGGTCGATCGGGCGCTTTACTGCATTTTTAAGCGCAATCAAATCATCAATTGCAACCACCTTAATCGGCGTATCGGCAACATCAAATTCAACCGCACGTTCAGCCATGCCCGAAAAATCAACCGGCGGAAACAACAGCACGTCTATCGTTACACCAGCCAGTCCTGGCGCACACATCGCGAACACTTCCAGATTGCGATGCATGTGCCAATCTCGCAGCAATTCGATATCGCCAAGAGATTCCAGTGTAATAGGCAACACTGGCGTGAGATTCAATTCCTTCGCCGTTGCTATTAATGCTTCCAGATTGAGCGGATTCATTGCCACCGTAATGTCCACATCCATCGTGGCACGCTCTACACCATGCAGCGAAACAGCCAATCCTCCGATCAACAAATAATCGACTTTGTGGCGATCCAGTGCGGCGAAGAGGTCAATGTAAAACATGATGGTGGTCAGACACCGGGTTAGTTTACGCCCAGCAATTCTACGTCAAATACCAGCGTGGCATTAGGAGGAATCACACCACCCGCACCGCGCGCGCCATAGCCCATTGCTGAAGGAATAATCAGTGTACGCTGACCGCCCACTTTCATGCCGTCAAACCCCTGATCCCAACCCTTGATGACCTGACCTGCGCCCAACGCAAAATCAAACGGTTCACGGCGATCACGTGAACTGTCAAACTTCTTGCCCTTATGTTCTGGTGCTGTTTCATCGTACAACCAGCCGGTGTAATGCACCGTCACGTGTTTGCCACCTGTAGCCAGTGCGCCAGTGCCCAGTTTTGTGTCATTCTTGATCAGTTCGCTCATGTTGCTCTTCTCCATTTTAGGTGTGGGTGCGGCGGCTTGTTCAGAGCACGCGGTAGTTGAAAAAGCAGCGAACATCACTGCCATTGATAAATAAGCGATTCGTTTCATTGAATATTCCTCTGTGATAATTTTCGCAAGGTGGAAGCCCAAAGGACGTTCCACACTACAAAGTTTCTTTGCAATGTTCTGTTAGCCTTGCCAATTTCTGATCGAGTGTTAGCAAGGAAAGATTGTTAACAAGTGATGTCGCGGCAACGATGGCATCCGGCAGCTTACAGTGACTGCTACGCCGTAACCGTATTGTCTGGCGTTCGACAGCATCATCAATGAAGAGCACGCGGCAGTTTTGTAGAAAATCAAGAATGGCGACCTCTTCTTCCAGCGCCAACCCCGGAAAGCCAAGTAACTCCATGCGGGTAATTTGGCTGACGGCCGCTTTACTCAAATCAAATAAATTAGCTTCGATTAACTCAATAGCTGCATTTTGCTGCTTGAGCAAGCCAATCACCACATTGGTATCAAGCAGCCATTCAGCTCCACTCATCGCGCATCTTTCGCTGAATTTCCACCGGGTCAGCATTAAAATTGGGCGAACCGCTCAACCTGCCGGCAAAACTACGCCAGTCTGTATGGTCGTTCTTTTCAGGCAACTCCGGAATCACCAGCGTCAGGAGAGCCCTTCGCTCTGCCATTGGAGGCAAAGCCTGCAGCGCATGAATAACTCCTTGGTCATCTATTTCAACCTCTATAGTTTGCAACATGATGACTCCTTCCAGTTACTTTGCGATACATTCGAGATTCTACTACGTTAGCAACACAATTCCGGTGCCAGCCTCGCTGGCTTACGCCACTTCCAGCAATTCGACTTCGAACAACAGTTTGGCATTAGGTGGAATCACACCCCCAGCACCGCGACGACCGTAACCCATCTCAGGCGGAATAATCAAGGTGCGTTGTCCGCCCACTTTCATGCCCGCAACGCCGGTATCCCAACCTTTGATCACGTGACCTGCGCCCAGCGGAAAGTCAAACGGCTGCATGCGATCAAGCGAACTGTCGAACTTGATGCCCTTGTTTTCAGGAGCAGTCTTGTTGTACAGCCAACCGGTATAGTGCACGGTGACATGCTGACCGGGATGCGCCTGGGCGCCATCGCCCAAACGGGTGTCCACGATCTCGGTCCGGATGACATTGAGCAGCTTCACCTCGAACACCAGCGTCGCATTAGGCGGAATATCGTCGCCCGCACCGCTGGCACCGTAGCCCATTTCAGGCGGAATCAGCAGCGTACGCACACCGCCTTCCTTCATGCCCTGCACGCCTTCATCCCAACCGCTGATGACGCGACCGGCGCCCAGTGGAAAATCGAACGGCTCATTGCGGTCGAGGGAGCTGTCAAACTTGCTCCCCTTGTTATCCGGTGCGCTCTCGTCATACAGCCAGCCGGTGTAATGAACGACCACGGTCTGACCGGCTTGCGCTTCAGCGCCTTCGCCCAATTTTGTATCAACTTTGATGAGAGTACCCATATTGCATATATCCTTTGTAATTAATTGATTAAACAATGTTTTATATAATTAATAGCTCAAAACCGGTGCCAGCCAGCGCTCCGCCGTGTCGATATCCCAGCCCTTGCGCTCGGCATAGCTTGCCACCTGATCGCGATCGATCTTGCCGGTGGCGAAATATTTTGCCTCAGGATGCGAGAAGTAGAAACCGGAAACAGCTGCGGTAGGCAACATCGCAAAACTGTCGGTGATGGAAATTCCGGCGCGGCGAGTCACATCCAGTATCGCAAATAACGGGCCTTTTTCGCTGTGTTCCGGACAGGCGGGATAGCCCGGTGCAGGTCTGATGCCGCGATATTTCTCAGCGATCAAGGCATCGTTATCCAAACCCTCGTCAGCCGCATAACCCCAATATTCCTGGCGCACCTTTTTATGCAACAACTCGGCAAAGGCTTCCGCTAGGCGATCTGCCAGCGCTTTCAACATGATCGCGTTGTAGTCGTCGTTTTGCGCCTCAAATTCTGCGACACGCGCATCGATGCCGATACCGGTAGTGACCGCAAAGCCGCCGATGTAATCTGGCACGCCGCTCTCCTTGGGAGCCACGTAATCGGCCAGACAGAAGTTGGGAATGGATTCCGGCTTTTTAGTCTGCTGGCGCAGGTTGTGCCAGGTCATCGCCACGGTTGAGCGCGATTCATCCGTGTAGATTTCGATGTCATCGCTGTTCACCGTGTTAGCCGGGAACAAACCGAATACGCCGTTCGCGGTAAGCCACTTTTCGCCTATGATTTGCTTCAACATCGCCTGTGCATCGACGAACAGCTTGGAAGCTTCTTCTCCTACCACTTCGTCCTGCAAGATTTTCGGATAACGTCCGGCCAGCTCCCACGCATTGAAAAACGGCGACCAGTCAATATATTCGGCGATTTCCGCCAGCGAATAGTCGCGCAACTCCTGCACCCCGATGGCAGCAGGTTTAGGCGGTGTGTAAGTCCCCCTCACTCCCCCTTTTTCAAAGGGGGAAGCAGGAGATACCCAGTCGGTCTTCAAGCCGCGCTGACGAGCTTCCGACAAAGGCACGTAAACCGCTTTACCCTTCTTGGCTTCGAATTGCGCCCTTGCATCGGCGTAGTCCGCCTTGATCTCGGCAATGTAGCCATCTCGCGAGGTGCTGGAGAGTAAATTGCTGCACACGCCGACCGCACGCGACGCATCAGTGACATAAACCACGGTTCCCGAAGGATAATTTTGTTCTATCTTAACCGCAGTATGCACACGCGATGTCGTCGCGCCGCCAATCAGCAGCGGAATCTTGAAACCCTGACGCTCCATCTCTTTGGCGACATGCGCCATTTCTTCGAGGGAAGGCGTAATCAATCCGGATAAGCCGATGATGTCGGCGTTGTGTTCGCGTGCTGTGTCGAGAATCTGCTGACACGGCACCATCACGCCCATGTTGACCACCTCGAAGTTGTTGCACTGCAACACCACGGTGACGATGTTTTTGCCGATGTCGTGCACGTCGCCCTTGACGGTGGCCATGACAATCTTACCCTTGGTGCTGGTGTCACCCGAACGCAGCTTTTCTGCTTCGATAAAGGGAATAAGATGAGCGACCGCCTGCTTCATCACACGAGCCGATTTGACCACCTGAGGCAAAAACATCTTGCCCGCGCCAAACAAATCGCCGACCACGTTCATACCGCTCATCAGCGAGTTTTCGATCACCTCGACCGGGAACTTCGCAGCCAGTCGCGCTTCTTCAGTGTCTTCGACGATGTAGGTGGTAATTCCTCTTACCAGTGCGTGAGTTAAACGCTCCTGCACCGTACCTTTGCGCCATTCCAGATCTTCGACCTGAGTTTTGCCGCCACCCTTGATGTTTTCGGCGATTTTGACCAGTTTCTCGCCGGCATCCGGATGGCGGTTCAGCACCACATCCTCTACCGCATCGCGCAGCTCACGCGGAATTTCTTCGTAAACGCCTAATTGTCCGGCGTTGACGATACCCATATTCATACCGGCCTGAATGGCGTGGTACAGGAACACGGTATGAATCGCTTCACGCACCGGTTCATTGCCACGGAAGGAGAACGACACGTTCGACACGCCGCCGGAAATCTTGGCGTAGGGAAGATTTGCCCTGATCCACTTACACGCTTCGATGAAATCTACCGCGTAGTTATTGTGCTCTTCGATACCGGTCGCAATCGCAAAAATGTTTGGATCAAAGATAATGTCTTCCGGAGGGAAACCGACCGCATTCACCAGAATGTCATAGCTGCGTTTGCAAATTTCAATCTTGCGCTGATAGGTGTCCGCTTGCCCTGCTTCATCAAACGCCATCACAACGGCAGCTGCACCGTACTGGCGTACCAGCTTCGCATATTTGATGAAGTTTTCCTCGCCTTCTTTCAGCGAAATCGAATTGACGATAGACTTACCCTGTACGCATTTGAGCCCCGCCTCGATGATGCTCCATTTGGAGGAGTCGATCATCAGCGGCACTTTGGAGATATCGGGTTCGGACGCGATTAAATTCAGGAACTTGACCATCGCGGCTTCGCCGTCCAGCATCGCCTCGTCCATATTGACGTCAATCACCTGTGCGCCTGTTTCCACCTGCTGCTTGGCTACTTCCAGCGCCTCGTCGTATTGTCCTTCCAGAATCAGGCGCTTAAATTTCGCAGAACCGGTGACATTGGCGCGCTCGCCGACATTGACAAACAGCGAACTGTCGCCGATGTTGAACTGCTCCAGACCAGACAATCGACATTCAACAGGATTAGTTGGAATCTTACGCGGCGCGATGTCTTTGACGACTTCTGCAATCGCCTTGATAAATGCAGGAGAAGTGCCGCAGCAGCCGCCGATAATATTGAGAAAACCGCTCGTCGCCCACTCCTTGAGGTGGCCCGCCATATTTTCCGGCGTGTCGTCATAACCCGTTTCCGCTAATGGATTGGGCAGACCCGCATTCGGATGCGCGCTAACATAACAGTTGGCGACACGCGACAATTCTTCCACGTACTGGCGCAACTCTTCCGCGCCCAGCGCACAGTTCAGCCCGATGGAGATCGGGTTAGCGTGTGCGAGTGAGTTGTAAAACGCTTCGGTGACCTGGCCGGTCAGGGTGCGGCCCGACGCATCGGTGATGGTGCCGGAAATCATGATAGGCAAGCTAGTGCCGCGCTCCTCGAACACGGCTTTCACCGCGAAGATCGCCGCCTTGGCATTGAGTGTATCGAAAATCGTCTCGATCAGGATGGTATCCGCTCCGCCGTCCATCAAGCCGCGCGTTGCATCCGAATAATCTGCGACCAGTTTGTCAAAAGTAATGTTGCGTGCCGACGGGTCATTGACATCCGGCGAAATCGTGGCGGTTTTATCGGTAGGTCCTAACACGCCTGCGACAAAGCGCGGCTTGTCGGCTGTGCTGTAGGCATCGCAGGCCTCGCGTGCCAAACGTGCACCAGCGACATTCAACTCATAGTTGAGTTCGGGCATCCCGTAAGCATTCAAGGTGGTCGCATTCGCACCAAAGGTATTGGTCTCGATGATGTCCGCGCCTGCCGCGAGATATTCGCTGTGGATCGCGCGGATCACTTCAGGACGCGTCAGCACCAGCAAATCGTTGTTGCCCTTGAGATCGCGCGGCCAAGTAGCAAAGCGTTCTCCACGATAGTCTGCTTCGGTCAATTTGTAACGCTGAATCATCGTACCCATCGCTCCATCCAAAATCAGGATGCGTTGCCGGAGGTGTTGTTCGATAGGGTGCGGGGTATGGGTCATGGTAGGCTGCTAAATAAAAAGTCGTGCATTTTACCATGCGACTATCGTGGCAGTAAGATGTTGAATATTCAGACTCTGGATATATCCGTTCCACACGAAATCAACTTCGTTTTATCCAATTTTTCACTATAAGAATGGCAAACTTTTCAGCCACATCGATCAAGCGAACTCCTCGCCAAACAAGAGTGACCACGCGTTACGGTAGGCCACTTGATGTTGCACTTGAGCCGGGAGTCTCTTCAGAAAATTTCTGTGATTTTGATCGTATTCAACGATGCGCTCAATACGATCGCCCCCCAAATCCAACGCGGATAAAAACCGGCTCGGACAGGCAGCGATAAGGTCACGCCACGCAGGCAAAAGTGCGCCATCATTCGCCCAAACTCGCGCATGACGCTGATTACTTAAGGGATAGATCGAATTTGCATCGCCAAACGCCGTATCGAAATATAAATTCGGGAAACGGTTCAGCAAAGCCTCGACATAGGTAGGCGTATAACGGGAGGCGCGTTCTATATAGCGTATTTGTGCCAAATGACACCAGATCACCCGTGCCTTCGGATATTGCGCCAGCATCTGTTCGAGTGGCGCCAGCAACTCATCTTCTATTTCATAGTGAATCTGGAACGGCACTCCAGTTTTTTCGCTGAAACTGAACACGCGATGGCCGATAGGGCCATCAATCGGCAGCTGAACGTCACGATCCAATTCGCCGCGCTTTACCTGTCTGGGCGAGGGGTAGTGGCGAAACTCATATTCGCCCAGCAGCAGAATTTTTCTGTCCCTGACTGCAGCTTCTTGAGCATCTAAAAATGAGTCTGTCGCCTCGGTCAGCGCAGGAGATTGGCCGCCGTTGCCGACTGGGATGAATCGATCAGGATAACTGGCCAATAAGCGTTCTGATAAAGGATCAAAAACTACCCCGTCCCTGAACTGCCCGTGACCGATATCGGCAGACAGCGCCATCAACCCGATATTGAGCCTGTCCATGCGTTTGGCGACGAACTCAATATCCAGCTTCCTAGAATTGCACGAACTTTCTATGTCAATATAAGGTAAGTCCCCGGCAGCCAAAATCTTCTTCAGACGTCGCGCGTAGCCGTCCTTCAGTGTCGCGACCCCGGTAATACTTTCCGCCAATCCAGGCAAGCAGACAAACAAAGGTAGCGCACAAAATATCTTGATAAACCGGCGTCGAGTCATCATATTGATCCCGCAACATCCTAAAAAACAAATTAAATCAATAAATTGCAACAGACTTGATGTGCAATCAGAATTGTTTATCCATGCGCCTGTATTGCACCGCTTCGGCGATGTGCGCGGTCTGGATAGCCGCGCTTCCTGCAAGATCGGCGATGGTGCGCGCGACCTTGAGGATGCGGTGATACGCGCGAGCGGACAGGTTGAGGTGGCTGATCGCCTGTTTGAGCAAGCCGACACCTTCAGTATCAGTCGCGCAAAAAGTGTCTATTTCAGTCACGGATAACTGTGAGTTGGGTTTGCCCTGTCTGAACTGCTGGCGTTGACGTGCGGCTTCGACCCTGGCCTGTATCAACGCACTGCCTTCAGCGCCGGCCTTGCTGAGCAAATCCTCCTGCGGCACGGCGGGCACTTCAATCTGGATGTCGATCCGGTCGAGCAAAGGGCCGGAAATTTTACCTCGATAGCGCGACACCTGATCCGGCGTACAGCGGCATTTTCCGTTGTAGTGCCCCAGATAGCCGCAAGGGCAGGGATTCATCGCGGCGATGAGCTGAAATTGCGCGGGAAATTCGGCACGCCGGGCTGCGCGAGAGATGGTGATGTGTCCCGATTCCAGCGGTTCGCGCAGCACTTCCAGCACGCTGCGGTCGAATTCGGGCAATTCATCGAGAAATAACACCCCATGCAAGGCCATGGAGATTTCGCCGGGGCGCGGATTGCTGCCGCCACCGACCAGCGCCACGTCGGATGCCGTGTGGTGAGGCGCACGATAAGGGCGGGTTTTCCACTTCGTTACATCGAAATTACCGTCCAGCGATTGCAAGGCCGCACTCTCCAGCGCTTCCCTTTCTGTCATATTCGGCAAAATACCGGGGAAACGCGCGGCCAGCATCGACTTTCCCGTGCCTGGCGGCCCCATCATCAGCACGCTATGACCACCAGCGGCGGCGATTTCCAAGGCACGTTTAACCTGATCCTGGCCTTTAACCTCGCTCATATCGGGATAGTGCGGTGCGATCGTCTGCGGCTGACTAATATAGGGTTGAATCAACTCACGTCCCGACAGATGCGCGGCCACCTGCAACAACGTTTTGGCAGGATAGACCACGGCCGCTTCCACCAGCGCGGCTTCGGCCGCATTAACTTCAGGCAAAATAAAGGCTCGTCCGGAGTTTGCGGCACGATAAGTCATCGCCAGTGCGCCGCGTATTGAACGCAATTCGCCGGTCAGGGCGAGTTCACCCGCGTATTCATACGCACTCAATTTTTCTGACGGGATTTGTTCCGTTGCCGCGAGTATGCCCAGTGCAATTGGTAAATCGTAGCGACCACTCTCCTTGGGTAAATCGGCGGGAGCGAGGTTGACGGTGATGCGCCGCGCGGGAAATTCAAAATGACAATTTTGCAGTGCGGCACGCACGCGCTCCCGGCTTTCCTTGACCTCGGTTTCCGGCAGGCCGACGATGGTGAAGCTGGGCAGGCCGCCCGCCAGATGCACCTCGACGGTGACCAACTCAGCCTCCATGCCGGATAACGCACGGCTATAGAGTACCGCCAGACTCATAACGTCATCCCCGCGCAGGCGGGGATCCAGCCGTCTGAACAGCGTCGCGCAGTGCTTCCAGTTCGCCAACCCGCGCTTCCAGTGCGGTGAGTTGTTCGCGAGCACGCGAGAGCACTTGCGCCTGAATATCGAACTCTTCACGGGTAACCAGATCAAGTTTGGTAAAACCTTGCGTCAACAAGGCGCGCATATTCTTCTCGATGTCTTTAGCAGGGCTGTTATTGACAGCCTCGCTCAGTTTGGCAGAGATATCTTCGAAAATTTTGGCATTCAGCATGGTGCGGCTCCTCGGATAGGTAGGTGGATTATTCAATGGCAAACAAATCTTTGCGAGAGTGTAGCAAAACTGCTGCTGCGGGGCACGCTATTGGTGCGTTTGACGTGCATGTTGCATGAGCGTGGTGCGCGGAGTATCTCGTGCATAACGGTTAGATTATGTAATTTATTGATTATTATCAATAAATATTTGTGGCACGCATCCTGCTTATAAGTTCATGCAGAAAATTCACTTTGTTATAAACCTTAAGAAAGGAAACATCATGTTACACAGCAAATTATTGAACACCCTGATCCTCGCAGCTTTGGTAGCCCCTGGCATTGCAATGGCTGAAGATGCACCTGCTGCTGCACCAGCGCCAGCTTTCACATCAAACGTTGCGCTGGTATCAGACTACCTATATCGCGGCATTTCACAAACTGGTGGCAAGCCTGCGATCCAAGGCGGTTTTGACTATGCTCACACTAGCGGATTTTACGCCGGCGTTTGGGGTTCAAGCATCAGCTGGTTGACCGACAGCCCTGCAGTAACCGGTGCCACCAGTTCACAACTTGAGCTAGACACCTACCTCGGCTTCAAGAACAGCTTTGCCGAAGACTTTAGCTATGATGTAGGTTACCTGCGTTACAACTACCCGGCCAGCTATACAGCCACACTGCCAGCCGGCGCGGCAAAAGCTGATACAGATGAAATCTACGGTGCATTGGGTTATAAATTTGTTACTGCGAAATACTCCTATAGTCTGGGCAATGTATTCGGTATCGACAAATCAAAAGGCACGACTTACCTAGATGTAACTGCAACGTATCCAGTTGCTGATTCTGGATTTACCTTAATCGCACATGCAGGTAAGCAAACATACAAGGGCAGTGTTGCTGACGGTCTGGTAGCAGCAAACAGCACACCTACTTACAGTGATTACAAGCTTGGCGTTACAAAAGACTTCGGCGGCTTTGTATTTGGTCTGGCATACAGCAATACCAATGCCAACAAGACGCAATACACCAGCGGCACCGGCAAGTTCCTAGGCAAGAACACCACAGTTTTGTCTCTGACACGTACATTCTAATTAACACAGGGCGGGAGCATTCCCGCCCTACCCGAGGAGATTGTTATGAAAATGATCACAGCGATTATCAAGCCATTCAAGCTTGATGAAGTGCGTGAAGCGTTGTCCGCCATCGGCGTGCAAGGCATCACAGTCACCGAAGTCAAAGGCTTCGGACGGCAAAAGGGTCACACCGAGTTGTATCGCGGTGCGGAATACGTGGTGGATTTTCTGCCTAAAATCAAACTGGAAGCAGCCATTCAGGCAGACCAGCTCGATCGCGTACTCGAAGTGATTGAGAAGTCGGCTCAAACCGGCAAGATAGGCGATGGCAAGATTTTCGTACAAGATCTTGAACAAGTGATCCGTATTCGTACCGGCGAAACCGGTCCGGAAGCCCTTTAAGGAGATCGAAATGAAGAAACTATTAGCCTCATTCGTGCTGCTTTTCGCCTTGTGCGGAATGTCAGCACCAACATTTGCTGAAGAAGCAGCTTCCGCTCCAACAGCAACTGCAACCGCTGCTGCGCCTGCTGTTGCCGCCCCCGCAGCAGCTCCTGCTGCAGATGCTGCATCAGGTGTTGCTGCAACGCCGGCTCCTGCACTGGTACCAAACAAGGGTGATACATCCTGGATGATCGTTGCAACATTGCTGGTCATCATGATGTCGATTCCTGGTCTGGCACTGTTCTACGGCGGTCTGGTTCGCAGCAAAAACATGCTGTCCATCCTGATGCAAGTATTCAGTATTTTTGCACTGATCAGCGTGCTCTGGGCTGTTTACGGCTACTCGCTGGCTTTCACCGAAGGCAATGCATTTATCGGTGGATTTGACAGACTGTTCCTGAAGGGGATTTTTGATCCTGTGACAGGTTCCGTTGCCAATGCAGCCACCTTCAGCAAAGGCGTTGTGATTCCTGAGTTCATCTTCGCTGCGTTCCAGGCTACTTTCGCTGCGATTACCGTTGCATTGATCGTCGGCTCATTCGCTGAACGTATGAAGTTCTCAGCAGTCATGTTGTTCTCCGGCTTGTGGTTTACTTTTGCTTAC
Organism: uncultured Nitrosomonadales bacterium; assembly: GCA_903885165.1. Lineage (GTDB taxonomy): Bacteria > Pseudomonadota > Gammaproteobacteria > Burkholderiales > Gallionellaceae > Gallionella. The sequence continues at coordinate 12,126 of CAISHO010000017.1, read as the reverse complement.
CTGCCTATCGCTCACATGGTCTGGTTCTGGACAGGCCCTGATGCCATCACAGATGCAGCTACTCTGGCGACAGAAACTGCTAAGGCTGGCTGGTTGTTCCAAAAAGGTGCACTGGACTTTGCTGGTGGTACCGTGGTTCACATCAACGCAGCGGTTGCAGGTCTGGTTGGTGCGTTCATGGTCGGCAAGCGTATCGGTTACGGCAAAGAAGCCATGGCTCCTCACAACCTGGTGATGACCATGATCGGTGCTGCACTGTTGTGGGTGGGCTGGTTCGGTTTCAACGCAGGTTCTGCACTGGAAGCGGGCGGCACTGCAACTCTGGCTTTTGCTAACACTTTCCTGGCAACTGCGGCTGCGGTACTTTCCTGGTTGGCTGCTGAATGGCTGTTGAAGGGCAAACCAAGTCTGTTGGGCGCTGCATCTGGCGCTGTTGCAGGTCTGGTTGCCATCACTCCTGCTTGCGGCTATGTTGGTGTCGGCGGTGGTTTGTTTATCGGTGCACTCTCCGGTGTTGTTTGCTTCTGGGGTGTTACTGGTCTGAAGAAACTGCTGGGTGCGGATGATGCGCTGGATGTCTTCGGTGTACACGGCGTAGGCGGTATTCTGGGTGCGATGCTCACTGGCGTGTTCAACAACTGGAGTCTAGGTGGTACTGGTATCTCTGACTACGTTGCTAACACGGTTGTGAACACCGAAATTGGCGCACAAGTCTGGATACAAGCTCAAGCGGTCGGTACAACCATCCTCTGGTCTGGTCTGGTTGCCTTCATCTGCTACAAGGTTGTTGATCTGACTATCGGTCTGCGTGTTACAGCTGAAGAAGAACGCGAAGGTCTGGATACTTCATCTCACGGCGAGCGCGCTTACAACTACTAGGATTTACCTCTCCTCCCTGGAGCCAGTCCCGGCTCCTTTTTACAGGGCACCCCAGGGTGCCCTTTTTTATAAAAAATATTTTTAGGGTCTTTTCACCGCCGCACATAAATAATTTATAACTATCTGATTAAATTTATTATTTTGCAACGATGAAAATATCTTTTACTTTAACAGGAGAATCAAAATGGCGGGCGAAATGGAAGTATTGTTTTCTTTGGCAGGTCGAATGCACACCTTAATGAGACGTGAAACCAGTCGCATCATCGATGTTGAATGGATGTGCATTGATGGTGCGTACACGCGGGAAATCCTCAGGCTGGTTGATACCAGCGAATCCGACGAACTGCAAAAGTTGGGCGACAGAATCAGAGAGGTGCATCCTGCATTGCTAAAAACGGAAGCAAAGACGTCGCCACTCAACGTCCCGAGTGATCGCAAATATATGAATACACTGAGATAACTCAGCGGCACGAGTTGAAACGAAAAACTGACTGCGCTATGTGAATTTCACAGGTGGCACTTCACATCACCCGTGGATTTCACATAGAGCCAAAATAGTGATTAGCGGCTAATGGCGCACATCGCTAGTTTCAACCGCTGCGGTCACAGAAAACAACTGGGCGGCATCGACACGATCGAATTCGTAGCGGTGATTACAGAACTCACAATGCACCTCGATGACGGGTCGTTCGGTTAGCACCGACTCGACTTCCGCTTCACCTAACATCCGCAACATCTGCGCGACGTTGTCGCGGGTGCAGGTGCAATGAAATACAACCGGCTGCGCCTCAAACAATCTCACATCTTCATCGTGAAAGAGCCTATACAACAAGTCTTCCGTCGGCAATGCCAGCAATTCATCGTCATGCAAAGTATCCGCCAGTTGCGTGTATCGCGGCCAGGCATCTACATCTACATCGTTCTGCTCAGGCAACTTTTGCAACAGCATACCGGAGGCCGATTGCTCGTCAACCGCCAGCCACAAACGTGTTTCCAATTGTTCGGAACGGAACATATAGTTTTGCAGGATCTCCGCAATACTCTCCCCTTCCAGTTCGACGATACCCTGATAAGCCGGCTTACCATCTTGTTGGATGAGCGTGATGACGAAACGGCCGTCCCCGAAGAGTTCAGAAAAACTACCTTGCAACTGTCCATCCCACTTCGCCGTTGCACGCAGCTTCAGGTCACCGCTGCATTCCACCACCAACAACTGGATCGGGCCGGTTCCCTGTATTTGCAACAGCAGCGAACCGTCCAGTTTGAGCGTGGCGGCTAGCAACACCGCAGCAGCCGTCAACTCACCCATCATCTGACGCAAGACCTGTGGATAGTCGTGGCGTTCCAGCACGTTGCGCCATGAGGCATCCAGGTGCACCCGTTCGCCCCGTATCGGAGCATGTTCAAACAAGAAGCGGCTAACAGTATCAGATTGAGATTTCATGGATGCAATGATAACACGTCACAATGATTCCCCCGGCTGAAGCAACCTTGGCAGCCCCCTCTTTCAGCGCTGATGCGCGTTGCTATCTCCGGCTTGACTTTACGGCTGTGATTTAATCCCAAATAATCCATTAGTTCCGTCATTGATGAAACCACTAAACATTATCTAAGCTGACAAAATACGCCAGCTAAGACCCTGTTTATCCCGCGAGATATACATTCCGCGAAGCGTACAAAACCAAGGTTATGTCCCACTGTGTGGGTATTATTCGATAATCTGGATACCAGCCTTCGCCGGTATGACGTGTTTTTTTGCTAATGAACAATCCGGGTTAATAACAACGCGGCTCCGTTGACTAAACCAACTGGTCGGTGGCGAACAGCAGCTATCGTTACGCAAAATAAGGGCAATTGATATATCAAGCGTTTTCGTACCAACCCTTGCTGCGCTTCACGAGGTAGACCACGCTCAACATCACCGGCACTTCAATCAACACGCCGACGACGGTTGCCAATGCGGCACCGGATTCAAAACCGAACAGACTGATCGCGGCGGCGACAGCTAACTCAAAGAAGTTGGATGCGCCGATCAATGCTGACGGTCCGGCCACACAATGCGCTTCACCTACACGGCGATTCAGCCAATAGGCCAGCGCTGAGTTAAAGTACACCTGAATCGTGATCGGCACGGCGAGCATGGCGATGATCAACGGTTGTTCGACGATGGCTTTTCCCTGAAATGCGAACAGCAACACCAAAGTCAGCAGCAGCGCGGAGATAGACCACGGGCCGATTTTTTCCAGCGTCTGATCGAAAGCGGCTTGTCCGTTTCTCAGCAATACTCTGCGCAATAGTTGCGAGAGGATGACCGGAATAACGATATACAGCACCACTGACACCAGCAGCGTATCCCACGGCACAACGATGGATGACATACCCAGCAACAGGGCGACCAACGGCGCGAAGGCGAACACCATGATCGCGTCGTTGAGGGCGACCTGACTCAAGGTGAATAACGGCTCACCGTTGACCAGACGACTCCAGACAAACACCATCGCGGTGCATGGGGCTGCCGCCAGCAAAATGAGTCCGGCTATATAGCTGTCTAGTTGTTCGGCTGGCAAATATGGCGCAAAAAAATGGCGGATAAATAACCAGCCCAGCAGCGCCATTGAAAACGGCTTGACCGCCCAGTTGATGAATAAGGTCACACCTATGCCGCGCCAGTGTTTACCCACCTGATGCAACGCGCCAAAATCGATGCGCAACAGCATGGGAATAATCATCACCCAGATCAGCAAGCCGACCGGCAGATTCACCTTCGCCACTTCCAGACTGCCCAGCCAGTGAAACGGTGCCGGCAACATCTGCCCCAATACGACACCGACCACGATACACAGAAAAACCCATAGGGTCAGATAGCGTTCAAATACATTCATGATTTAATCCTTACCAAGTTTGACTAGTGCTCGCAACGCCGCAATTCCGACCGGCTCTTCCGCCTGAACTGGAACGACGGCGACGCGCTTCGAATATTGCTGGACGGCGGCCAGTTGCGCCCATTCATGTTCAGCCCGTAGCGCGAGCAGTGGTGAAGCCGGATGGGCTGCGGCCAGACTCTGATTGACGATCCATGCCCACGGCTCGATGCCCGCACGACGCAAATCTTGTTGCAAGCTGGCCGCCTCCAGTACCGGCGTCGTTTCAGCCAGAGTCACGATCAGAATGCGGGTGTGCTCCTGATTCTGAAGTTGCATCATCGGGGTCGACAATTGCGCGTCATCCTTCATGTTGCGTGCGACTTCGCGGTGGTAAGCCCCTGTCGCATCGAGCAGCAACAGGGTATGGCCGGTCGGTGCGGTATCCATCACCACAAAGGCGCGATCAGCCTCGCGGATGGCACGGGAAAATGCCTGAAAAACCGCAATTTCTTCGGTGCAAGGGGAGCGCAAATCCTCTTCCAGCAAGGCTCGACCTTGTGCATCCAGATTGCACCCACGGGTTTCCAGCACGTTCTGACGATAACGTTCGGTCTCAATACGCGGGTCGATGCGGCTCACCGTCAGATTGGCTATTTCACCGTGCAACGTATCTGACAAATGCGCCGCCGGGTCGGATGTGGTGAGATTGACCACATGTCCACGGGCTGCCAGTTCAACCGCAATCGCGGCTGCCATAGTGGTCTTGCCCACCCCGCCTTTACCCATCAGCATGATCAAACCATGGCCGTTTTTCTCGAACTCATCGACCAGGCCGCCAAGATCGGGCAATTCAACATCGCGATGCTCAACAGCAGCAGGAGTACTGACTGGACGGTCACTGAGCAAAGCACGCAATGCGTCCACCCCAACCAGATTGAAGGGCAATAGGCTGCGCATATCGGTAGTCAGACCGCGCAACGCTGCCGGCATATTATCCAGCGCATGACGCTCACGCTTGAAGATCGCCAATGCCAACGGGTCGAAAATCTCACTTTCAGGCATGCAACCGTTTATGACCAAATGCTGTTCGGCAAAACCAATGTGGGCCAATTCCTCGCTGGTACGTGCAGCCTCTTGCAAGGTGGAACGCTGTGCTCGCGCAACCAGAATCAGTCGTGTACGGCGTGAATCCGACAACACGGCAACGGCATCACTATAGCGTTGACGCTGTTTCTCCAACCCTGCCAACGGGCCAAGACAGGATGCATCGCCCTTGCCTGCATCAAGAAATCCAGTCCAGGCACCCGGCAGTTGCAACAGTCGTATAGTGTGTCCCGTCGGCGCGGTATCGAAAATGATGTGATCAAAACCATCCGTCAAGGCGGTGTCGGTCAACAAGGCGGTGAACTCGTCGAATGCGGCGATTTCGGTCGTACAGGCGCCAGATAATTGCTCTTCTATCCCTCTGACGACTGCCTCCGGCAGTACGCCACGAACGGGGCCGACGATACGGTCGCGGTAAGCCTGAGCGGCAGCCTGCGGGTCAATCTCCAGCGCAGACAAATTAGGTACCACAGAAATCGGCGTGATGTGATTACCGATGGCGACACTGAACACCTGCCCTACGTTTGAGGCGGGATCCGTACTCACCAGCAAAACCTGCCGCCCCTCATCGGCCAGACGAATGGCAGTAGCGCAAGCCAGCGAAGTTTTACCAACACCCCCCTTGCCGGTGAAAAACAGGAAGCGAGGGAGGTCTATCAATATATTCATGGCAGTATTTTCATCACGTCGACTCTATATGGATAACTTAGCAGCGGCCGGAGCAACAACCTTCGGTTTTTACTTCTGATACAGGTGCATCAACGATTGCACTCGAAATACCGGCAAATCTCGCCAATTCTTGTCGAGTTGGATAGCGTCCCGCCATGGCGATTTCGCCTTCAACCAGAATCAGCGGCAAACCTTCAGCGCCCGATCTTTCCAGAAAAGCCTTCGCAACCGGGTTATTAACAAAATCCATCGGTTGCTGCGCAAGGTTAAAACGCTCGATCTGCCCACCCGAATGTTTCAACCAATCCACATCAGCACTGAAATTAACCAGCGACTGATCGATTTCAGTGCCACAAACGCCGGTGCTGCAACACAAGGCGGGATCAAAGATCTGTAGTTTTTTCATGTCACTCCTTAGTCTTGGATACGACCGATTTCCGACAGTTTTTCTTTCAGTGTGAGCTTATCCAGCTTATCGATAGGTAAACTCATAAACAGCTGGATGCGCCTAGCCAGTTGTTCAGCGGCTTTATTAAAAGCAGCTCGGCGTGCGTCATCGCCTTCGATATGCGCAGGATCTGGAATACCCCAATGTGCGGTAGCAGGATGACCTAACCAAAGCGGGCAGGCTTCCCCGGCCGCGTTGTCGCATACGGTAAAAATAAAATCAAATTCAGGCGCACCAGCAATGGAAAACTCATCCCAACTCTTACTGCGTAGCCCTTCTGTACTTTGCCCATTCGCCATCAGCCATTCCAGCGCGCCCGGATTAACTTTGCCCGCCGGTTTGCTGCCTGCGCTGTATGCCTTGAACCGTCCCTTGCCCAGCGTGTTGAATAACACCTCACCCAGAATACTGCGTGCGGAGTTGCCAGTACATAATATCAACACGTTATATTGCTTTTCGCTCATTTCGTTTTCCTTCAATGATTAACAAATTTTATCTGGCAGGTTGCAAGCCGCCGGATTGCCACCGCAACAGTTTTCAGTCAAGTACCCCACCATGCCATTCATGACCTCAAAATTCGCCGAGTAGTAAACAAAACGACCATCCTGCCGACTCTCAATCAGACCCGCATGGCTCAGCGTTTTAAAGTGAAAGGACATCGTGGCGGCAGAGACATTGAGCTGTTCAGCAATCTGTCCAGCTGCCATTCCTTCCGGACCGCATGCCACTAACAAGCGATATGCCGCTAATCGCGTTGGCTGCGCCAGTGCTGCCAGTGCCTTCACTACTTGACTCGACTCCATCATTCTATACTTCCATTATTAAACAATTATTAAACTAATGTCCGCATTACATCAGAAATTCATTACCAGCTCAACTCTTTTGCCGGAACTCAACGCCATTGAGCTCACAGTCAATCTAGAAATAATGAATTGATGAGCTCGCCAACAAAAGTGCGCTCCGCTTGAAAAATAGCTATTCACGGCCTATTCGGTTCGAATTTTTCACCATCAGGAAGTAAAATGCCGTAAACCACAAGACCACCCAGCCTATATCCATCGCCAGCACTTTCACCAATGAATGATCGCTGACAATGATAACCATTGCGCTAAGCAGCGTCGTCGCTAACATTGCTTTTCCAGCCGACGAAACTTTGGCAGGATCATGCTGTGCCCAAATCATCAAATAAGGTAACACGATAGTCACAACGAATGTCACCAAGTCTCCAGGTATCTCATTCAAAATCGCAACCCAATCACCGCCAGACTTCAGCAACGTTGGGCCACCGTCCACCCAAAAATAGACATACAACTCCAGCACAGCATTGACAACTAATCCGCTAAAAAAAGGGGCGGTACGAAATATGCTTCGGTTCATACAAATCCATTCCTGGTCATCCTGGACATTGTTAAATCAGACCTAAACGATACAAGCACACTGAGAAACTCAGTCAATTTATGAAATCGCCTGCATTGACAGCTTTACATTCCACAATCTGCCGCGCTACGCGCAGATTAATGTAATTTTTGCATGTCCAACTTGCGTAACTTGGGTGCTAAACGTGCTGTAACGGCCACAACGGCCAGTGTCATCATACCGCCAAACAGGACGGATGGAACCAGTCCCATCAGACGTGCAGCCAGCCCGGATTCAAATGCGCCTAACTCGTTGGACGAGCCGATAAAAATTCCGTTGATAGCCGCCACACGTCCTCGCATCGCATCAGGGGTTGATAACTGCATGATGGTGCTGCGCATCACGACAGACACGCCATCACAGATGCCTGACACCAGCAGCAGAATTACCGCGAACCAAAAGTTACTATTCAACGAGAAAAGGATAATGCATAAACCAAATCCTGCAACGGCGCCCAGAAACCAGTGACCCGCATGTTTATTCAAGGGGTGTCTGGCTAGGATGATGCCGATCACGATCGAACCTGCCGCTGGCGCCGCACGCAAAATCCCCAATGATTCAGGTCCATAATGGAATATGTCGTGAATGAAGGCAGGCAGCATAGCGACCGCGCCGCCAAACAAGACAGCAAACATATCCAGCGCTTGGGCACCCAAAATGATCTGATTGCTGAACACAAAACGCAAACCTTCCCCGATACTGGTGAATATCGGCGAGGAAGTGGCTGACGGGGGTTCTTCAACGCGCAATAAGAACAAAGTGATCGCTGAACTGAATGCTAGTACCGCCGATACGGCATAGGCAACGCTCATACTGCCCCATGCCACCATCATCCCGCCCAGCGCTGGCCCCATCACCGCCGCCAGTTGAAAGGCTGAACTGCCAACACCAGCTGCGCGTGCATATTGAATACGCGGCAATACCAGCGCAAATAATGAGCCGTAACTAGGGCCAATAAAGGCACGGGCGATTCCGCCGCTGGCGATCGCAGCATAAATCCACCAGGACGAAACATTTTGATCCGGAATATGAGTCGTTGCGACCAATACCAGCGCATTTAAACTCACCATCACGCCTGCAAATACGCCAAATAACCGGCGCGAGTGATGATCGACTGCATAACCTGCAAACAGTGCACAGAAAAAATAGGGAATCACCTCGGCAAGACCAATCAACCCGAGTGCTAACGCATCGTGGGTCAGTTCATAGATATGCCAACCGACCACCACGGCAATAATCTGATAGGCCAGCACAATCTGGATACGGAAACCCAACAGCATGAAAAAACTGCGATTTCGCAACGGGTGCATTAAAGTGACAGAGGGCAAAGAATCCATGAATTCACAATGACTAAGGCGAAAAATTAAAGTTAAGCGCTAAACAAACACCGGTTAGTATTTATACAAGCGGCTCGATAATCGTTTTATCTTAATAAACAATTAGTTATTATGCATATTTAGACTTTATTTCATTGTGCGGCGGCTGGCTGCCCAGCTAATTAAGGAAAGTAATGCCAGACCGCTGCCTATAAGTAGAATACCCGTCACTTCGCTAACCTTAAATTCTTCTCCCAGCATCATTCGGGAAGAAAGAATGGCCACCACCGGCGTTCCAAGCACAGACAGACTGGCCTCCCAAGCAGGAACACGGTCGAGAATGTATATCCACAGCCACCAGCAGAAGCCCGTACTGACCACGGATACGAACACAAGAATACTGATATAGGACATGGACCACTGAGTGGAATGTTCTGGAATGACGATCGCAAGCAACACTAAGGGCACCGCCCCCATTATCATTTGCCAAGCCGTCATGGCAAGCAAATCCACCTTATGACTGGCGCGCAAGCGCTTGATTAGAATAGAACCGATGGACCAACACAGTGCCGCCATCACCCCGAGGAATTTGCTGAGCAGACTGGAATGCATATCCCAGGGTTCGATGATCAGCAGCAGGCCGGTTAGTGTGCTTAAGGCGGCCAACCACTGCTTGCCTCGTATACGCTCGCCCAGAATGGGCCATGCCAGCAGCAGTGTCCAAATAGGCATGGTAAAGATCAGCACCGCCGTTTTTCCCGGGCCACCTTCAACCAGAGCCCAAGTCTGAAATGCCATAAAACCTGCAGCCTGCGTTAAACCGATAAGCAAGGTCGGACCTGGAGCCACCAAGCGGACGGATTTGCCCATGAGCTTGATGGCTATAAACAGAGCCAAGGCGCCGCCTGTACAACGCTCTGCCGCGAAAGCAAAGGGAGGCGCATAAGTCAGTGCCTGTTTAGACAGCACCCAGGTGTAGCCCCACGTGATTGAAAGAACGAGCAGCGCCAGCGCGGGTAGCCAGCGAGTAACCGTCAAGGAGGATGTCATGCAAACGCAATCCGTGGCTTGAGGCCCGGTCACTTTACCTTCCATTCGTAAAAATACCGTTCAGCCGTCTCAAGGCAGGTCAACGTGTTGGATGGTGTTCTGTGTTAGATGAATAAACTCATCCAATACAGTCAGCAAGTCGGCCAATATTTTTTTCCCGCAGGCTTGTTCCAGATAAGAATATTGCAAGTCTATCAAAGGGCCGATCTGACTCAACAGCGCTACCCCTTTCTGCGACAAAGACACAGTCACCCTTCGACGATCTCCCGGTATAGGACCGCGCATAATCAATTGTAGCTCTTCTATGCGAGCCAGCATTCCCGCCATGCTGGGGCTCGAAAAATGACACAAATCGCATATTTCCCTTGGTTCCAACTGCCCATACTCGTCTAGCGTACGCAATATCCGCCATTGCTGTTCCGTTATGCCAAAGTGGTTCAGGATGTGGCGAAAATGTCCTATCAGGCTTTCACGCGTTTTCAATAAACGCTGCGGAAGATTCGGGTAGGTAATGTTTTTTTTCAAGCGGCACTCCATTACAAGCATTATGCGAGCAGGTTATACAGCCGGTTGCCGTATTAATTTTCATTGTACCCCTTGACTCACTAATATGTTAGCGATTAAAATTGCTTACATATTAGTGAGTATTCGCAATACCACTCAATTATTCTCCTCCCTGAAGTATTACCCCACTTCAGTTTTAAGGGCATCTGATGATGCCCTTTTTTTTGCTTTGCTCGTGTCCAGCATAAAACAGCGAATCATCGACGATCTGATCTATTAAGCAATAGGCAGATATAAACTCACCGTCGTTCCCACGCCATATTCACTTTCTATCTCTATCGAGCCGCCATGATATTTGATGATGTCAGCCACAATGGCCATGCCTAAGCCTGTGCCGGGAATCAAGCCAGATTGATCTGCACGGTAAAACTTTTCATAAACGCGACACTGTTCATCTGGCTTCATGCCGATGCCGTGATCTTGAATAGCAATTAAAACCTTAGGCACTCCCTCATGCATAATTTCAGAAACACGCATGTTGATCTCGTCATTATTCGGCGAAAATTTATACGCGTTACTCAACACATTTCTAACCACCTGCTCAATTTTAGTTTGGTCAATATTAAGGTCAGGCAGGTTCGGGCTGATTTCAAACACGACTTTATTGTGGTTTTCTGGCGTGATAAATGTATTGGCGAGCGATTCCAATATAGGCTCTATGGGCTGAAGCTTGATCTGATAGAGGTTGGCGGCTTGCGCCTCTATTTTTGCGATATCCAAAATATCATTTAATAGAACGATCATGAGTTTAGATTGCGCATGAATCGTGTTGATAACATCTTTTTGGACTTCAGCAACAAGCGACACGTCTTTTAATAACTCTGTGTACCCAAAAATCGTGGTCATAGGCGTTCTGAGCTCATGGGCCGCAGTCGTAATAAATTCTGATTTCATTCTATCGACTAGCGTTCTTTCAGTCACGTCTTGAAAGTGAACGATGCGACTTATCCGGGTGATATTGCAATCAATGTAGCTGCGTGAAATAAATTTAATACCATCTAAATTTATTTCAAAATCTAATTTATCAGTTTTGGCTGCGGAAATACTTTGTTTGGCTTTCAGGCCCGCATTAATGGGTAAGCTGGAGGTGGCTAGATACTGATTTTTATCCGTGCATTTCTCTTGAATAAAATCATCAAATTCCCCTTCAGAAAGCCCAATTAGCGTGGATTCGTTGACATTAAACATCTGACCAAAAGCCGGATTTATGCCTGAAACTTTGCCGTTGCTATCAACAACTACAATAGCATTGGGGTTCATCACAAATAGTACTTTTTTATCCTCCTCGTCTTGTTTAACGGAATTTAAAGCAATGACTAATTCTGCAGCACGCTTTTCTTTCTCTCCATTTTGGAAGGCTAGCTCAATGTTCGCAATGACAAGCTCATCGGCTCGCTTTCCTTTCTCCCCGTTTTGAAACACGAGCTCGATGTTGGCAATAACCAGTTCAGCGGCGCGTTTTTCTTTTTCTCCGCTTTGATAGACCAACTCGGTATTCGCGATGACAAGCTCATTGGCGCGTTTTTCTTTTTCTCCATTTTGAAAAACGAGCTCGATATTAGCGATAACAAGTTCAGCAGCTCGCTTTTCTTTCTCTTCATTTTGAAACACCAACTCGGTATTCGCGATGACAAGCTCATCGGCTCGTTTTCCTTTCTCCCCGTTTTGAAACACGAGCTCGATGTTGGCAATAACCAGTTCAGCGGCGCGTTTTTCTTTCTCTCCGCTTTGATAGACCAACTCGGTATTCGCGATGACAAGCTCATTGGCGCGTTTTTCTTTTTCTCCATTTTGAAAAACGAGCTCGATATTAGCG
>CAISHO010000016.1 GCA_903885165.1 uncultured Nitrosomonadales bacterium | reverse complement strand
CGTATCCGACGGCGCAGAAAGCCTAAACGTACAAATTGGCTCTGTAACTGACCGCAAAAATGGCAGTGCCAGGGCAACGGTGCGCTTTTTACCGGCAACGTCGGACTGGTTGGAAGTAAATCATCCGGAGCGAGAGGTGGGGAACCGTGATGCGTCACTTTTGTTTGACGATCACGATAACGGCGCTGTCGGGCAGCGTGGTTAAGACGGCCAGATCGACTCAGCTGATAGTGTTGACCGGCATCTTGCAAAGATTGAGTGCGCGCCAGCTTTGCGCAATCACCGGCACAGTAACGCTGTCCACGGTCGCAACGACTGCAGATCAATACCGCTGCGTGACAGCGGGCGCAAAGATAGTGTCTGGCGGGCGGTTCCATCGGCAATAAAAAGCCGACGGAGACTCGACAGAATCAGGTGACTCGTGGAATACTTCGCCTGCAACGTCACCCGTCTGGGCGAGCGGGGCGCGACATCGGGGGGAACTGGCTGGTTTGCGCCGGTGTCGTGCCTGCATCTTGCCGAAGGCAGGCACTCTTTTTACCGCATCTTCCTCATCTGTGCCAGTACATCATTCTGCGCACGCTCTAACATACCAACGAAATCCATAACATTAGAGATCGGCACGGACTCGATCAAAATTCGGCTTTGCGGCCATATTTACGCGGATTTCAATAGCCGTTCACATTGGGATTAGTTGCGGCTCAAAACTACCGTGCCGGTCACGAGGAATCTCCACAGGCAGCTCGCCGAACTCACCCTTCAGCGTCTTGCTGCTCTTGCCGTTACGAGTGTTTTTAGCCGCATTGGTGACAGCTTCATTTTTGCCATGACCAAGATGCGCCTCCATTTCGGCTTCAAGGGCTCGCTCAACAAGCGCCTTGGTCAATTGCTTGAGCAGGCCATGCTCGCCGATCAGGTCTTCAGGTTTTTTATAGCCGGCAAGCAGGCTGTCGATCAGGTCTTTCGGTAATGCTTTTGCTACGGTCATTGCAACTCCTTTCAAAGTGGCGGCAGTTTCCTACCAAATGACCGTTTACACAAAATTTCTTACACCCTCCCACCTGAAGAATGGATATTGACAGCAATCCCGCCCATCGTGGATGCCGCCATATTTGAGCAGGTACGAATTCTGCGGGAATCGCGCGCACCGAGTAATCCAACCGCTGTTCCCAAAGCTATGTCCTCGCCGGTGCTGCTGGCGGGGATTATCAAATGCGGCATATGTGGTCGCCGGATGACGCTGTCCACGGGCAAAAGCGGCGCTTATCGTTATTACAAATGCACCTCGCGTGGCGGGCAAGGGAATCACGCCTGCACAAGCAAAAACTTCCCGATGGATAAAGTGGATCAGATTGTCGTAAGTCAGGTCGTCAACAAAATATTGCAACCGGATCACCTACAAGCACTAATGTCGCAACTCCGCGACCGCATTCAGTCTGGCAAAGATAGTCGTCAGTCCATTATTAACGATTTAGAACGCCAGATCAAAAACAGCGAGGATCGACAAAATCGCCTGCTCGATGCCATTGAATCCGGCATCGTGGACTTGGATGAAGCGACTCATCGTCGTTCGCAAAATCTGAAAACCGCACGCGAAGCATTGCAAATCAAAATGGCTGAAGCACGGAAATCGACAATGCCCGCATCCATCGAGTATTTAAAGCCCAGCCAAGTTGAACTGTTTGGCAAAGCCCTGTGTAACAAGCTGTTGTCTAAGGAGCCCAGCGTCATCAAGAGTTACATCAATCTGCTGGTGGAGGAAGTGCTGATGAAGGAGGATACCGCGAACATCAAGGGTAGCTATGAAGCGCTTGCTCACGTGATGCACCAAATGAAAATGGGCACTAATAATCTAGTGCCCACATTCATTCCTAATTGGTGCCGCCTATCGGATTCGAACTGATGACCTACCGCTTACAAGGCGGTTGCTCTACCAACTGAGCTAAGGCGGCTTTTTGAAACATAACACTTACAACATTTGGTGGGTCGGGCGGGATTCGAACCCGCGACCAACGG
>CAISHO010000015.1 GCA_903885165.1 uncultured Nitrosomonadales bacterium | reverse complement strand
GGCCAGACGCTGGGCTACTGGGGTGTCGGCAGCGGCCCTTATCTCATGCTCCCTATCCTAGGCCCCAGTTCTGTTCGGGATGGCATCGGCGATCTGGGTGACGGCCAGGTCAGTCCGGTCAGCAACACTTATCCGATACGCACGCGCAACCAGATGTATCTGACGCGAGGCATCAGCCGCCGCGCCGATTTACTGTCCGCCGAAAATGTGATGGATGGCGCGATCCTCGACCGCTACAGCTTCATCCGTGATGCCTATCTGCAACGCAGACAAAGCCTAGTATGCGATGGCAAGCTGCCGCACGACAGCTATGAAGACGAAAGCGACAGCCTAGATGCGCCGGCAGCTCCCGCTTCCCCCGCCCAGCCTGTGGCCCCGGAAGTAAGCAAACCGCATAGCAGCGTACAGCCCGAAATCATCAAGAATGAAATGCCGCTGACTTCGATTGAACAACCTACGGTGTATAAATACTGGGCAGCCAGTTCAAACTAACAGATTTAAAAAAGATCGGAACTCACCATTCCGGCCTTTTTTGACTTTAAAAATTATTAATGAAATCAAGATCCCGCAACAGTCATTCCTTCAACCAGGATTGAGCCGCACTGACGCGAGCCTTGCACCAGCACGTCATTGCCGACCGCCACGATATTGCGATAGATGTCTTTGAGATTGCCCGCGATGGTGATTTCATGCACCGGATATTGAATCTGACCGTTTTCCACCCAGAAGCCGGCTGCCCCGCGTGAATAATCGCCGGTAATCCCGTTCACCCCCTGCCCCAGCAATTCGGTCACCAGCAAGCCGCGCCCCATCGTTTTGAGCAAACCGGCCTGAGTCAATTGTTCAGCCGAGCCACCGGAAGGCAGCAATATCAGATTGTGGTTGCCGCCGGAATTACCCGTTGAGCGCAAACCCAGTTTGCGCGCCGAGTAACTGCCCAGAAAGTAGCCGCGCAGCACGCCGTTTTCGACGATGTTGCGGCGACGGGTTTTCACGCCTTCGTCATCGAAGGGACTGGAAGCCAAGCCTTTGGCGATGTCGGGAATGTCGGAGAGATTGATGTGCGAGGCAAAAACCGGCTGATCGAGTTGATCTAGCAAAAATGACGCCTTGCGATAAAGACTGCCGCCGCTCACCGCGCCAACGAAGTGCCCGAGCAGACTGGCCGCCACCGAAGCATCGAACAGCACCGGAGTCTGCATGGTGGCGATCTGCCGCGCGCCCAAACGCCGGACAGTGCGTTCCGCCGCGATGTGCCCGACTTGTTGCGCACTCAATAGATCTCCCGAATTGCGCGCCACGCTATACCAGTAATCGCGCTCCATCGCCTCGTCCTGTTCGGCGATCACCGAACAACTCAAACTGTGACGTGAAGTCGGATAACCGCCGATAAAACCCAGACTATTCGCCAAGACAAACTGTGACTCGTGCACATTGACCGTTGCCCCTTCCGAATTCTGTATGCGTTCATCTGCCGACAGGGCGAACTGCTCGCATTCGGTTGCCAGCGCAATCGCGTCTTCCACCGACAATTCCCAGGGGTGATACAAATCCAGATCGGCGTATTCATCCGCCAGCAACTCGGCTTCCGGCAAACCGGAACAATCGTCAATGGCGGTATAACGCGCGATCGATAAGGCCGCATCTACCGTGTCGCGTACCGCTTGCGGAGAAAAATCAGAAGTGCTGGCGTTGCCGCGCTTCTGCCCCAGATAAATTGTGATACCCAACCCCTTGTCGCGGTTGTACTCTATCGTTTCCACTTCGCCCTGACGTACCGTGACCGCCTGTCCGAAACCTTCAGACACCTCAGCGGAAGCCGCCGTCGCGCCCTGCCGCTTTGCGTAATCGAGCATATCCTTGGCAATCGTGCGCAGATGGTCAGCCGAATTGGCAAATCTGTCCTGAACAGGATGCTTCATATCAGGGTTAGATTGGGCAGATATCACATGTTTTTTCATAACGGGAACGCGAAAATGACGAAAGGCGCTATCATAGCAGTATCTCACTAGCCACATAGCACACCATGACCACGCACAAGCCACACGATTTAAAAGATATAGACGATCAAGAACCCCTGCAATTTATCCTCAGCGATGACGATGAAGACGAGGAAGACTTTGAGGACGAAGACTTAGAGCAAGATGAGGAATACGAGGAAGATGACGAAGAGGGCGACGAGGAAGGTGACGAAGAAGGCGATGATGATAACGAGTCGCCCGTAAAATCTCCTGCGTCTGCGGCTCGACCTCAAGGACGCGGCCTGCGCAGCCTGCCCGTCGCAGAAGAAGAGGAAGAGCTGCCTCCAAGCAAAACTAAAATAAAAAAACAGATGCACGAATTGCGTGATCTGGGAGAAGAACTGACAGAACTGAGTCGTGATCAGCTGGCAAAACTGGATATCCCGGAGAGTCTGCGCGATTCGATACGCGAAATGTCTCGCATGAAAAGCTTTGGCGCGAAACGTCGCCAGTTGCAATACATCGGCAAACTGATGCGCGATGTGGACACCGCACCAATTATCGCCAAACTGGACACCTGGAAAGGCGTCTCACAACAACATATCGGCTATATGCATCAGATCGAACGCTGGCGCGAGCGTCTGATGGAAGGAGACAAGGCGCTGACCGAACTGCTGGCGGCTTACCCTCAAACCGATGTGCAACGCCTGCGCACGCTGATCCGCAATGCCATCAAGGAACGCGACACAGGGAAACCCGGTAAAAATTACCGCGAAATCTTCCAGGTTCTGCGCGAAACCATTTCTCAGCCGATCTAACGATAAAGGGCAAGCGTCAAGAGATGGCCTATGCATGACTCTCGAACCTTGCCCCTCTTACATCGACAGAAGGTCGATCGTATAGCCAATTACAGCGGGCGTTTGATGCTCACCGCACCGCGTATCTGACCAACACTATAACCGGTTGCCTGATCGTGCGGATATTCCTTAGTCAAGCTCGCTTTCACACTATCAGGAATTTGCTCTGTTGCGCCATGACAGACCACACAGCCCTGTTGCAACGGGATCGCTTTCATGAAGCGGAATGATTTACCGGCTGGCTCTTGAACAATTTCAGCTACTTCCAGCGTCTCCGGTTTTTCGCCCTTAGCGGCACGCGCTTCAAAGGCTTGCAGATTTTTTTGCTCCCAGGCATCCGCCGTGCCTAACAACGGATTACGAACCTTCAGGCTGACACGAGTAAGCTTCCATCCGGTTTGACGGGAGAGCTCACCCGCCATTTGCGGCGCGATGTCACGACAGACCCCGGTGGCAGAATCAGGACCACCCTCGCTAACCGCCTTCTGGTTAGCCGCACCCAATTTTTTCAAAAACGGCATTGCAACGGCACGGCTCTCGTCCTGATATTGGCTAATTTCGTCGGCGCAAGCAGCAACAGAGGTCAAAGCCAACAATACAAACAGTGTGATTTTTTTCATGATTTTCCTTAGTTGAGGTAGCCGACTATCCGGCTAAAGAGTTTTACAAAAGATTGCCTTCTGATGAGGTGGGGCAGTGTAAAAAAAATCAAATCGAACGTCTGTGCTAAATGTCACAGATCGGCATCACTATCCCCTATCAATCGCAAGTGAATAATTGCAATCAAATTTAATAAAATACTTTAAGCCGTACTATTGCCTGAAATATACCTCGTCTATTCTTGCGCTATGTGACAAATATCACAGACGTATCGAAATATATTTACTATAATTTTCCAATATGACATTAATTCCGCCCATTTCAGACGGACAATATCTAAAGTTAATTTCCCGATTAAAAAACAAACGCGCTAACCCGAACCACGCGCTTGAGTAACTTTGCGAGCGTACTTTATAACCTTCTGATTATTAAACAGGACCGATCCATGTATCTGACACCACAACAACTTGTCGCAGAAGCCAAGTCTCAAATTAAGGAAATCGATTTTGCCGCTGCGGCCGCTCATATCAAGACTGGCAGCATCGTGATCGACGTCCGGGAATCTTTTGAGTTTGAAGCGGCTCATCTGGCTGAAGCCGTCTGCATCCCCAGAGGCGTGATCGAATTTAAGTCACTAGACCACCCTGCGCTCGCCGATAAAAATGCGGAAATTTTGCTGTATTGCAAGACCGGCGGACGCTCTGCACTGGCGGCCTGCAATCTGCAACGCATGGGCTACACCCGAGTCCTGTCGATGACGGGTGGTTTCGACGGCTGGGTAGCGCACCACCAGTCCGTCGCCCAGGACAACACCAATTTCGGCGATTAATAGTAACACTTTGTTTTTATTATAATTTACAACTATCAGGGGTGAATGAATGGCACGGATCGTAATTTTAGGCGCAGGCATCGCAGGTCATACTGCTGCGCGTCATTTGAATAAGCTGGTGGGCGGGAAGCACGAAATTATCGTCGTATCTCCCAATGCGAAATGGAACTGGATTCCTTCCAATATTTGGGTTGGGGTCGGGCAAATGAAAGAAGAGGAAGTGACCTTTGATCTTGCCGAAGTTTACAAAAAAACCCACGTGAAATTTCGCCAGGCGAAGGCTATTTCCATCAACCCTGAAGGCGATGCAAACAGCACAGCTCCTTTCATCAGTGTTGAGTCTACGCTGCCTGGAAAAGTCGGCATTCAAGAAAACATCACCTACGATTACCTGATCAATGCCACGGGTCCAAAACTCAACTTTGGCGCCACCGAAGGTCTGGGACCCGATCACGGCCATACCGTCTCCGTCTGTACTGCAAGCCATGCGATTGAAGCGAACACAAAGCTACAAGCCACGATAGAAGCACTGCGTCGAGGCGAGAGTCGCACCATCGTGATTGGCACGGGGCACGGGATGTGCACCTGCCAGGGCGCTGCATTCGAATATATTTACAATGTCGATCATGCACTGCGGGAGGCGGGCGTTCGCGACAAGGCTCGCATGGTTTGGATCAGCAATGAGTATGAACTGGGCGACTTCGGCATGGGCGGCGTGCATATCAAGCGCGGCGGCTATGTAACCAATGGCAAAACCTTTGCCGAATCACTGATGGTCGAGCGTGGTATCGAATGGATTACCCGTGCTCACGTCAAGAAAGTAGAAGCCGGCAAAATTCATTACGAAATGCTCGATGGCACTTTCCACGAACAGGAATTTGATTTTTCCATGCTGATTCCGCCATTTGCCGGTGTCGGCCTGAAGGCCTTCGACAAGGCTGGTGAAGACATCACCGCCAAGGTGTTTGCCCCCAATGGTTTCATGAAAGTCGACGCTGACTACACCGCGCGCCCTTATGCAGAGTGGGCCGCGAAAGACTGGCCCAAGACCTATCAGACGCCCGCTTACAGCAACATCTTCGCGGTCGGTATCGCCTTTGCCCCACCACACATGATCAGCAAGCCGATGCAAAGCACTAACGGCACGCCGATCAATCCGACCGCACCCAGAACCGGCATGCCCTCAGCCGCCATGGCTATGGCCGTCGCTATGAGCATCAGCGATATGCTGAACGGCGCAAAGCAACCCACCCACACGGCCTCCATGGCAGAAATGGGAGCCGCTTGCGTCGCCTCTACCGGCGCCGGATTTTTTAAGGGAACAGCCGCTACTATGACGGTATTCCCGGTAGTGCCGGACTTTGAGAAATACCCCGACTATGGTCGCGACATAGACCTGACCTTCGGTGAAATTGGACTGGCCGGCCACTGGATGAAGTATTTGTTGCATCACGCCTTCATTTATCAGGCAAAAATGAAACCGGGTTGGTCATTAATACCCGATTAATACCCACCCCATCATTTCAGGAGCGAAACATGTCGAACATCAATAAAGAACCATACCAGCAAGCCTACTATCCCCCGGCGCCGACCGGATTTACCCGCTTCATGAGGACCTGCCTCATTTGGCAGGCGATACGCTTTGCCGTGATCAATGTGAAGATATTGAAATTAATGTCTAAATCGCATCACTAAACAAACAAGTTCTGGAATCAGGTCTTAGAAGTTAAGGGGGCGGATCTTGCATTAATGCGTTAATGCAAGATCCGCCCCTTTTTTTGATAGCCTCTAGCGAGCCACCGCGATTTCAGAATATTTCTCAAAAACGACGCTATTGAGTATTTTCATCACCTCATTGCTCGCGGTCTCCACATCCTGCATCGCTCCGATGATTTCCGTCTGAACTTTTTCACCGCGTTCCCAACCCGTATTGAGTTGGTGCGCCTTGAACAAAAGGTTATTACGCAAACATTCATTACCAGCCTGCATCTTGTCCCAAAGCAGTTGAAACACGGCTCGCGGCATATCCGGATGACGAATGATGTTGTGCTGAGTACCAATCAACTCGCTTGAACTGTAACCGGAAAACTCGATAAAAATCCTGTTACCGTAAGTGATGCGCCCTTTGATATCTGTCATGGAGACGATAAAATCGCCTTCCCTCTTCACTCTTTCAACCGAAGTTGGTGTTATGGACCTTTTCATCCCCGACCCTACTTTTATTTTTCGTACCGAATTCGTTTTATCGGTTATTTTTTGTTAACCTTTAATCTTAATCGCTGCAACATACAATTAAAGCCGTGAACAGGAGCAATACATGACCGCAATTCTCTCGCACATCACTATGGATACAGGTAAAAATCCCCAACACAGCATCATCTGGCTGCATGGTTTAGGTGCCGACGGTCAGGATTTTGTCCCTATCGTCGAAGAAATCCACTTACCCGTCGCCATGCGCTATATTTTTCCGCACGCGCCGCATCGCCCGGTGACCATCAACGGTGGCTTTGTCATGCGCGCCTGGTACGACATCGCCAGCGATGATATCGGTGCCCGCCAGGATGCAGAAGGTGTCCGTGTATCGCAAACACAGATCGAAGCACTCATCGCACAAGAAGTCGCGCGCGGCATCAAACCTGACAACATCTTTCTGGCTGGCTTTTCCCAAGGTGGTGCCGTCGCACTGCACACGGCCATACGTCAAAATATTAAGTTAGCCGGAGTATTGGTACTCTCCGCCTATCTCCCGCTAGCCGATAAACTCAACAGCGAAGCCACTCGAATTGCGCAGCAAACGCCGATCTTTATGGCGCACGGCCTCAACGATCCGATTGTACCCTGCACGATGGGTATCGCCTCACGTGACGCTTTACTGGTGGCAGGTTATACCGTTGCCTGGCAGGATTACCCCATGCAGCACACGGTCAACGAACAGGAACTGCATGACATCCAGCACTGGCTCAGCCAACAAATTAAAAAATAATCCGTGTCATCTTTTGACGGGTCTCTCATTCCACCTTCTGAACTGATTAATGTATAACTTTCGCTTCAGTCTCGACTGGCGGAAAGTTTGCTGCAGTCCCGCTAATAGTTACCTTGGCTTTTTTGAACCGAGCAACACATCAGGCGGATCCTGATTATTTTCCGGTTGGATTGCTGACACCATTTCAGGTTGCACTGCAACAACGTACGGTTTAGGCTTCGCACATCCATGCCGGTCACCCATCGAACGTGCATAACGCTCCGCACACAAAGCTTCTTGCGCCTTAATCCGTGCGGCTTTAGCTTCCGCTGCGGCCTGCTGTTTAGCCTGCAACGCTGCCTTGTGTGCAGCTTTTTCCTCACCGTCCAGTCGGGCCTTTTCGAGCGCATTCAATTGTGCAGTTTTATCCAACGCTACGCGTGCCGCCTCCGCACGCAAGGCCGCCACTTGGCGGCCTCCTCCTTGCGAATCGCTTCGGCCTCTTGTTCGCGCACGGCCAAGTCGTCAGCTTCCTGCTTTCGCTCCACGTCTTTTCGTCCATCTATGCCCTTGGCAATGGCATCGCGCCTCGCAAGATACATCGCACCACGAGTGGAATCTGTGGCATAGGCGGCAATATTTAACCATTTAACAGATTACTCACTATCCTGCAAAACCACCTGACCATTTTCGTAACACTCACCCAGCTTGAACTGCGCAACCGCATTCCCCTTCGTCGCCAAAGGTAGATACAGGCTGGCCGCTTTCGCGTAATCTCCTGCTTCTTGAGAGCGTAACGCTTCATTGAGCGCCGGCACCGCATAACCAGCTTTAGCCGACAGCAACAACAAAAACAGCACCCGCGTTAATAATTTATTCATTTGTTAAGCTAGCCTATGAGATCTGGTCGCCGAAATATTTAAGCACATTCCTTTTAACTATCGGCAAAAAGAGCAAGAATTTGAACGACAACTGTTCGGCAGTTTTTCAGAATTCGTATTCTAATTGCGTCCTGAAAGTATGCGCCGGTGCAACTGGCGTCATCCCGATCAGCCAGGCGGCGTTGTATTTGATCGCGTGCCCGCTAACCAATGGCCATTTTCCGAAGATTGCCGGCCCCATACGATGGTTTTGTGCCGCCTGTTTAGCCCAGTTATCCCAGGTTCCCAATTCCCCCATGCCCTGCATACCGAATTCAAGTTTGCGTTGCCAGCGGTATTTCACCTGCCATTGGTAACCCAAATTGGTCGTATAGGGCACTCCGTTTTCATCCGCACGACCAAAAGCACGTGCAAAAAGCAGATTCCCATTCAATTGAAACTTCCCCAGCGCCTTCTGCACCAGCGGCCCCACCCTCAACTCCCAAGGCGCATTGCCGCCCAACGGAGCTTCCAGCTCGCTGACAAAACCTAAATCCGCCCAATACTTCCCCGTTTCCGTGAGCTGAAATTTATTTTCCCACTCGAACAAATTTACTTTTTGCCCTGCATTGTTTTCGCGCTTCAAATATAGCTCGGTAAACCAGTTTTCCGTCGCGCCATAACCGAGTCCCACACTAGCCGCATTACTGTTTCCGGCCACATCGGAGGCGGCTCCGTATTTGACATCCAGTTCACGCTCGCCATACTCAACGGTCGGGGTGTAAACATAATCAGCCGGATTAGCCCATACAGGCAGGATCACGACAGCCCAAAGCACTAAGCTCCTGAGCAGAACTTTCAGCATTTTATTCATCATTATTTCTCATGCAGATTTATGAAGCTTACAAAATATGTTATCCGCAGATTATATGGAATTTACATATTAAACATATAGTTACATTTTTGATTACTACACCTCTTGAGTGAAAAACAACCATCTCGTAACTTTTTTATAATCTGTTCTGAATTTGCGTAATCTGCGGATTGAACTCAGGTTTTTAGCAACACTACTTGGCAACAATGACGCCTTGCGCCGTCGCCTCATGCAGTTCACCGGCAAAGGCATAGTGACCTGGCGCTAACGGTTCGAGATACAGGGTGATGTTGCCGTGCCCCCTGATGCGCTGTTCACGATTTAAGGCATCGCTGTCAAACTCCTCAGGCGTTGCATCCTGATTCTCAATCAGCAACGTCATTTTTTTACCCGCGATGACGGTCAGTTCAGACGGATAAAAGTGATGCTCACGAATCACGATTTTGTAATCTGCATCACCCGCGATAGCACATAGCGGAAATAACAAGGAGAGGAATAAAATGGTTTTCATGGCAGTCCCGGATAGAAGTTGAATACAAATGATAATCATTATCATTTGCGATGACAAGCACTTTCAGGCATGATGTTAAAAATTAGCAATCAAGGTGACGATATGAAAAAAACAGACCATCTAAAAAATGCCGGACTGAAGTCCACCTTGCCGAGAATCAAGGTTTTGAGTCTGTTTGAGTCGGCAGAACAACGCCACATGAGCGCTGAAGACATCTACAAACTACTGCTCTCGACAGGCGACGATGTCGGCTTGGCGACGGTATATCGAATCTTGACCCAGTTTGAACAGGCAGGCTTACTGGTGCGCCATTTTTTTGAAGGAGGAAAGTCGGTATTTGAACTTAATCAAGGCAAACACCACGACCACATCGTTTGCCTGCAATGCGGTCAAGTGGAGGAATTCTACGATCAGGCCATCGAGGAACGCCAGGAAAAAGCCGCAACAGAGCGCGGCTTTAGCATACGAGATCACTCACTTTATATTTATGCGGATTGCAACAAGGAGAACTGCCCGCACCGATAAGTATGCAACGCGGTGTTTTACTCCTGAGCATCTTCCTGTTCGATAAGTCGAAAGCAGGCCAGATCATAATCCGCTCCGCTCTCTTGCAGAGCAACCGGAATTAGCAGGTAATTTTTACCTTCGAAACTGGTTTTCAGACTATGATGTAGCGAAAAAGTACTCAACGGCATCAACAACCTGACCTCAACATTCGAGTCAGATGTTTTAGCGTGTAACCACAAGACAGCCAGCTCTTCCTCACCTAAACCACGCACAACCACCTCAGAGACGCGGGTCGCCAGCATTTCCGCTCCCAAATACCAGCCACCTTGCGCATCGCGTATCAAACGTCGGGTAATAGACACACCTAAACGCGCTAAACCGTCCGTCTGAATACCCAGCAGATTACCGATTTGTGCATCACTCCCACCTTGAGCGGGCAATCCGGCAAAAAATCCGCCCGAACTGGCATTTTCCAGACTCAATTGCATACCGGCATTTGGATTGTTTGCACTATGACAACGCATCAGCACATTGTCATATCCAGACACCGCTTTGACTGACGCATTAAATGGACGCCTTGGGCTTTGGCGGGTGGGTTTGGTAAACAATTGCCTGAGGATGTGCAGGGCTGCAGCCTTCACCCTTTCCACCGGAAAAGTCCCGCCCAAATTAAGTTCTTGAGGCATGACATTTTTATCCAGTGCTTTAATCAATGCTTCCAATTTAGCCTGCATCTCAGGAAGATAAAGATAACGTACCCCTTGAAGTGGAGTCGCAACCCAATCCTGCCTCAGAACAGCCCGCGCATTCAACGGATCAAAGCCAAGCAAAACCTGCCCACTCAAATCCGCACTAATTTCAACGGCATTTCCATATTGGGTGACAAGACGTTCAATCAGATGGACGGCTTGCGGTGCTAATGAATCAAGCGAGCAAGCCGACCAGGCCAACAATTGCCCGAACGTACACTTAACCGACACCTGGGCAGAAGGATACAGAGAAATCTGCGTGTCCAGATAATGCTGTTGTTCTGCATCCTGGTAGCACTGTGCCAGACGAGGCCAGACGGATTCGTCGTGTGCCGCGTAACGCACGGCGGCATATTTCAACCGATCCCGGTTTGCCTGGATAGCGCGAACCGCCAGTTGAGGCAACAGCGCCTTAATCGTATTCGCACCCTTGTCAGCCTCGCAATATCGTATGAACACGCTGTGGTATGCATTTGATGTCTGTCGCGCAAGACTATCGAGCACCATGTGCAGACGGTTTCCGTGAAAGACATTCATATCGTGCAGGGAGAAATACTCATAGGCCAGTTTTCTCGCATACACTTGCGCTGTTTCATCAAGCAGAGACAAAACGGCATACTGATCGGCGAGTTTAATTTCCTCATGGGCTGAGACAGACTCTATCCATTCACTCAGTTCTGTCACCGACTTGATCGCATCGTGTTTGGGCAAGTCATTCAGTAGCAACTGAGCCGATTTAACATCCGCCATGGGGTGGTCGCACTTTTTACCAAAAAGTCCTGCTAACATGCGGTAGCCTTTGCTAATAATGTCGCGCTAAAGTATTACAAGCGCAATCTAAACACGAAACAGATACTTTGCATATACCCATAACAGCTTATGATTCCCTGGTTGACTGAAAACACGCCGTTTCCACCCGTCACCGAAGCGCTGCGAGAGCCCAACGGGCTCTTGGCAGCCGGCGGTGAACTGTCCAGCGCTCGCTTACTATCAGCCTATCGCCAGGGTATTTTCCCCTGGTTCAGCCCTGGCGAGCCTATACTTTGGTGGAGTCCGGATCAACGCATGGTGTTAATCCCCAATGAATTCAAATTATCTGATTCACTGGCAAAAGTGTTGCGCAATGGCCGGCATGAAGTCCGCACTGACACAGCATTTGAACAGGTCATGCGCGCCTGCGCAGCCCCAAGAACCGGACAGCGCGGCACTTGGATAGACGAACAAATGATCGCGGCCTACTGCGAACTGCACCGATCCGGCTTTGCCCACTCGGTGGAAATCTGGATGGATAAAAACCTGGTCGGCGGCTTATATGGCGTCTCCATCGGGCAAATGTTTTACGGTGAATCCATGTTCAGCCGGGTGAACAATGGATCTAAAATCGCACTGGCCCATCTGTGTCTACACGGCAAACCCGCAATGATCGATTGCCAGATGCACACGCCTCATTTAGCATCACTAGGCGCCAGACTCATACCGCGCGATGAATTCATCATTAAACTAAAAGAGTTGGTAAACTCCAGCTCCGCAACAAACTGGCAATTTGACGCCGCTACTCGCTCAAAACAACGAGCGCATAGCGCGACTATGTTTTTAGGCGAAGACCCTTGCGGTCTCAATCCTCAATGCTCAATCCTTGATATATGAGTGCACTTAACGACATACCGATCTCGGCGCTGAGTTTTTATCTGACCGCGCCCTATCCTTGCAGCTACCTGCCAAAAATGCAGGCGCGCTCTCAGGTCGCCACGCCAGGCATTCTGATTAATTCGCATCTGTATTCCCAACTGATACAGCACAACTTCCGGCGTAGCGGAACGTATATCTACCGCCCGCGTTGCGATCTATGCCGCGAATGCGTCCAGTTGCGTGTCATCGCGGCACAATTCACCGCCAATCGCTCTCAGCGACGCGCATGGAAACAGCACGCAAAACTCGAAGCTACGCTGCACCCCTTGCAGGACAAGGCAGAATATTATGAGCTGTATCTACGCTATCAGCGCGCGCGCCACCCTGATGGCGGCATGGATAACGACGACTACGAGGCCTATCAAACCTTTCTTTTGCAAAGTCAGATTGATACGGTGCTGGTAGAATTCAGGGAAGATGGCATACTGCGCATGGTCAGCGTGATCGATCTACTGGGCGATGGTCTATCTTCTGTATACACCTTTTATGAACCCGATTTGCCGCAGGCCCGCTTTGGCGTGTACAACGTACTGTGGCAAATTGAACTTTGCCGCAAACTGAATCTCAATTACGTGTATCTGGGTTACTGGATAAAGAATAGCCAAAAAATGTCCTATAAAACCCAATATCAACCCGCACAAGGGCTGATCGATGGGGCATGGATTCCTCTAACAACAAACAACTGAAAACCTTATGAAAACAAGACTGGGAATTTTTATATCCGCACTATTGCTGCTCCCGCTGGCGGGACTGTGGTTGAGCGGCGCCGAATGGAGTGAACTGATGGCTATCGCCGTATCGAGCGACGATGGCTTAGCCGCCACGCTGCGCACCAGCATCATGCTGATGCTCTATTCCTTGCTCATCAATCACATCATCAAGCGCATGACAGGCAATAGTCCGTTCGATGATCAGCGCAGCTTCTTCATCGGCATGAGTATCGCCAGCGCATTGACCGGCTGGCTGCTCAGTTACCTCAATATCTTCGTCGCAAGCTGGACCGTACCACAAGACTATGCCTGGTTCGTACAAGTCTTACTCTATACGCCCTTGTTTGCCCTGTTAGCCCCCGCCGTGCTGATCACTCGCGCTCTACTTGGCAGCTTTCCCGGCCTGCTCAAGGCACTGACCTGCCGCTTCACCTTCAACACCCCCAACGCGGAAACGCTAGCACGCCTGTTACTGGCAACTGCACTAATGGGACTGACGGCAGGTGCAGCATGGCCGGCCAAATTATTCTGGCTGCTGTGGATTGCACCGCTATTACTACTGGTCGCCATGCAATTACTCTGGAATGAAAACACCATTTTTACCCGTATCAAAGCAGGTGACTGGGGCCGTGTCGTTTGCACCGCGCTCTCCGGCATCATCGTGGGAAATCTCTCCGTCATCAGCTATCAATCGAACGCCAGCCTGTCGATCAATTTACCGAATATGACCATGGCGCAAGCCGGCTTCGTGGTGTTTGGCCTGCTCTGTCTGCAATTGAGTGATGTACTGGCTGAAAACTGGCGCGGCAAATCACGCACTGCGCTGTTTAAGGGAAAGAAAAAATTCCCCATTCCTGTCGTCGTAAAGAAAATTTGACCATGTACTCTCTACTCCGCCCCGCCCTGTTCCAATTAAGTCCTGAAACAGCCCACAATCTCACCTTAACCGGATTGCAGACCGCGTGCAATCTGGGCTTGAGCGGACTGTTAAGTTCGACGATACCCGATGACCCGCGCACAGTGATGGGACTGACTTTCCCCAATCCGGTGGGGCTCGCCGCTGGTCTGGACAAAAACGGTGACTGCATTAATGGTCTAGCCGCCTTAGGCTTCGGTTTCATCGAAATCGGTACCATCACCCCGTTGCCGCAACCGGGCAACCCGAAACCGCGCTTGTTCCGCCTACCCCAGGCGCGCGCCATCATCAATCGCATGGGGTTTAACAACGAAGGCGTGGACGCGCTAATACGAAATGTTCAATCATCTGATTACAAAGGTATTTTAGGAATAAACATAGGCAAAAATGCCATCACACCGATCGAGCAAGCCGCCGATGACTATCTAATCTGCCTGCGCAAAGTGTATGCACACGCCAGTTATATCACCGTCAATATCTCCTCGCCCAACACCAAGAACTTGCGCCAGTTGCAGGACGAGGCCGCGCTGAACGACTTGCTGTCACTATTAAAAGCAGAACAAGGCAAACTGGCCGACAAACACGGGAAATACGTACCACTCACTTTGAAAATTGCCCCCGACATAGAAGGTGAACAGATCGCGCAAATTGCCCGATTGCTGATGCTGCATCAAATTGACGGGGTGATCGCGACCAACACCACACTGTCGCGCGAGGGCGTGGAAAATCTGCCGTATGGCAATGAAACCGGTGGTCTGTCAGGGGCTCCTGTGCGTGAAAAATCCACCCGGGTTATCCGCCAACTCGACAACCATTTACAAGGTGCGCTACCCATCATCGGCGCGGGCGGTATTTTAAACGGGGCAGATGCCGTAGAGAAAATTGAAGCCGGGGCCGCTCTGGTGCAAATATATAGCGGACTGATTTATCGCGGTCCGCGACTGATCTCAGAATGTGTGGCGGCGATTCGCAACACTCACTAAAAAAGGAATTATCATGACTAACAAGACTAAAGGCTCAGACAGCGAACGTAAAATCCTGGAACACGCCCACAGAGGACTGCAACTGATGGCTGAATACCGCCCAAAACTGATGGGAAAAGTTCAGGCTTTCATGAATGAGGCCATGCAACCGGGCGTGCTGAGCAAGAAACAAAAGGAAATCATTGCGCTCGGCATGGCGCTGACCCAGCAATGCCATTACTGCATCGCACTGCACGTTCGCGCCTGCAAACACGCTGGTGTGAGCATAGAGGAAATCATGGAAGTGTGTTCAATCGGCATCATGATGGGCGGGGGACCGGTACTCACGCACATGGCGGAAGTGGAACGCGCCCTGAACGAATTCTATCTGGACGAAGAAGGTGAACCGGTCTAACGGGCATGGCAAAAGGCCGCCCCTGATGATAAAGCACGCCATGCCCGCTCCCCCATCTCAACCTTCCCCCGCCGCTTGCGAGGGAAGGAGCGAACGAACGCTGGCGCGAGTTTCACGTTAAACCCCCAACCTTATATCTGTTCAGGTTATATACATATAACACTCCCGTGGTTGAATCGGCCTATGAATTGGGGGATAATTCGCGACTGATTTCGAAAGCACAATAATGACTGACTATCTGTTACTCTTACTAGGGGCGGTGTTTGTAAACAACATCGTCATGGTCAAGATACTCGGGCTATGCCCGTTCATGGGGGTTTCCAAAAAGCTGGAGGCCGCCGCTGGCATGGGCGCTGCAACCACTTTCGTCCTGACGTTGGGTTCAGGTTCCAGCTATCTGATCAGCCACTACCTGTTAGGTCCCGACTTAGCCTACCTGACTACGCTGTCCTTTATCGTGGTGATCGCCGGTATCGTGCAATTCACCGAGATGGTGGTAAAAAAAACCAGCCCTGAACTGTATCAGGTATTGGGTATCTATCTCCCGCTGATCACCACCAACTGCGCGGTGCTCGGCATCCCGCTGCTCAACGTGCAGGCTAAACACAACTTTATGGAATCCCTCATCTTCGGCCTGGGTGGTGCACTGGGCTTCACGCTGGTGATGATCCTTTTTGCCGGTCTGCGCGAACGCATGGAAGGCGCGGATGTCCCCGGCATTTTCAAAGGGTCTGCGATCGCCATGGTCACCGCCGGTTTGATGAGTTTGTCCTTTATGGGATTCTCGGGGTTGATTAAATAATGCTGAACGCCTTGCTGGTTATGGCGTTGATCGCCGCAAGTCTGGGTGCAATTTTGGGTTTCGCCGCCATCAAGTTTCGCGTCATGGGCAATCCGCTGGTCGAAAAAATCAACGGGGTTTTACCACAGACGCAATGTGGCCAATGTGGTTTCCCCGGCTGCAAACCTTATGCGACGGCGATTTCAGAAGGCGCAGCTGACATCAATCTGTGCCCGCCCGGCGGCGACGAAGGCATACAGAAACTGGCCGATTTGCTCGGCATGGAATATAAACCGTTTGGCAGCGAAACCGCACCCAAGGCAAAATCTGTCGCCATCATCGATGAATCGACCTGCATCGGTTGCACCCTGTGCATACAAGCCTGCCCGGTCGATGCCATCGTGGGTGCGGCCAAACAGTTGCACACCATCATCGCATCCGAATGCACAGGCTGCGAGTTGTGCCTGCCGCCCTGCCCGGTAGACTGCATCACGATGGAAACGATCACCGAAAAAATCACTAACTGGAAGTGGAAATATCCCGTGTACGCACTAACCCCTGCGAAATATGATTCCCCCGCACCATGAGAACACTCTACAAGTTCCACGGCGGCGTACACCCACCAACCAATAAAGATCAGTCAAATCAGACGTCTATAAAACAGGCCGCGCTACCTTCAAAATTGATCATCCCCTTGCATCAGCACGTGGGCAATATCGCACGTAGCATCGTTAAAGTCGGCGAGCGCGTGCTCAAGGGACAGATCATCGGCCGCCCGGAAGGACATTTATCCAGCGCGGTACACGCCTCGACTTCCGGCACCATCACCGCCACCGACACAGAACAGGTTGCTCACCCGTCGGGCATGCCGGACTATTGCATTACCCTGATACCGGATGGTCTGGACGAATGGATGCCGCTGGAAGAGCATGACTGGCAATCGATGTCACACACCGACCTGCGCCACAAACTGCGCGATGCGGGTGTAGTAGGTTTGGGCGGCGCGGTATTCCCCAGCGACATGAAGCTGTATTCGCACAATCAAAAAATCACCACGCTGGTGTTAAACGGCGCGGAATGCGAACCCTACATCACCTGCGACGACTTGTTGATGCGTGAGCGCGCCGCTGAAATATTGCAAGGCGCCGAGATGATGCGCGCCCTGCTGTACGCAGACAATGTGCTGATCGGCATCGAGGACAACAAGCCTGAAGCCATCGCTGCGATGCGCACCGCCGTAGAAGCCGGCAAACACGAACGCATGGAAGTGATCGCCGTACCGACTATCTATCCCGGTGGCGGGGCAAAACAACTGATCCGCGTGCTGACCGGCATAGAAGTCGCCGCCGGCGTGCGTTCCACCAATATGGGCGTGCAGTGCTTTAATGTCGGCACCGCCTACAGCGCCTGGCGCGCGATCCGTTACGGCGAACCGCTGATCTCGCGCATCGTCACCATCACCGGCAACGTCGCTCACCCGCAGAACTTTGAGGCACTGATCGGCACACCGGGGAACGAACTGGTGGCGCAGGCCGAAGAGCTATCCGGCACCACAGGTTACATCATGGGTGGCCCGATGATGGGCGTACTGCTGCCGTCGAAACAGGTCGGCGTGGTCAAGGCAACCAACTGCCTGATCGCTGCATCCGACAAACTTTTTCCCCCTCCCGCGCCCGCCATGCCCTGCATACGCTGCACCCGCTGTGCGGATGTATGCCCGTCTGAGTTGCAACCACAGGAGCTGTACTGGTTCTCCAAAGCCAAGAATCTGGCCAAGGCACAGGACTATCACCTGTTCGACTGTATCGAATGCGGCGCGTGCAGCTACGTTTGCCCGAGCAATATCCCGCTGGTGCAATATTATCGTTTTGCCAAGAGCGAAATCTGGGCACAGGAGGCGAGCCAGAAGGCTGCCGATGCGGCACGCGAACGCCATGAATTCCGCGAACATCGTATCGAACGCGAAAAACTGGAAAAAGCCGAGAAGCTGGCCGCAAAGGAAAAAGCCGCACTCGCCGCCAAGGCAGCTCGTCCGCTTCAGTCACCCGCAACAGTGACCATTCCGAATGCGGATCCTGAGAACACCATACAGCTAAAAATACAAACGGCAATCGATCATGCCAAAGAACAGGCGGCGGCCAGTAAACCAAAGAATACCGAGCAACTGACGCCTGAACAATTAGCGCAAATCGCCGATATTGAGGCTAGGCGTGCCCGCATCCGTGAAATCGCCAAAGCCGCCAGCGAAGGGCCGGCATGATGCGTATTCTGCCCGAACCGATTTCGATCCGGGTTAAAACTCCGGCCTTCAGGCCGGAAAGCGTACCACCTCGCCCTCAAGGGCGAGGTTTTAGGGTGCGAAGTGGAGGGGATACAAACCCCTCCACGCCTAAATTCACCGGCCTGAAGGCCGGTGACAACTTGTTCAAAGGTTAATATGGCCGGATTTTTTTCACCCTTCATCAGCAAACCGGTCGGCGTATCGCAGATCATGCTCAAAGTGCTGCTGGCACTGATACCCGGCTTAGCCCTCTATGTCTGGCATTACGGCCCGGCGATTCTGGTTTCGATCACGTTAGCCAGTGTCACCGCGCTGGCGACAGAAGCAGCCATGCTCAAATTGCGCGACCGCCCTGTCGCACCGTTTCTCAAGGACAACAGCGCCTTGCTCACCGCTTGGCTGATCGCCTTATCCATCCCGCCATTAGCACCCTGGTGGATGGTGGTGGTCGGCACCGCCTTCGCCATCAGCATCTCCAAGCAACTCTACGGGGGACTTGGCAGCAATCCATTTAATCCGGCGATGATCGCGTATGCGATCTTGATTATCTCCTTTCCGGTACACATGACCCACTGGCTCACCCCACATGGATTAGGTTCGGTTCAACTCGATTTCGCAGAACAACTGAACTACATTTTCCAGGGCGTACTACCCGACGGCATCAAGCTGGATGGGGTCACCATGGCAACCCCGCTGGACACGCTCAAGACGCAGCTGCATTTAAACGGAAATATCAATGCAATCATGGAGATGCCTATTTATGGCTATCTGGCGGGACACGGCAGTGAAGCGGTGGCATTTGGCTTCTTACTCGGCGGCGGCTATCTATTAGCTTCTGGCATCATCAGTTGGCATATTCCGGCAGCTTTCCTTGTCACGTTATTTGCGTCAGCCGGCATCATGCATCTGGTTGATCCGGCGCACTACGTCACTCCCTTGTTCCACTGGTTCTCGGGCGCGGCCATGCTGGGTGCATTTTTCATTCTGACCGACCCGGTCACCAGTCCAACCACGCCCAGAGGCAAACTGCTTTTCGGTTTCGGTGCCGGACTGCTAACTTATTTAATCCGTACATATGGAGGATTCCCGGACGGGATGGCTTTCGCCACCCTGCTGATGAATATCTGCGTGCCGCTCATTGACGCTTATACACAACCTGCCATTTTCGGCAAAAAGGTGAAACCATGAGACGCACCATGGCACGAGCCTCATTCCTCACTGCGATGAACCTGTTAGCATTTGCGCTGATCGGCACCGCCATTTTGGCCATCACTTACAACCAAACACATGACCGGATCGCGCAAAGCGAGGAAGCCGAAAAGCTGAAACTGATTTCGCAAATCGTGCCGCAAACCCTGTTCGATAACGACATCATCAGGGACACGCTGGAGATCAAACCAGACGCTTTGCTTGGCAATGATGACATTACCGTCGCCTACCGCGCACGTCTGCAAAAACAGCCGTCGGTACTGGTGCTCGAAGCGGTTGCACCCGATGGTTACAGCGGCAAAATCGGTCTTCTAGTCGCCATCCGTGACAACGGTGAATTAGCGGGCGTGCGCGTCGTTTCACACCACGAAACGCCGGGACTGGGCGACTATATCGAAATCACCCGCAGCAACTGGATTACCGGTTTTGATGGCAAGTCTTTAGAAAAATATAACGACAGCGATTGGAAAGTCAAAAAAGATGGAGGACAATTCGATTACATGGCGGGTGCGACCATTACCCCGCGCGCGGTAGTCAAAGCCGTCCACAAGACGCTGCAATATTACGCGGCACACCGCGCAGAATTATTTGCGCAACCCGTACAACCCACGGCAGAGGTGAAAAAATCATGACCTATCAGGAATTCAAGGACATACTCTACAACGGCGTATGGAAACAAAATACCGGCGTGGTGCAACTGCTGGGTATGTGTCCGATATTGGCGGTCAGCAGCTCGGTCGTGAACGGCGTCAGTTTGGGTCTGGCCACCTCGGTGGTGATGGCCTTATCGGGTGCGGCCATCTCCCCTATCCGCACCGTCGTCCCTAATGAGGCTCGCATCCCTGTGTTCATCCTGATCATTGCCGTGCTGGTGACCTTTATCCAGTACATGATGAACGCATACATGTATTCGCTGTACGTGGTGCTTGGCATTTTCATTCCGCTGATTGTCACCAACTGTCTGGTGCTGGCACGCATCGAAGCCTTTGCCGCCAAACAACCCCCCTTGCAGTCCGCACTCGACGGTTTTGCGATGGGACTGGGGCTGACCTGTGTGCTGGCCGTGTTAGGTGGCATACGCGAGATCGTAGGTCACGGCACTCTGTTGTCCGGCATCGATCTCGCACTCGGCGAATCGGCCAAGGCGCTGGTAATCACGGTGATACCTAACTATCACGGCTTCCTGCTCGCCGTCTTACCGCCGGGCGCATTTATCACGTTAGGCATGCTGATCGCCACGCGCAATTGGATGAATATTCGTGCCGAGCGCAAACTCAAAAGCAATGCGACGATTACCCCAATTCAAGGTGCTTGCAGCCCCGCCAGCCACGCATAACATCGCATAAGCCTACGCCATTGAAGGGTCTTGAATTAGCGCATCAGCGTTAATGCAAGACCCTTTGTTTTATCCTTTTCCTACCTGACCTGCAGAAATCACCTTCACTCACATCAAAGTTGACCGGCCCCCAATTCCAGACAGAACGACCATCATGCAGACTCAAAACAGACTTCAACAATACCTCTCTCTCATCCTGCTCGCCTGCGCAGCATGGCTGATTCATGGATTCATCCCGGCACTACTCTGGGCTGTGGTGATTGCCATTTCGACATGGCCACTGCGCGTCATATTTTCTCGAAAAAGCAAGTTGCAAGATACGGGCACGGCAATCATCATGACGTCCGGCGTTGCCATTCTGTTGTTTTTACCCATCGTGTATGCACTCATACTCGCGGCATCTGACCTGGGTGCGATAACGAATTGGATAGTCTCTTCACAGAAAACAGGCATACCGATTCCGGCATGGTTGCATTTAATTCCAAAACTTGGCGATCAGGCGGCGCTATGGTGGACAGCAAATTTATCCGATCCGGAATCGCTGTCAACATTTATGGGAAGTGCGGATACGTCATGGGTAAAATCGCTGATACAACAATTAGGCTCTCAGGCAACACACCGGTTAATCACGCTCGTCTTCACCATCGTGACACTGTTTTTCCTCTACAAGCAGGGTAACGAGCTATCCGGCAAGGGACTGGCGCTCATACATAAAATGACAGGTGATACCGGCAAGCGATATGCACTACAGGCAGCAACCGCGATTAGAGCCACGGTGAATGGGGTCGTGCTAGTCGGCTTGTTGGAAGGTTTGGTCATCGGGACATCATACTGGTTCGCCGATGTTCCTCATGCCGCCATATTAGGCCTGTCTACCGGCGCATTGGCGATGATCCCTTTCGCAGCACCGTTACTCTTTACCGGCGTCGCCATTTTCCTGCTGATTCAAGGTCACCTGGCAGCGGCGACCAGCGTGTTCATCTTTGGTCTGCTCGTTCTCTCAATAGGCGATCACGTGGTACGTCCTAAAATCATAGGCAACGCAGTCGAACTCCCCTTTCTCTGGGTGCTGTTTGGTATTCTGGGTGGAGTTGAAGTGCTCGGACTAATTGGACTCTTTTTAGGCCCAGCACTGATGGCGCTTGTGGTGATGCTATGGAATGACATCACAGAGCGCACAAACTAAAGCTCAATCATATTATTCATTGCTAAAAACGGCAGTTCAATCGGTTTCTGGTCTCGGTGTAGTCAAGCAGCCAGCTGAAAGTTAATTTCATTGGTACGGGAGTGTCGCCGCGCTAACCATTGATCATGTGCAATTTGCAAACGCAACCACTGATCGGCGCTGATTCCACCCCAGTTATGTAGTTTGTCAGCTATTGCCGGAGTCATTCGAATATCACCGTTCATGAGGCTGGCGACGACTGAACGTGATATGCCCAGTTGCTTAGCACCCGCTGTCAGACTCAAGCCTTCAGGCCAGATGTATTGCAGGGTTTCGCCAGGATGCGTCGGGTTGTGCATTTGCCGCATATTGCCTCCTCATTGGTTTCAGTTATCTCAACCACTTTGTCCCTATGACTGTTCCGTAGAGCCAATGAGGCACAGCCTACTCGGACAAGGTTTTAAGTTCAATGAAATTTACAAGGTGTTACAAATGAATAACGCCACCACGACCAGTGAGTATCTGAACAGGCAGGAGGTCGAGCATAACGGCTAGCGATTAACCGAGAACAACGACTGGATTACCCCCCGTATGATGAAGCGTGAACCCGAGCGTCTCTAACGATTGCCTGCCATTTACCCCGATTAATTCTGATTGTTGCCACGAAAGTTCCCCCGCAGTGTGACCAAAATGTGACCACTGTGAGGTTTTTTAGGAGCAGAAAATAATAAAGGCAACGTAACCTATTGATTACATTGCCTTTTTATTGGTGGGATAGGTGGATTTGAACCACCGACCTCAGCGTTATGAGTGCTGCGTTTCTGATTTCAAAAAATATCACATACCGACAAATATACCGTCAAAATAAAAATTGATGCCTGATTTTGGTGGCCGCCAAGTGTGCACCGCACCGATTTTCACCCTAGTTTCTGGCCGCTTTGAGCAAATCCCCGCCTACATCCTTTTTGAGCATTTCATACACCACAGCCAGGAATAGATCGCGCGCAGACTCGCCTTCATGGCTTAACAATCGCGTGGCAAGATTCTGATGTGTCAACATCGCACCCGCTATCGCCGAATTGATCGCCATCGGCAAATCGGCCTTCAGCGCATCGGCCCGCTCGGCATTTTTAACCTGCGCCATTACCTGTGCGTTGTCGCGCAGTTTTTCGGACACATGCACGGCAAACGCCACCTTATCCTTATCACTGATACCGCTGCCGAACGCGTCATTTAATTTCTCAATTAATTCAGAGAGATAACGCTGCTCCCGGTCGCGTGCCTCGCGCAAGCCGTTGTCGGTAATCCCATACAGTTCCGGCAAATTTTCCGACACCGTAAGACCGGTCAAAGTACCGCCCTTGGTCGCCTTGTAATGCGTTAGGGTCAACGCGCCCAGATCCACCTGCTCGGGCGCGATACCTTTGAGCCGCTTGCGCAACAGCCGTGCATAACTTGCAAACGCCTCCAGCGCCGGATCGCCGAACTCCACCAGTTGCGCCACGTATTCATAACAGCGCACAAATTTTGACAGGCTCTCGCTAAAAATCATCAGTTCATCCCGCAACCGAGTCTGTTCGGCGCGCATGCTGTCCGCGTGCGCCATGGCTTTTTCATCCGTCTCATCGCGTGCAATTCGCCAAGCCATATCCCACTGATCAATCGCGTCATTCAACGCCTTCAACCTCCCGTTGAAGCGATCGGTCGCAGCCTGGGTCAACGAATACAGCTTCTGATGCGTGACATTTTTGTCCACAATCGCACTGCCAAAGGCAGCAACTTCACCGCGCTCGTAGATCATCATGCCATCGAGTCGCTGTTTGATGTCGTAGACGATATTCGGGTCCTGTACATCGGACACCCTGGCATCCCGGTAAAAAGTCTTGAACGCCTCGACGATCTCCTCCGCCTCATTGACGAAGTCCAGCACGAAGGTCTGGTCCTTACCCGGATAAGTTCTGTTTAAACGCGACAGCGTTTGCACCGCCTCCACACCGGAAATTTTCTTGTCCAGATACATCGCCACCAGCTTGGGCTGATCGAATCCGGTCTGGAATTTATTGGCGACGATCATCACCCGATAATCCTGGGTGTCGAATGCGCGTCGCATCTCGCGCCCCCGCAACTCGGGATTCATGTTGATTTCATTGAACTGATAGTCGTCGGTGAATTTTTCGTCCTGCACATCCGAGTTCGGAACCTCGCCCGAAAACGCCACCATCGCCTGTATGCCTTCATAGCCTCGTGCCTGACAATACCGCTCCAGCGCCAGCTGGTATTTCACCGCTGAGGCACGCGATGACGTCACCACCATCGCCTTCGCCTGCCCGTTCAGCAAATGTGCGACATTGGCGCGAAAATGTTCGACGATCAGCTCAACCTTTTGCGCCACATTGGTCGGATGCAGCGACAGCCATTTTGCCAGCGCACGCTTCGCGCTCTTCTCATCCACGCGCTCATCAGCGGCAAACTCAGTGCCGATGCGAAACGCCACATCGTAACTGGTGTAATTTTTCAGCACGTCGAGGATGAAGCCTTCTTCGATGGCCTGCTGCATGGTGTACAGATGAAACGGCACCGGCGGATTATCTTTGGATACCGGCTGATCCGGCTGGCGCGGACGGCCAAACAAGCTCAGCGTGGAATGCTTAGGGGTGGCGGTAAAGGCAAAGTAACTGGCGTTGCCGGGACGCTGGCGCGAAGACTGCCACACCGACAGCTTTTCCTCCTGATTCAGCCTATCCCACTCTTCTTCGCTTTGACCTGTCAGCGCATAACGCAGATCGTCCGCGCTGCTGCCGCCTGTCGAGCTATGCGCCTCGTCGATGATGATCGCAAAGCGCCGATCCCGCAGACTCTGCTCGCCCAATATCAGCTTCTGCGCAAAAGGAAAAGTTTGCAGCGTCACCACGATGATAGGCACACCGCTCAACATCGCTTCGGCCAGTTGCTGGCTTTTCGGTTTGCTGGAAGTCTGGCGATCGATTGCACACACCACGCCGCTCTGATGTTCGATCTGGCCGATGGCGTCCTGCAACTGCTTGTCCAGCACGGTGCGATCTGTCACCACAATCACGCTGTGAAAATACGGATCTCCGCCTGGCCTGCGCACCCGGATCAGCGAGTGCGCCATCCAGGCGATGGTATGCGTCTTGCCGGAACCCGCGCTGTGCTGAATCAGATACGGTTGGCCCGGTCCTTCCAGACGCACCGCATCGACCATTTTAGTCACGCCTTCCCATTGGTGAAAGCGCGGGAAAATCAGGTTTTCCTTGAAATAGGTCTTGCCGTTAACATCCTGAGCTTCCTTCCTCTCCAGCAGCACGAAGCGATGAAAGATGCGCAGCCAGTTATCCTTTTGCAGCACGCGCTGCCACA
Organism: uncultured Nitrosomonadales bacterium; assembly: GCA_903885165.1. Taxonomy (GTDB): domain Bacteria; phylum Pseudomonadota; class Gammaproteobacteria; order Burkholderiales; family Gallionellaceae; genus Gallionella. The sequence goes on along the minus strand of CAISHO010000015.1, from coordinate 3,007 downwards.
GATAGCTGACCGGATAGGTGCCGTTATCGCCTGCCGGATTGCCTGCCGCGCCGTCGTTGCCACGGTTAAACGGCAGAAAGAAAGTCGAGCTTCCCGCAAGCTTAGTGGTCATGCGGATATCGCTGTCGCTCATCGCAAAATGCACCACCGCACCGCGCCTGAACGCCAGCAGCGGCTCGGCACGACCAGACTGCACGCTCTTGGGCGGTCTATCCTCTCGATACTGCTGCATCGCCGCCTCGACCGACTGGGTGAAATCGGTCTTCAGCTCTACGGTTGCAACCGGCAGACCGTTGATGAAAAAGGCCAAGTCGATTTCATCCGTCTTATCAATAGAATAGCGTAATTGCGGCACCACCCGCAGCCGGTTGGCGGCATAGCGCTCCAGCACCGTCTGATTGCGTCCATCCTCAGGCAGCGCCTGACTCATCGCCAGCGTCCCCGCGCCCGCAATCGCAAAACCATCGCGCAGCACCGCCACCGTGCCTGCGCTCTCCAGCATCTTCACCAGCCGATCCAGCACGGCAGACTCTGTCGCCGCGCCATTCAGGCTGTTCAACTTTCCCCACGCTTGCGGCTGACTGTCCTGTATCCAGCCGGTCACATCCGCCGGATATAACGCACGCGCCGCGTCGTAATCGGCCGATTTCCCCAGCAGCCAGCCCGCAGCGGTCAATTGCTCGACGATATGGCGTTCCAGTTCGCATTCGTGGTGGATCTTGCTCATTGCATTCCCTTTGCCAACTGTTTTGTTGCGTCATTCCCGCGCAAGCGGGAATCCAGGCCGTTTTATTTCATATCACGATTCAGCGCCTGCTGATCTGCCAGCACAGCTCGCTCGCGTTCGAGTTCGACACGCAATTCTTCCTCACTAGGCAACACCAGTTTGTATTTGCTGGCGAAAAGTTGCTCATTGCCGTGCAACACAGAATAACGCACCACCGAAGCATCCTTCTGCGCGCACAGGATGATTCCGACCGTCGGGTTATCGTCCGGCCCGCGCTTCAAATCGTCGTACATGCGCACATACATATCCATCTGACCGATGTCCTGATGAGTCAATTCGCCGCGTTTCAGATCGAAGATCACGAAACACTTGAGCAGGTAGTTGTAAAACACCAGATCGATGTAAAAATCGCGGCTTTCGGTGCTGATGCGCTGCTGACGGGCGACAAAAGCGAAGCCCTTGCCCAGTTCCAGCAAAAATCCCTGCAACTGATCCATCAGTGCCTGTTCGAGATCGCTTTCCAGCACCGCCCCTGCATTGTTCAGACCGAGAAATTCCAGCAACACCGGATCGCGGACAAATTCGCGCGGGTTGCTGGCAATCGCCTGAAGATTGACGGCTGCCTCGCTCTCTACAGCGCTGCGATCTTGGCTGACCAGCAACCGTTCGTAATACAACGTGCCGATCTGCCTCTCCAGCGCCCGTGTTGTCCAGTTCTGCGTGGCGGTTTCATTCATGTACCACAGTCGCGCAGCCTCACTCTCCACGCGCAACAAAGTCCGGTAATGCGTCCAGCTCAATTCGTGACGCAGTGCGTCACACTTTGGGAAAGCCTGATAAAACAGTCGCATGTAACGAAGATTTGACGCATCAAAACCCTTGCCGAATTCGGTCGTCAGCGACTTTGCCAGTTCGGGCAACAGGCGTTTGCCATACGCGGCACGCACCTCGCCGCCCTGTTCAAATTCCACAATATGACGCCCTATCTGCCAGCAGGTCTGAACCTGTATGGCATCAACGGCGCGCAGCGCCTGCTTGCGCGCTTCGCGTATCAAGCCGCCCAGACTACCCAGTAATGTTTGCAACGAGGAACCGGCAAGTTCGCTCATCTTGTCTCCCTTAAATCAATCTGGCCGGTGACGGCGGCGGTAATCAGCGCGCTGCGCCGCTCCTTCAACAGTTCAATGCTGCGCTCGGTTTTGCTGATCAGTGTGTCGATGCGGGTGGTTTCGCGATCGAGAAAATCCAAAATTAGGGTTTGTTCATCGCGTAAGGGTAGCGCAACTTGTAAGTTAAGAATCACTGATTGCGCGATATTAACCATGGAGGCGCTTGCACCATTAGCTTCCACCTCTATTTCGCGTCGACCATAAACAGAAATTAAAGCAGCCAAAAATTCAGGCAAGGCCTTCTTGTTCGCGATCAATCTATATAGTTTGTCGCAAATCATCAATTGCGGAAAATCTTGCGGAATGACGGCACAGCCACCTACCAATTCACGTGTATTAGCTCGTGAAACTAATACATCTCCCTTCTTCAACCCGAGTTCTGGTTTTGGACTAAGTGATTTTGGTAGTGCCTTATTTTCTGTCGATCGGAATTTTTCGCCATTGACACACCCGACTTTCAATACAGCCCATTCGTCATCATCAGCAGGACGCGCTTCGCACTCAGGACTCCAACCTTGGCTTATTGATGAAATTACGCGTTTTATATACGTGAGTTCCCAACCTTCCGGCACATCGCCCAGCCATTCGACGCCGGAATCTTTCATCGGCGTATCGGGGTTTAGACCTTTGGTGACGGCGTGAGTAATCAGCGCCTGCCGCTTTTCGCGCAGCAACTCGATAAAACGGGTTTTCCTGCTCACCAGCCCGTCGATCCGCGCCGTTTCGCGGTCAAGATGGGCGACGATCGTAACAGCTTCATCAAGGCATGTGGGCAACACCACCACAATACCCTTCATACTATCTTGAGTCAGTTTATCCCTTGTCGATCCGTCAATGTAAAGACGATATTCGACACAATTCAAAACGTGAACAAACCACTTCATAGGATAGTTGCTTAATGGCTTGAGAACATGGATATGATTGTTAACCCATGACTTGCCATCAATATCATATGCAACGGGTCGATCTCGCTCGAAAAAGGGGGCACCATCTTCTCCTAGCAAAATGAGTGGTTCGTCGAAAATATATTTTTCGATGTAATCAACCACACCACCTGATCCCCAATAAGGGATATTTCCTTTAATGTCAGACCGTTGTTCAGAGTTCAAAG
>CAISHO010000014.1 GCA_903885165.1 uncultured Nitrosomonadales bacterium | reverse complement strand
GCAACGGCCACTTGCTACAACAAAATATTCCATCAATTCTGGCTAAATATGCCGAATCCTGACAAAACGATTACTCCGTTTTCTGCTGGTAAAAAACAATGAAAAATCTAGTTACCAACAAATTACTATTAATCGCCTCAGTATTGAGTTTTCTCACGGCATTTAATCATTACTACATCGGCGAGGAAGCCATATTTCCAATTACCTCAATGGAAATGTGGCAACACGACGCATGGCTCAAGCAATATTTATACGGTGCAGATGTTCAGCACAACCCGTTATTCAACTGGATGATCATCGTATGCGCTAATTTATTCGGCTGGTCACATCTGCTCGAAGTGGCACGTGGGCTGACTATCTGTGCCACACTCGCCAGCGCCACTGTGTTGTACTGGCTGGTATTGCGTTTATTTTCAGATCGCAATTTTGCCGCCTTTAGCGCGCTGGTTTACCTGACCTTCGAAGACGTGCTGATGTACCACGGCTGGCTGGCCTACGTAGACCCGATGTTCGCAGCATTCATCTTCACATCTATCGCAGCCCTGTGGATAGCTTGTGCGGAACAGCGTCAAAAATTGCTCTGGCTAGCCGCAATAGCGTTAACCTGCGCTTTCCTGAGCAAAGCCTTCACCGCCTACGTGTTTTACGGTATCGCCCTGCTGGTGCTTGCGGGCACTCGCAGTAACCGGCAATTTTTATTCCGCCCCACCTCTTTAGCCGCACACGCCACAATGCTGGCAGCCCCCCTGCTCTGGTTTAAACTCATACCCGCCGGCCACGGGCAAAGCGGACGGATGTTTAATGAAATTCTCGACAAACTGGCACTACCGGACTTCACCGCCTATTTCACCAAGCTCTTGTTATATCCGCTGGAAATCTGGTCCGGGCTGTTACCAATCGGCGCACTGGTTATTTATTTTGCGTGGCGTCGACGCATTCAGGAAGTAGAACCATGGCCCGAACACTTCCGTACTGCGCTGCTGATCGCAGCCGTAAATTTTCTTCCCTACTGGTTGGCACCGCACAGCGGCGTACGCTATCTGATGCCCATTTATCCGCTGTTCGCGCTGATTAGCGCACGTCTGATCTGGCGTTCAGGGGTGATTGCTATACAGACCACCCGCTACTGGTTGGCCGCGACGATTGCTCTCAACGTCATACTAGGACTGGTCGCATTCCCTCTTTATCAGCATCAGTATCGTGGCGAGAATTATGAACTGACGGCCAGCGACATCATCGCCCGCACTCATCAACAGCCACTGTATATCACCGACGTCACCACCAACGGCCTGAATGTAGCCGCCTATATCAACCAAAAACGCTATCCGCAACAAACACTGCAATTTCCTCCTGCTAATTTTGATTCCGGATTTGTTATCTCAATGACCGCTGAGCCCAAACCGCTTCAAATAGTCAAAGAATACCAACTCGGCAGAGATAAACTATATTTGCTCTGTCACGGTTCTGCCTGCACAGAGCAATTAACGATAAAATGACCCGTCCTTTTTTATGTGACCTCAATGAAACCTATTCCATTCAACAAACCCTTCATCATAGGCCGGGAACTGTCCCTTATTGCTGACGCCGTCGCTCAAGGCCACCTCTCAGGTGATGGTAAATACACCAAACTTTGCAACCGATGGTTTGAAGATAAACTCGGCTGCTTGAAAGCGCTGCTCACGCACTCTTGTACCGGCGCGCTTGAAATGGCCGCCATTCTTTGCGACATCCAGCCGGGGGATGAAGTCATCCTTCCTTCTTACACCTTCGTCTCAACCGCCAACGCGTTTGTGTTGCGCGGTGCCATCCCCGTGTTCGTCGACATCAGACCGGACACACTAAACCTGGATGAAAACCTGATCGAAGCCGCAATAACTCCCAGAACGCGCGTCATCGTGCCGGTGCATTACGCAGGTGTACCGTGCGAGATGGATCGCATCATGGAGATCGCCGGACGGCACAATCTGCTGGTAGTCGAAGATGCGGCACAGGCGTTGCTCTCGACTTACAAAGGGCGTGCGCTAGGCACCATCGGACATTTTGGCTGCCTGAGTTTCCACGAAACTAAAAATATCATCAGTGGAGAAGGGGGAGCGCTGCTGATCAATGATGAGCGTTTTACCGAGCGCGCCGAGGTTATCCGTGAAAAAGGAACCAACCGCAGTCAGTTCTTTCGCGGTGAAGTGGATAAATACACCTGGGTAGATATCGGTTCTTCGTATCTGCCCAGCGAACTGGTCAGCGCCTTCCTTTACGCGCAACTGGAACGCGCCGATGAGATCATCAATAAACGACGCAGCATCTGCACCGCCTACACCGAGCAACTCGCCACTCTTTCTGCCAATCTGCGGATTGCGGATTTCGACGAAGACAGCAACGGTCACATGTATTACGTCTTACTAGATAGCCTGACTACGCGCAGCCAACTGATTGCACACCTCAAGGCGCAATCTATCCATCCTGTATTTCATTACGTGCCGCTACACTCTTCCCCCGCCGGTCGACGATACGGACGTACAGGTAGCAGTATGCAAATCACCGACGACTTAAGCGAACGGTTGCTGCGACTGCCCGTGTACTATGAAATGAATATGGAAGAAATCGCGCGCATTTGTGATGCGATTCGTGCTTTTTTCGTCAGCAACAGGGATTTGGCATGAAAATTTGCAGTACATGTAAAACTCGTTTCGACAGCGATGACTGGCGCTGCCCTAGCTGTGCCCACACTCCACCTGAAATAAATGGTTATCCAGCTCTAGCCGAAAAACTGGCCAACTCAAACGAAGGCTTCCATCCGGAATATTTCGGACAACTCGCTACGCTGGAAACCGGCAACTTCTGGTTCCAATCACGAAACAATCTAATTTTATTGTTAATAAACAAGCATTACCCTAACCTACGCTCTTTTCTCGAGATCGGTTGCGGCACAGGTTTCGTGCTATCAGGCATCGCATCAACCTATCCTTCGGCAAAACTGACGGGGGCTGAAATTTTCAGCGCAGGTCTGAGCTATGCGGCACTACGTTTACCTGCGGCTCAATTCATGCAAATGGATGCGAGGGACATTCCCTTCGATGCGCATTTTGATGCCATTGGCGCTTTCGATGTGCTTGAACATATTGAGGAAGACGATGCTGTGCTCAAACAGATGTACCGGGCGCTCAAACCGGGTGGCGTAGCGATACTGACCGTGCCGCAACATCCTGCACTGTGGAGTGCTCAAGATGAAATGGCCTGTCATGTCCGCCGCTATACGGCAACAGAGCTGCGTGATAAAGCATCGCAAGCCGGGTTTGATGTGGTTGACAGCGGATCCTTCGTGTCAATACTTTTACCGCTGATGTGGTTATCACGAAAACTTGGCAATACCCGCAATGACGGTCAGCACGATCCGATGGCTGAACTGCGAATCGGCAACGTCATGAACTTTATTCTGCGAACTATCATGTCTGCCGAGATATTATTGACGCGTCTGGGAGTGCGTTTTCCAGCTGGCGGTTCGCTGTTTATCGTAGCCCGAAAACGCGCTTAACCGGGCCTTTACCCCTGGCTGGCCACGACCAAACCCAGCACAATCAGTGCCACGCCGACAATTTTGAGCGTGGTAATGGGTTCGTGAAAGAAAAATCCACTGGCCAACATCACCACCACGAAGGTTAGCCCCATGAAAGGATAGGCGTGACTCAACTGAAGTTTAGTCATCGCCGCCATCCAGCAAAATGATGCCAAAAAGGCTGCGGCAAGCGCACTGACTATCCAGGGGTTCAGCAGCAGATGCAGCATGAAACTGATTTTTTCGGCAGTCCCCTCTGGCAATGAGCCCACTTTAAGGACTTGCCATTTGATGGCGATCTGTCCGTATACGGTCAAAATAATGGTCAAGAAAATATAAAAATAGCTCATCGTTATTTCGTCACGCGGTGATAAACATCCTGAGGATGGTTGAAGGAAAAACCCAGCGAGGTATACAGATTCAGCACGGCCAGATTGCTGGCGGAAATCGAACTTTTCACCTCATCGCAGCCAGCTGCCAGAAGCTCAGAACATACCGCACTCCACCAGTACTTCGAAAGCCCTTGCCCCCGATACGTTGCTGCGACTGCATGCAGCAGCAAATTATTGCCACTGTAAGCAATAAAACCTGCCAATTCTTTCCGCCAATACAAGCCATAAACCTGTTCAGCGGTTAATAGTTGCTTCAGCCAGTTGTCGTAGCGTAAGTCGGCAGCCTCTCGCGACAAGTTAAAATCGCGATGAAAACGACCGTGTTCAAATGCCCCGTGGCAAATTTCCAGTGCCAGCATGGGATCGACAGACTTTGATACAGTCACTTCAGGGTGAAATAAGCTGCGCAAGCGAGTTGTATTGCAGTACGGCTCTATCAGCGTATCGCAATAATAAAATCCGTACTCATGCAGCGGACGTTTATCGGTTAAAGGATCTAGCTTCAACGTATGATGACCCACAGTTTTCGCTGCCAGTTGCAAGGCCGCCTCAGAGTATTCACTCAATTCCCAAGTAGCCATACCGAGCGCTGCCGTATCCCACGGCGTAGGTTTAATCAGCATGTTCATCAAAGGTTGCCCTTCTCACGATATACAAAGGGCGTTTCTTGCTTTCATCGAAGGTCTTACCCAGATAAATCCCGATGATCCCCAAGATGGAAATGATAATGCCGCCGATAAAATACAGCGATACGATCAGGCTGTTCCAACCTGGGATAGGCGAGCCGTAAAACAAGGCGTGAGCGAGTATGTAAATACCATAACAAAAAGAAAGCGCGGCCATCATAAAACCGAAACGCACTGCCAAACGCAGCGGCTTGTCGGAATAGGCGATGATGGTCTCGGCGGCCAGCTTCCAAAGCTTTGCGAACGTATAGGTTGAATTCCCTTCAAAGCGCTCTGCGTGCTCTACTTCAAGACTGGCAGTCGGAAACCCCATCCATTGCACCAATCCACCGAAAAAACGCAACTGCTCACGCATATGCCGAAAATTTTCAGCGACTTTGCGCGACATGATACGGAAGTTACCTGTCTCGCCATCATATTCAATATCGGCCAGATAACTGAACAACTTGTAAAACAGCCAGGAAGTCGCGCGTTTAAGCAGAGGATCTTGCCTGACTCCGCGTCTTGCCAACACGATATCGTAGCCCTCCTGCGCCTTCGCATACAGACGCGGGATTTCCTCCGGCCTGTCCTGCAAGTCGCAGTCCATCACCACCACCCAGTCGCCATTGCAGTGATCAATACCCGCTGTGATGCCGTAATGCTGCCCGAAATTTCGACTGAACTGAAGTCCACGCACGCGAGAATCTGCCGCAGCTAAACGTTCAATCACCTGCCAGGAATTGTCCCCACCGCAATCTTCGACCAATACAATCTCAAATGAAGGCGTCACGCTCTCCAGCGCAACTTTCAAACGACCATACAATTCATCAAGACAAAGCGCGGCCTTATAAACAGGAATAACAACTGATATGTGAGGGGTAAGATTAGTCATCAAATAGCTCAAATTCTCTTCAGGTAAACCGCCATATCGTGGCCCTTATCCAGCCAGACAGCGAAGATATTCAACAGCTCTCCCGCCAGCTTTGCGATGCGGTAAACAGGTTTAGCGCAGCTGCCTTTCTCGTAAAAACGCACGCCACGGGTGCGGATATCGGCTACCGAAAAACCGTTTTGCTGCGCCAACTTGCCCATAGAGTCTGGGGTAAAGAAACTGATATGGCCGCCATGCCTAGCGATATCCAGATATTCCCAGTCCGCGCCCATGGCACTCATGCTCCAACTGGCCGCGTTTCCGGTGCCGACAAGCAAAATGCCTCCGGGTCGCAAGATACGCTGGCATTCCTGCAGCAACTCCTGCGGATGCTTGAGATGCTCGATCACCTCAAACAGCGTAATCGCATCGAACTGTCCATCGGCATAATGCGCCTCCTGTAATAAACCCTGATAGACCTTAAGCCCGGATGCCTGCGCAGTCGCCGCAGCCTTAGGTGCGGGCTCCACACCCTCAGCACAATATCCGAGTTTGACCGCCGTCTGTAAAAAGGCCCCGCTGGAACAACCCACATCCAGTAAGCGAATCTCACCGGGTGTTTTTTTGAGCAACTTTGCGACATGATCCAGAAACTTCCTGCTGCGCCGGATGCGGCGCTGCTCGGAACCTGCAACCGGCAGCGTGCCTTGCGGGTCGTTAAACTCCTGCATCGATTGCCAATAACGCGCCTCGCTGCATTGGCTGATCACCTGACCGCAGGCATGACAACGCAGCAATGCGCCTTCCGGCAGGACGTACGGCGTGGCGTCCAATGAGGCCGTGCAACCGACAGGACAAGTATTCAAATAACGCTCTTCCGATGTCATCATTGCAATTTAGTCTCAATAATTTTCCGATAAATTACCACATATTCACTTGCCACTTCATCCCAGCCACGCACAAATTGCGGCGATGAATCATGTCGACACAGTTGCTTTTCAACTTGTTCAGCCCATATATCGACTGCGGCTCCCAGTGGCACAACCGCACCCGCATCGGGTGAAATTTGCATCGCCGCGCCACATACATCGGAGACCACCACCGGCACACAGGCCGCCATTGCTTCGGAAATTACCATACCATATGGCTCGGCGCGAGCAGGATGCAACAAGACGTCAAACTGCTCGTAATAGGCCTCTGCACGCCAACCCAAAAGCCGGTAGCCACCCTGCCAGCCGGAAAATAGATGCTCGATTTCTTCCGGTTTAGGTCCAACTATCCAAAACTCCAAGGCGGGGCGAGTTAAGCGTAACTGCGCCACAATTTTTATTGCGAGCGGCAAACCTTTACGCTGCCACTCCTTACCGACAAAACCAATAATGCCACCCTTTTCAGGCACCACATGAAATTTGCGCACCACGCCAGTGACCACACCCGGCACCACAGGTTCAGTGAGCCTGCCAGAAAACTCAGGATAATAGTGTGCCAACTGTTTGCTGATAACCTGTGAATTCGGCACAATGCGCCGCGCCGTCGCCAGTTCGCGCCGCTCTATAAACAGTTGCATAGCAACCCGGATTGAGACTTTTCGCCACCAGGGCCTGTCCTTCACTGTGGCAAATGGCGGCCCGTGAAAAGTGGTAATGTGATGCGAACTCAAACGCTCGTGACTATGGATTATAAAATCAGCATGAGGATGCTCATCCAGCCAGCGGGCAACCCGTTTACCAAAGCGCAGCAATGATAACCAGCGCGGGCGCGGTGCAATTTCACCCAGTTCAAAAACCTTAATGCCCTGCGGTTTTTCGGCAAGACACACTTCGCACAATACCTCAACCTCATGCCCCAGATCGCGCAATTCCCGGGTCAACTCCCAGACATAGCGTTCCATACCGCCCACAGGACCATAACGCCTGACCACATGTAAGATTTTCATAGATACTGATCCACGCCGGCCAACGCACGAAGGTGGGTCGCACTGAGCGCCTCATTCAGACGGCGGCGATTTTCTTCCAGATTGGAGCGATCATTGAGTGGATGCCACAAATGAAACACGGGTACCGAAAAACGTGCAGACTTGTTATATATTCCGGCGCGCAATAAGCGGATCACCAGATCGGAATCCTCCAATCCCCATCCGGTATAGCTTTCATCCAGACCATTTACGCGCAATAAATCACCGCGCCAGGCAGACAGATTACAAGTTTTAGCGCCCTGCCAACGCTCAGGCAATCTCTTACGCAACCAGTTCATGCCGGGCACTCGAATCAACGGCAACACGCGCTCTATTTGTCCGCACCACCGCGCACGCAACCAGTCGCGCGTTTTCCACAGATGAATCGGCAATTTCTCATGCAGCACTTTCTCGGTAAATTCCGGCGTCAACATCAAACGGTTACCGGACAAGAACCAGCCGGATTCAGCCAGATTGCGATGACTGACGATAAAATCCGGCGGCATCACACAATCACCATCGACAAAAACAATATAGTCGGCAGAGGTGGCGGCCAGTGCGCGATTGCGGATAGCTGCCGCACGAAATCCGGCATCCTCATGCCAAATATGTTGAATAGTAAAGGGCGCACGCGCCTGATAAGACACAACAAGATCAGCCGTCTCTTGCGCAGACCCGTCATCCGCGATCATTACTTCAAAATTTGCATCCGTCTGTGCCAGACATCCATCCAATACCGCAGCCAACGCATCGGCTCGATTATAGGTGGTGATGATCAGCGCGATGCGCATCATGATTGACGATTGAGCAGCATCAGTTTCACGTAGCGGTAATAAGTGCCTTCGGCATTCGAGACGGCCAGCATGAATCCTTCACGCCCATCGAGAAATCCTCCTCTCAACAGATAACTGCGAAAAAAACTCCACACACCGCGCAACACGGCGCCTGACAACGAGGCCTGCCTACCCTTTTGCTGCATCATGGCAGCGCCGGCGGAAGAATACTGGTTTACCTTACGCAGCACCTCTTCCAGATCATCGAAGGCGTAATGAAGTAACTCACCGTCAAGATGCCCGACGGGTCCTTCTGTGATCAGACGCTCGTGCACCAGATCATCGGTAAATCTGGCCTTATCGCGGCGAAAGAGGCGCACGATGTGATCGGGATACCAGCCGGAATGACGCATGAAGCGGCCGCAATAACTGGAAATTCTGGATATTTGATAGGCGGTACATTCATTTTCAGGCATTGCCAGCACGGCCTCAATGGCGGCACGCAGCTTGGGTGTAACACGCTCGTCCGCATCAATCGAAAACACCCACTCACCGGTCGCCGATAACAGCGCGCGATTCTTCTGGATGCCGAAACCCGGCCAGTCATGCTGAAACACCTGCACGCCCAAGTTACTGCAGATTTCGACGGTCGCGTCGCTGCTGCCAGAATCAACCACGATGATTTCATCTGCCCACGCCACCGACTCAACGCAGCCGCGTATGTTTGCGGCTTCATTTTTAGTGATAATAATAACGGAGAGCTTAGCCATGCTTGACGGCTTTGTAACCGGCAAAAAATGTTGCGGTCATGTACGCGAACAACAAACCGTCGACATGATCGTAAAGTGCGGAATTAAACGCGCAATTGATCACATACATCAACAGCAGGCCGCGCGCCGCATCCTGCTCTAGCGCAGAACCCAATTGCGGCGCACAGCGCCAGTGCATATAAAAAAGATAAAGTAGTAAGGCCAAACCACCCAAGCCGGTTTGCATCGTGATCAACAAAAATTCGTTGTGTGGATTAACCGTTTGGATCACTTCCGTACCTCGGGTTTGCTGCGCAAATGCCGCAGGAAAGCCTCCTGTACCGATGCCGAGCAAAGGGTGATTCTGGACAATTTTCAAACTGTTGTAATAAAAATCCAGGCGCTGCCCAGTCGATGTGTCTTTGCCGTGATTCGGCTGCCATGCCTGATACTCGGTACCCAACAAGCTGATTCTGTCGTGCAGACGGGGCGACGCCTGATACGCAATCGCGACGATACTAACTGCGATCAGCAACAGACTCGCCGCCTGCCTCCAACCCCATGACTTGCCTAACCTTTGCATATAACGAGCCAGAGTAGCCCAGGTAAACAAGCATATTAAAACCAGTAAAATCAGATAGCCGGTTCGCCCCTGTACCATGAACAACACGTTATAAATCGCCAGTACGACAAACGTTCCCCAAAGCAATTGAGCGCGGCGGGAAATAGCTTCACGCAGATTGAGCAACGCCAGAAAAACCGCAAAGCCCATCATATTGTTTTGTGCGATGTGACTGTGAAAGATAACCGGATTATCAAAGACTGCATACGGTGTCATCCAATGCTGGATGGGCAGCAGTTTAAATCCAACCAGATAGGACAAAAACAAGGTCAACCCCATTGCCGCGAGAAAGGCCGTTCGCGCCGAACGTCTGGCCGCTTCATCTTTGAGTATCCAAATAAAGACGGGGATAAAAATCAGATCTGCGTATTTTCCCAATGCGCCAACTGCCTCAGCCGGCGTTGCGACTCCGTAAAACATGGCGATGAACAGGGCAAGAAATAATAGCCAAGCGGCACGTACCACTGGGTTTTGCCTAGCGATCTGCACGATGGGACGCAGATTGAATATGGCACCAAGCAACAAGATAGCTAGCAACACATTATCGAGCGCAACTGAAATCGGCGCAGAAAACCCCAGCAACACACAAGCGGTCAGCAAGGAAGTCATGCCATAGCGTCTTAGTAGCTCAACGTTCATTTTCACGGGTAACGGACGTTAATGGCGCCGATTGCTGAGGTTGATATTCCGGCACCCATACTTCGAGTGCAGATTTCACCTCCGAGTCGGGCTTGATAGCGACTTCAGTCCACGCCAGCAGTCTTTCCAGCCAGGCAGCATCGGCCAGTCTGGCCTGTGCTATGCGCAACTTCGGGTGCGGCGTGGTCAACGTGTGCTCGTTGTCCGCCAGCAATTCTTCATAGAGTTTCTCACCCGGGCGTAAGCCCGAAAACTCAATCTTGATTTCATCTTCAGTGAAACCGGAAAGCCGGATCAGTTCTTTTGCCAGATCCACGATTTTTACCGGCTCACCCATATCCAGCACAAAGATCTCACCACCCGAACCCATCAGACCGGCTTGCAACACCAGTTGTGCCGCCTCCGGAATCGACATGAAATAGCGGGTAATCTCGGGATGTGTCACGGTGATCGGCCCGCCCTGCGCTATCTGAGTTCGAAACTTAGGAATCACACTGCCGGTACTGCCCAGCACATTGCCAAAACGCACAATCACAAATTGTGTACTGTCGGTGGCTTGTAGCGCCTGACACACCATTTCGGCCAGGCGCTTGGATGCTCCCATCACATTGGTCGGATTGACCGCCTTGTCAGTCGAGATCATCACAAACTTACCCACGCCAAACTTCTGTGCGGCGCGCGCGACCGTCCAGGTACCCAGCACGTTATTGCGTATGGCCTGCCAGGCATTGTGCGTTTCCATCATGGGAACATGCTTGTAGGCAGCAGCGTGAAACAATACGGTAGGTTTGTGTAAGCCCATGACTTCGCCTACTCGTTCAGCATCCCGCACATCGCCGACTAGGCAAACAAAATTTAACTTAGGAAAAGTCTGCTGTAACTCCTGTTCCAAAGTGTAGAGCGCAAATTCACTTTGCTCGAACAGCACCAGTTTGGCAGGGGAAAAGCGCGAAATCTGGCGGCATAGCTCCGAACCGATAGACCCACCGGCTCCCGTCACCATAACGACATTTTCAGACAGCAAGCCATGCAATCCAGCCTCATCGAGCACGACTGGATCGCGCCCCAACAAATCGTCGAGTTCAATCGGACGCAATTGCGACACCGCCACCTTGCCGCTCATCAGATCGTCAAACGAAGGGACGGTGAGCGCCTCGACTTTCGCCGCAGTACACAACTTGATGGCGCGCTGCCGTTGCTGATGAGAAGACGAGGGCATCGCGATGATCACGCGCTCGACACCAAAATTTTCCACCCAGTGATCCAGCGTATCCAGTCTACCCAACACAGAGGTTCCGTTCAGGACGCAGCCTTGCTTATTGACGTCGTCATCCAGAAATCCGACTAACTGCCAGGCTGGATTTTTGGCCAAGTCTTTAGACAGAGAAACTGCTGCGTCACCGGCACCCAGCACCAAGACCGGCTGACTCGACAATTTCATTGCCCCGTGAAACCGTGTTTCTTTCCACATCCGGTACAACAAACGGCTGCCGCCCATAAACAGAATCAACAGCAGCGGATTCATTACCAGAACAGAGCGCGGCACCACAAAGGCGCTGCGCAACATCCACCACACAAACGGTATGACTAAGGACGCCAGTAAGACCGCCAACACGATACGGCGCAAATCATTCAGACTGGCATACCGCCAGATGCCGCGATACAGACCGAACATCCAGAATATGACCACTTGTAGCGGCACGACCCACAACAACGTCTGCTGCATTTCAACAGCAAAATTTGTCGGTAATTCAAAATTAAAACGCAGCGAATAGGCCAGCATCCACGCAACGACAACGGCCGCGATGTCGTGCAATATGGCCAGCGCCGTTCGAGTCTGTGATTTAGGCAGCATCACGACTTCCTGTATCAATATGGCGTTGCCAACGGCGATCTATCCACATGCTCAGTCCCAGATAGACGGCAGCCCACCAGGCGATCAGATTGCCCTGATCTTTGACATCCAGACCGAGCGCATACAAGGCGGACACGCCAACCAGAAACATCAGCACATATTCTGCAATCGCCGTGTTGCGATGCCCCCAACCCATTTGCACTAGCCTCTGGTAATAATGGCTGCGATGCGCATCAATCAACTTTTCCTTGTTACGCGCGCGTTTCAACAACGTCATGGTGGCATCGACGACAAAGGGAGAGAAAACCAACATGGGAAACCAGAATGGCCAACACCCCTGCTGCCATCCCCATACACCAAAGGATGCGGCAAGAAACCCCAGTGGAATAGAACCTGCATCCCCCATGAAGACTTTGGCCGGATGAAAATTGTGATACACAAAACCCAGCGCCGCTGCCCCGACCGAAAAGTTCATCATCGCAAAGGCTTCACTACCTCCCCTGAGCGCGGCGAGTCCGTAAAAGCTGAAGCCGAACAGCGCCATGCCACCTGCCAGTCCGTCTGCACCATCCATAAAGTTATATAGATTGGTCATCCAGACGATGAACAACAGCACGGGCAACGCCCAGATCCAGCTAATTCCGGCACCCGCCAGCACGATCAGTGCGGCGATGAAGTGACCTATCAGCCGCGTCTTTGGCGGCAAGCCACGCACGTCATCGACCAGCGACAAGACAAACAATCCCAGCACGGGAATAATGATCCACCATTGCCAGAACTTGAACAGCAACACCCAACCCGCCAGTATGCCCGCCATCAGCGCAATTCCCCCGGTACGCGGGACTGGCGTGTCGTGCAGAGAACGTTCGTTGGGCACATCCTGGATCGTGCCATGCTTGCTCAAGGTCAAGATCAGCGTGAGCAGCAGTGTGACTAAAGCGGAGATCACGGGGGAATAGTGTGACATGCGGCGCTACCGTAGATTAAACAGCGTGAATTTTAACACGTGCGGCCAGGTTTCTCATTGAGATCAAATCCATGCACTGACCTGCGACCTGTTGCGCCGTGATTGCCAGTTGGCAAGGAGGAATATCTGACGGTGATTGCAACTTGGGACAGTCACGCTTGAAACAGGGGGAACAATCAAGGCCGCTGGTGATATGCACGCAGGATTTATCCACAATCCCGCTATAAGCCGGATCGGTCGGACCATGCAGCATGAACCCGGGTATATCCAGCACCGTTGCCAGATGTCCTATGCCGGTCTCAACACTCACGAAGCCTTGCGTATGCAGCATGACGCGCATCAATTCAGTGAGTGGTAACTTCGGCAATACGGTCGCCATTGCGCCACCTGCCTTTTGCAAGCGCTGCGCTCGCTGGTGTTCTGGCTCGTTTCCCCAAGGCAGCAGACATCTGACACCTTGTTCTGACAGCAGTCTCACCAGTTCCAACCATGAAGATTCCGGCCAATATTTACTGTTCCATGTCGTGCCGTGCAATAAAACCAATGTTGGCAACCCGGGTAAGTCTTGCAACGCGACAGGCAGACTTGCGGCCATCTGCTTTTTACTAAATGCTTCTAGCCCATAATCAAGAGGTTGCGAGATATCCGCACCGAATAACTGCACGACCAGTTGCCGGTTTTTTTCGATGACATGCAGCCCCTTTTCAACGCAGGCTGTTTTCTGATAAAACCTTGCCGCCAGCGATTCACGAGCGCTATCTTTATTAAAACCGTAAATATCGACACCGGCTAATCGCGCCAGCATGGCGCTTTTAAGTAAACCCTGTGCATCAAGCACGAAATCGTATTTTTCAGCTTTCAGTTGCTTTTTCAAACCACTCAGCAGACGAGGAAGCTTCCACCAGGCTTTTTTGTGCGCACGCAGCGGAACCGTGATCACTTTATCGATGGCAAAATGCCAGCTCACCATTTCGGCGAAGGCAGGTTCCACCAGCCAGTGAATTTCCGTCTCGGGTAAGCGACGGCGTAAATCACTGATCGCAGGGAACAGATGCAAAATATCGCCTAGCGACGAGAGTCTAACGACGAGAATTTTCATAATAAGAACAAGTTAAACCTTTACCTCAACAACTTGACCGCCTGTTCCATAAATGCCGCCTGGCGCGTGGAAAGACTCACTGTTCCGATTAAAGATTATCTTATATCCAAATAATCCATTAGCAAAAAACCACGTCATACCGACGAAGGCCTGAATCCAGATTATCGAATAATACCCACGAAGTGGGACATAATCTTGGTTTTGTCCGCTTCGCGGACGTTTTTTAGTGCTGGATTCCCGCCACAGCCTGCCCTCGAATTGGGTTGTCGGGGGCGGGAATGAAGATGCTAATAGACATGCTGGAATTATGACGGTAGCTTCCTTAAACAAAGTGTTTTTCTTCATTAGGATATTAGCATTTTTTGCTTTTGCAGACACAGCACACCCCGATCAACAAGTATCTTGTTTGCACCCAGCCCGCTCAGAATTTCACCAAACTCTGCTTCACACTTACTTATCATATCAGCGATGATTTTGTTTGCTTTATCCTGTGATATACCGAAATGTGGCGCTGCCTCACGGGCCAGGTCAATGTGCGACTCAAATTTACCTGGGAAAATCGCCAGTTGCTGATAACCAATATTGGTAAGTTGCGGAACCAAATCGAATGCGGGAGAGAGCAAGCAACCTTTATTTCCAGCGAGCAGCACACCGTGATTCTTCACATGATCATCAGAGTTATCTATCACCAGATTAAAAACCATGCGCAGGTATAATTGATACAAATCACGTACAGGATCAGCCGATACACAGCGCAATGTTTGCGCAAACTCAACATAGCTGCCACCGCTGCTCTCGTATGGCACATCAAGCAAGGCCGACGCGGAAAGGAAATGTATGCGTCGCTCGGCGGCTAGCGGCCCCTGCCGATCGAATCGCCGCAACAGTAAGGCATGCCCAGTATGGAGCGGTTGAACAAAAAACTCGGACACTTCAATCCCGCATCGCCGTGCAAGTGTCAAGGTGGATGCTTCCAGCACCTCAACATCGTATTCATCACCCCGCGCTGGAAATTTTGCCATCCAGCGAACCTTATCGTGAATAAAAGTCGCTTTGGGTCTCGCTCCGCCCAGCGTTCCTCCACGCTGCAACAATCGTTTCATCTCAGGCGTTATCTCCATCGAAAACTCAAGTTGATGAACCGCATCAGCCAAATCGTCGAGACTAATCAGATCAACGACTGAGAATTCAGATTGAATAGGCAATTGCTCTGCAAATACCATCGCGCCCACCCGGTCAGCGTTAGTCAACAGCAGGACATCAATGTCTGGCAAGGTTCGACCGAACTGAGCCTCAAGCACACGGCGCCCCCAGCTATCCGGCAACGCATCGCGAAAAGTCAGCGGCAATGCACCTCCATCACGGATGCGTCGCTCCGGCAGCGCAAACGATGCCGACCGCAATGGCAAATAATTTGGGTTCAGTGCAGAGGCATCCGGAGATTGCAAATATCGTTGGCCATATGCAAATTCACCGGATTCGACAACACCATGGCGCGCCAGCTTCAAAATACCCACCGGAGCAATCGGCTCGTCCACCCCTGAGTCCACCCCCACATAGAGTGTGCGCTCAAAAATCACGCTCATCCTCTCTTATCAAACCAGTCCCGGCATGACCTGCACGCATTCTCACACGACGCCCCGCCATCTGATCTACCGGTGCCGGGGCCACACTCTCCAACGTATCAATTTGCCCGAACAACCACAACGCATTGATCAGAAGACCTACGCTAGTCCCCGGCTTCCCGGCTTCAAGCGCACGATACGTGGTCGGCGAACACAGTAAACGCGCAGCCATTTCCTTGACTGTCCACCCGTGCCGCATGCGATGAGCACGCAACCGAAGTCCTAGCCGAGCCAATGCCTGCTGAATTTCAGGTGGGGAATAGCTAATTAAATTACTTGAATGGCTCATCAATATTATGTCTGTTAACGAACTTAATGAACAGTATATTGATATTCGTTAAATATACAAAGCGAATTGTATTTAACCCCAGGGGGGGCTTTACGCAAATAACTCAGCGTCGGCCAGAATTTTTCCTTGCGCGTCTTTAGCGGACACAAGCGGTTCTACCTGCAACTGCCAGTCTATCGCTAACTGTAAATCATTCCATGCGAGACATCGCTCGAACTCAGGATGCCAATAATCTGTTGCTTTATAGAGAAATTCAGCAGATTCAGACAAGACTACAAACCCATGAGCAAAACCTTCCGGTATCCAGAACATCCGCTTATTAGCGGCAGATAATTCAACCGCCACATGCTGCCCGAAGGTAGCTGAGCTTTTGCGTATATCTACGACCACATCCAGCACAGCGCCCTGCACCACGCGCACCAGCTTGGCCTGAGGATGCTGAATCTGATAGTGCAGACCGCGCAACACGCCCTTGACTGAACGCGAGTGGTTGTCCTGCACAAAATCCACATCGCGCCCGGTCAGTTCAGCAAATTTTTTGCGATTAAAGCTCTCATAGAAAAATCCCCTGTCGTCGCCGAACACGCGAGGCTCGATGATCAGCGCATCGGGAATGCAAGTTTGTATCACCTTCATGAGCGCGTTCCTTTTTCACTAAGAACTTGCATCAGGTAAGCACCGTAGCCGCTTTTGATCAATGGCGTAGCCAGCTTTTCCAGTTGCGCGGCATCGATAAAGCCGTTGCTGTATGCGATCTCTTCCGGGCAGGAAATTTTCAGCCCCTGGCGATTTTCTATGGTCTGAATAAATTGGCTGGCTTCCAGCAAAGACTCATGCGTCCCCGTGTCCAGCCAGGCGAATCCCCGCCCCATGGTTTCAACTGACAATAAACCACGCTCCAGATACACCCGATTCACATCGGTGATTTCCAGCTCACCGCGAGGCGATGGCTTGAGGTCGGCGGCGATATCCAGCACGTCGTTATCATAAAAATAAAGGCCCGTCACCGCATAGCTGGATTTAGGCTTGAGTGGCTTTTCTTCCAGTGAAATGGCGTTGCCTTCCTTGCTGAACTCCACCACGCCATAACGCTCCGGATCCCGCACATGGTAGGCAAAAACGGACGCGCCTTCTTTGCGCTGAGCTGCATTGCGCAATTGATTCTGAAAGTCGTGACCGTAAAAAATATTGTCACCCAGCACCAGCGCTGAAGGATCCTGGCCGATAAAATCACGACCGATAATAAAGGCTTGCGCCAGTCCGTCCGGACTGGGTTGAACGGCATATTGCAGATTCAAGCCCCATGCGCTGCCGTCGCCCAGCAACTGCTGAAAACGCGGCGTATCCTGCGGGGTCGAGATAATCAGGATGTCGCGTATCCCGGCCAGCATTAAAGTCGACAGCGGATAGTAGATCATCGGCTTGTCGTATACCGGCAGCAACTGTTTGGACACAGCCAAGGTAACGGGATGCAAACGCGTGCCTGAACCGCCTGCGAGAATGATTCCCTTTCTAGAGGAAGTGGATAGTTGGGACTGGATAGTGGG
>CAISHO010000013.1 GCA_903885165.1 uncultured Nitrosomonadales bacterium | reverse complement strand
CCTAGCGCGTTTCTGTATTCCTTCGGACAAAACTATCAGGCGTTGAATTATTACCGTCTGGATCCAGCCGGAACGACAGCCGCAGCACTATTGACCAGCATCAAAACTAATCTGGCCGCAGGACTACCTTCCATGTTCGGCTTCACCGTCTACAACTCATACACTCAAGCCAGCATCGCCAACAAAGGTGCAATCCCCTACCCGGTTGCCGGTGACAAAGTGGTGGGCGGTCATGCGATCATGGCGGTCGGTTACAACGACAGCCTGCAAATCAAAAACACGGCTGCAGGTGCGGCGAGCACCACCGGTGCCTTGCTGATACGAAATTCGTGGGGTAGTGGATGGGGTGATGGGGGATACGGCTGGCTGCCCTACGCCTATGTTCAACACGGCTTGGCGACCGACTGGTGGACATTGATTTCGCAGGAATATGTAGATACCGGAAAATTCGGCTAAATCTTGCAGCTTGGCGGGACGAACTCTGATGGGGTCCCGCCCAACTATTAGCCTTGATGCGACCCGTCGCAGAAGGGATTGTTACGAGATTTACCGCAACCGCACACCCACAACGTACCGTCCTGATCCGCCTTGTGAGCCAATGGCGTCACGCCCTCGTTGCCGTGAGAACCGTCACAAAATGGTGCTGTTTTCGTTTTTCCGCAACGACATAAATAGACGGTTTCACCCTCCATCACGGACACTTCATAAGGCTGATTACTCATACAATTTCTCCTGATTTGATAAAAATATCATGCGACCGGATCGCCGGATCGCAGCATAACAGCAGTTTGAACTTCGCACACATGCAAAAAGTCCGTCAGGCTGCTAGAATCCACCTTTTGCAACTGACTCATACTAAGGAATTCGAATATGACCATGTCCGACCGCGACGGTTTTATCTGGCACGACGGTAAACTCGTGCCCTGGCGCGATGCCACTACCCATGTGCTGACCCACACCCTGCACTATGGCATGGGCGTATTTGAGGGTGTGCGCGCTTACAAGGCGGCCAACGGCACGGCAATTTTCCGTCTAAAGGAGCACACCGAACGACTATTTAATTCGGCCAAGATCTTCCAGATGAAAATGCCGTTTGATCCGGAAACCATCATGGAAGCGCATCGCGAAGTCGTACGCGCCAACAAACTCGATTCCTGCTACATCCGTCCGATCTGCTTCTACGGTTCAGAAGCGATGGGCATCGCTGCCAAGACCCTCTCCACCCATGTGGCCATCGCCGCCTGGCCATGGGGCGCTTATCTGGGCGACGAAGGCATGCAAAAAGGCATCCGCGTCAAGACCTCCAGCTTTACCCGTCACCATGTCAATGTGAACATGTGCCGTGCCAAGTCGGTCACCACTTACGCCAATTCGATTCTGGCTCATCAGGAAGTCGCTAACGACAACTACGATGAAGCGCTGTTGCTGGATGTGGACGGTTATGTGGCTGAAGGCGCCGGTGAAAATATCTTTATCGTCAAGAAAGGCAAACTGTACACGCCGGATCTGACTTCCTGTCTGGAAGGGATTACCCGCGACTCAGTCATCACGCTGGCCAAAGAAATGGGCATCGAAGTGATCGAGAAACGCATCACCCGCGACGAGATCTATTGTGCAGAAGAAGCCTTCTTCACCGGCACGGCGGCTGAAGTAACCCCGATCCGCGAACTGGATCAACGCCAGATCGGCGCAGGTTCACGCGGCCCGATTACCACCTTGCTGCAACAGGCCTTCTTCGACTGCGTGGCAGGCAAACATCCAAACCATACCGACTGGCTCGACTACGTATAACGACAAGCTCGCGCAGCGTACCCTTATCCCCTCGCCCGTTTCGCGGGATAACCAGCGACTTGGCTATCGTTTTTGATAGATTAGTCGAATGGCTAGTAGATTTATCAGAGGACGGGTGAAGGAAACGGGCATGACAAAATATATAATCAAAGGGCAACACCTTGCCCGTTTAAAGGAGATGCACCGTGAATCAAATTACCCGTAAACACGTTGAAATCACGGCGCATGACCTGCCGCTGACCTGCCCGCAGCAATCTGCCACTGCGTGGAATTCTCACCCTAAAGTCGCCTTGCGACTGGATGAGCACGGCGTGGCACATTGCCCGTATTGCAGCACCGAGTATCAGTTCAAAGGCGACATGCCCAAGGGTCATCACTAACCCCTCTCCCCCAACCCCTCCCCCGCCATCGTGGGAGGGAGTCTGAACAGGACGGTTGAATGCAAAAAATTCTTGTCATCGGCCCCAGCTGGGTGGGCGACTGCATGCTGATGCAACCGATGCTGATGCGCCTCAAAGAGCGTCATATCGATTGCCAGATCGACGTGTTAGCGCCCGCCTGGACGGCAGGTCTGCTCAATGCTTTACCCGAAGTCAATCAGGCTATCGTCAATCCTTTCCCGCACGGCGCACTCAACATTCGCGGACGCTACAAACTCGGCCTGCATCTGCGCGAGGCTAAATACGACAAGACGATCGTATTACCCAATTCATGGAAGTCGGCACTGGTGCCGTTCTTCGCTCAAATTCCGTCCCGCACCGGATTCATCGGTGAGGCGCGCTACGGCCTGCTCAACGACGCTCGCAAACTGGACAAGACCGTTCTGCCGCTGATGGTGGAACGCTTCGCGCAACTGGCCGAAGCGCCACTAGGAGAAATACCGCGCCCCTTGGCAAACCCGAAGCTGATCGCAAGTCAAGCGCAGCGCGATGCGACGCTGCAAAAACTGAATTTATCGCTCGAGCAACCGGTAGCTATTTTTTGCCCGGGTGCCGAATATGGCCCGGCCAAGCGCTGGCCTATCTCCTATTTTGCCGAGACCGCACAACGATTGCACCAGCAAGGCTTTGCCGTCTGGCTGATCGGTTCGAACAAAGACCGTGAAGTGGCAGAGAATATCGTCGCTTTAGGCAATCCAGCAGCGCGCAACTTGTGCGGCCTCACCGACCTGAATGACGCCATCGCCCTACTCTCTTTAGCGCAACTAGTTGTCAGCAATGATTCCGGACTGATGCATCTGGCCGCCGCACTCGACCGCCCGATGCTAGCGCTGTTTGGTTCCAGCAGTCCGCAGTTCACCCCGCCATTATCGGCGCAGGCAGAGGTTGTCAAACTGGACATCAAATGCAGCCCGTGCTTTAAGCGCGAGTGTCCGCTGGGGCATTTCAACTGCATGAACCACCTCACCCCCGATCTGGTATGGCAAAAAATCCAGACGCTAATCAAAATCTAAATCAAACGGAGACGCGGAGAATATAGTGGCCCCCGTATAAATAGGGGACAGACCACGGTTTTCGGTTTGATGTAATAAATAGGGGACAGACCACGGTTTTCGGTTAATAAATAGGGGACAAATAAATAGGGGACAGACCACGGTTTTCGGTTAATAAATAGGGGACAGACCACGGTTTTCGGTTTGATGTAAATAGGGGACAGAAAGAATAAATCAAAGTAAATAGGGGACAGACCACGGTTTTCGGTTTGATGTAAATTGAATAAATAGGGGACAGACCACGGTTTTCGGTTTGATGTGCTCCTGTAACTTATTGCTATTTATCAGAAGTTAAAAAAGTGGTCTATCCCCTATTTCCCTTGGTCTGTCCCCTATTTTCCGTGTCCGAAAAAACCGTGGTCTGTCCCCTATTTTCCCGAAAAAACCGTGGTCTGTCCCCTATTTCCTTTATGTTGTTCGCCGCCGATATGTTAAGCCGCAATCCCGGCGCAGAAGTCATCTTCGACATCAAATCCACCCGCCT
>CAISHO010000012.1 GCA_903885165.1 uncultured Nitrosomonadales bacterium | reverse complement strand
GAACAACGCATGAGTGGTTTTGGTGCCGGTATGAGTCTGCCGCCCGGGATGAAATTACCCTTTTAATGGCTGTTTCTCATCTTGATGAATTAATCGCTGCATTGCGCTGTCTGCCGGGCGTAGGTCCTAAATCCGCGCAACGCATGGCGTATCATTTATTGCAGCGAGATCGTGCCGGTGCGCTGCGTCTGGCGGACTCACTGCAACGTGCTGCGACGAATGTACAGCATTGTTCGCGGTGCAATAATTTTTCTGAGTTGGACGTTTGTGAAATGTGCGCCTCGGGCCGACGCGAAGAAGGATTGTTGTGTGTGGTAGAAATGCCGGCGGACCTTTTGATGATAGAGCAGACACGTTGTTATCAGGGCATGTATTACGTGCTGATGGGCAGATTGTCGCCGCTGGATGGCGTCGGTGCGAAGGAGTTGCATCTGGATCGTTTTGTCAAACGCGTGCAGCAACATCCTTGTGAAGTGATACTGGCGACCAACTTTACCGTTGAAGGCGATGCGACGGCACACTATTTGGCCACCTTGTTACAGTCCTTAGGTGTTAAAGTGTCGCGTATTGCGCGTGGTTTGCCCGTTGGCGGCGAACTGGAGCAGGTGGATAGTGGGACATTGGCGCAGGCTGTGCTGGAAAGACGTGAGTTGACGATATGAATGAGCTGGATATTGAGCAGGATGTAGAATTAGATTTAGAGCTCGCGCCTGAGCAGGGTGAGAGATTGCAAAAGGTGTTGGCACAAGCCGGCTTCGGTTCGCGCCGTGCGATGGAAGAGTGGATCGCGCAGGGTCGTGTGAGCGTCAACGGAGAGCCTGCAACACTCGGTATGCGCGTGGTCGAGGGTGATATGGTCCGTGCCGAGCGGCGCACTATTCGCGTTGGCGAGCGTGATCACACCGCTCGTGTGTTGCTGTATCACAAGCCTGAAGGTGAAATTGTTAGTCGCGATGACCCTGAAAAACGTACCAGTGTGTTCGATAAGTTACCGAAATTACGCGGCAAGAAGTGGATTGCAATCGGTCGTCTGGATTTTAATACCAGCGGTCTGTTGATTTTTACTACCTCAGGTGAACTGGCTAATCGCTTGATGCATCCGCGTTTTGAAGTGGAACGCGAGTATGCGGTGCGCGTGCAGGGAAAGATGACCGATGAGCAGATCGAGACGGTGCTAAAAGACGGCGTAGAGCTGGAAGATGGCCCGGTGACTTTTGAACGTCTGGAAGATCAGGGAGGTGAAGGATTTAATCACTGGTACAAGGTGATGCTCAAAGAAGGTCGCAACCGTATTGTGCGACGTACCTTTGATACGTTAGGATTGCCAGTAAGTCGATTAATTCGTGTTCGTTTCGGTATAATTAACCTGCCGCCGCGTTTAAAACGCGGTATGACAGCAGAACTCGGCGAAGCGGAAGTCGCACAAGTTTTGGATTGGGTGGGTATTACGGCGGAGGTGGCTGAACAGGCTGCGCTTCGTCCCGCAGAGCAAAAAAATGCAGCACCAGGTAGGCCGACTCGCAGACCGGTTGATCGCAGTCCCGGTGCACATCGAAGCCCCGCTGGCGGCCGAACCGGAGGTACTGGACGCGGTGGTAGAACGAGTGGTGCGAAGCGCTGAATATAATGGTTCTACCCGGCTAAATGATTTAAATTCAAAGGTGTATTAAAAGCTGAATGGAAGATCGCGGCAATAAAAATATCATCTGCAGCGTGTTGTTTTTGGATATCGTGGAGTATTCAAAAAAGACCGTGACGGGGCAAATATCTCTGAAAGAGCGGTTTAATACCTATCTGTCCGAGGCGATTCGTGACGTACCTGCAAATGACCGGATTATTCTCGATACGGGTGACGGTGCTGCCGTCAATTTTTTAGGCGATATCGAATCGTCTCTGAGGGCGGCAATCAGTCTGAGGGCTAGTCTGCTCAACGAAAATCTTTATTTGGAACCGGAATTGCTGGTGCGTATCGGGATTAATCTGGGGCCGGTCCGTCTGGTGCGTGATATAAACGGTCAGCCGAATATCGTCGGTGATGGTATTAACGTCGCGCAACGCATTATGGGTTTTGCCGATCCCAGTCAGATCCTGGTATCACGCTCTTATTTCGATGCTGTTTCGCATATCTCGGCTGAATATACCGGGATGTTCCATTATCAGGGTTCACGCACCGATAAGCATGTGCGCGAGCATGAAATTTATGCGATAGGCTATCCGGGGGATCAGACTACCCGAAAAATGGCCGCCCACCCGTTGATTACTGAAAATTTATCTGCCAGGATGTTAGGGGCGGTAAAGTCATTTTTCTCCAATCCTGCCGTTCTGACTGAAGCTGTGCCTGAGAAAAGCGGGGTGAGTCGTCGTCGGTTGTATCTGGCGCTGATCGCTGTGCCTCTTGCGTTGTTGGCTACTTTATTATTTTTACCTAAAAAGCTCGTAGAAGAACCGCCAGCGAGTCCCGTGGAGACCAGTCAATCTGTTGTGCCCGCAGAAACTGCAGCTCAGTCTAAACCCAGTGAGGATAAATCATCACAGGTTGTGACGGCCCATAGCAAGGCAATGACCGAAAAGTTAACGACTAAGCCGATAAAGAACAAACTCCAGTCGCCGGTCTTAAATGAGTCTAAACACAAAGCTGATTCAGGCGTGAAAGAGCACGTTTTGCCGCTAACTGTTCAACCGGAAACGAATACCACTGCACCGGTTGTTAAAAAATCCGGTGCGGCGAATCCTTTCTTCCCGGATTGGCCTGGCGTGGGTGCAGAAGCGGTCAAGGAAGGTTTTGTTGCAATTACTTGTAAAGAGAATGTGCAAGTATTTGTCGATGGTGTTCCCAAGGGAAAGGTTAGCGCTGGTCCTCTGACCATTGCGATCAAGCCGGGCAAGCATAAGCTGGTGATCACGCATGCCAAATTTGGTTTTTATACCGAAGAATTCGAGACCGATTCGGGTAAAACGGATCATATCAAACCAAAAGTATGCAATTAGGCCGCTTATGTACAACTGTTTCGGGTATGCGCAATGATTAAGCAATTAGGGCGCTATGAGGTGATGTCCGAGTTGGGACAGGGCGCGATGGGCGTGGTCTATAAGGCCCGTGATCCGCTCATCGATCGCATCGTTGCCATCAAAACCATCAACCTTGGTATGGAGCAGGAAGACCAGGAAGAGTACGAGGCTAGGTTTTACCAGGAAGCTAAGGCGGCAGGGCGCTTAAATCACCCCAATATCGTGACCATTTACGATGTGGGTAAGAGCGAAGATATCGCCTACATCGCGATGGAGTTTTTGCAGGGGCGTGAACTGCGTGACGTGCTACGCGAAGACGGTCAGATGCCGGTGTCGCGTGTACTGGATGTTGTTGCGCAAGTGGCTTCTGGTTTGGCATACGCACATGAGCACGAGATCGTACATCGCGATGTTAAACCTTCAAATATCATGGTGATACGCGACGGGCACGTTAAAATCACCGACTTCGGTATCGCCCGGATGGCATCATCGGCCATTCGCACCCAGACCGGCATGGTGCTGGGATCGCCGAAATACATGTCGCCCGAACAAGTGTTGGGTAAAGCGCTAGACCGACGTTCCGATATTTTTTCGCTGGGCGTGATGTTGTATGAAATGCTCACCCGGGAAGCGCCTTTTACCGGTGAAAATATCAATGCCATCATGTACCAGACGCTCAATTCTGTTCCGCTTGCCCCGAGTATTTTAAATTGCGATGTTCCTGAAATGCTCAATTTCATCGTCGCTAAGGCGCTTGCCAAAGACGTGGAAGATCGCTATCAGAATGCCAATGATTTTGCGGCAGATTTGCGTGCCTGTCGTGACAGGTTGCCGCACGTTGATCCATTACAGCGGACCGCTGAGAAAAAGTCGGTCGGTGTTTCGGGTGAGCGCGTTGAAATTATCGATGAGATTGAGCAGCCTGCTTTAGGTTTATCTCGTGTCTTTGATTCCAATGATGCAACGATGCGATTAGCTGCGATGACAACTGCGCCAGAAGAGGTGGATCAGTTGGCTAAGACACTCAAAATGGCTATTCCTGGTGCACGTGAAATGCAATCTACGATCAAGCCGTTGGTAGTCACTCCCGCAGTACAGCAGGTTGCGTCAGTCAAACCTGTTGCGCGTCCCGTACCTGTCAATCCAGTGAGTCGCCCTGCGACTTCTGTGCGCACCAAACCGGTTGCTCCTTCAGGCGGCATCAATTTTAAACGTGTTTTTTTGCTGTTGGCTTTGCTCTTTACGGTGATATTCGCGCTGTATTACCGTTAAGTGTTTGCAAGTCTATTGAATGCTCAATTCATTCGTCATTAGCGCTTCCCGCTTGTTCGTCTTGTTGTTGTCGATGTTGTATGTGCTGCTCATTACGACAGTCTGGTTGACGCATCTTGATCTTTGGGTGCGTATCTCAATATCTTCTTTGATTATATTAAGTTTTTTGCATCACCTCTTGCTCGATGCGTTGAAATTGAGTTCAACCTCATGGGTTTCCTTGTCACTGAATGACAATCAGCTTATCGTGGGTTTGCGCTCTGGTGTCGCGATGAGCGGTGTGCTGATGCAAAGCAGCATCATTACACCTGCTTGTGTCGTGCTCTGCGCCAAATTGGATGGTTATAAACTACCCATCTACACGGTGATTTTTCGCGACACCATGCCACAAGAGGCGTTTCGTCAATTACGCGTACGCATTAGATATCAATAACCGGGTGGGGTCAGGATGGTGGGCTGTGCATGCGCCAGCATGTCAGGGTAATCACGGCTGTAATGCAGTCCTCGACTCTCGTGGCGGGATAGTGCGCTTTGTACGATCAGGTCGGCGTTGGTGACCAGATTGCGCAGTTCGAGTAGATTGGCGCTGATGTGGAAGTGTGCGTAGTATTCGTTTATTTCGTTTTGCAGCAACTGTATGCGATGTTGAGCCCGTTGCAAGCGTTTGTTGGTGCGCACGATACCCACGTAGTCCCACATGAAATGGCGTAACTCCGCCCAGTTGTGCGAGATGACGATCTGTTCATCTGCATCGGTGACCTGGCTGTCATCCCAAGCGGGCAGATCTGGCATTTTTTCGTTTTCCTGGCTCAATATATCAGCCGCCGCTGCGTCTGCGAATACCAGACATTCCAGCAGTGAGTTGCTGGCCAGACGGTTAGCGCCGTGCAGGCCGCTGTAGGCTGTTTCTCCCACTGCGTACAGGTTTTTAACGTCAGTCCGGGCGTTTAGGTCGGCCACTACGCCGCCGCAGGTATAGTGTGCTGCCGGCACCACAGGGATCGGTTCCTTGCTAATGTTGATGCCGAGCTTGAGGCAGCGCGCAAAGATGTTGGGGAAATGTTCCTGCAGGAACTCGACCGACTGATGAGAGATATCCAGATAGACACAATCGAAGCCGCCTTTTTTCATTTCATAGTCGATCGCGCGTGCCACGATGTCGCGGGGAGCAAGTTCAGCACGTTGATCATGGGCGGGCATGAAACGTGTGCCATCCGGCAGTTTCAGGATGCCTCCTTCACCGCGCACCGCTTCGCTGATCAGAAACGATTTTGCATGGGGATGATATAAACAAGTTGGATGAAACTGAATAAACTCCATGTTGGCGATGCGACAACCGGCGCGCCATGCCATGGCGATGCCGTCACCCGTGGCGGTGTCGGGGTTAGTGGTGTACAAATACACTTTACCGCTGCCGCCGGTTGCCAATATCGTGTGCTGCGCCGTAATCGTGATAACTTCGTCGGTGGCATTGTTCAGCGCATACGCACCGTAGCAGCGATTGTGCAATAAACCTAATTTTTTTCCGGTGATCAGATCCACCGACATGTAGTCTTCGAGAACGGTAATGTTCGGATGTGTGAGCACTTTCTTGGAGAGCGTGTCCTGAACTGCGTGGCCGGTTGCATCGGCGGCATGAATAATACGCCGCTTATCGTGCCCGCCTTCGCGAGTCAGGTGGTAGCCCATGTCGCTGGCACTGTCCTTAGTGAAAGGGACGCCTTGCGCGATCAGCCATTCGATGGCGGCTTTGCCGTGTTCAACCACATAACGGGTCGCGGTAGTATCGCACAGCCCGGCCCCTGCTGTTGCGGTGTCATGCATGTGAGACGCTGCGCTGTCCTCGCCGGATAATACGGCGGCTATACCACCTTGCGCCCAGCTGCTAGCGCCGTCTAGCAGGGCTTTTTTGGTAATTAAACCGACCTTTTGATGATCCGCCAGTTTAAGTGCCAGTGTCAGTCCGGCTAGGCCGCTGCCGATAATCAGTGTGTCAAAGTGCAGCAATTTGCTTCCCGCTCTGTTTGTTCCGATGGCGAACTATAGCATGCGAATAAAGCGTGTGATTTATTACCCGGTGAACATTGAACTAAATCCGTACAAACTGTCTGAGAACATTGCTTGCGGTTATACTGTTCACGGTATTATTTAAGTACAACCATAATAATAATTGGAAATTTCAGGGATGGCAGATCGGGAACTGGATCAGCAACTGGTTGAGCGCGTGCAGCGTGGGGATAAGCACGCCTTCGATCTACTGGTCACAAAATATCAGCGAAAACTAGGAAGGTTGATTTCCCGGTTTGTGCGTGATACGGGAGAGGCAGAAGATGTAACGCAGGAGGCCTTTATTAAGGCCTACCGGGCTTTGCCTGGATTTCGCGGTGACAGTGCGTTTTATACCTGGTTGTATCGTATCGGGATCAATACTGCGAAAAATTATTTGCTGGCAAATAAGCGGCGTGCACCGACCAGCACACCCTTTGATGCCGAAGAAGCGGAGTCGTTTGAAGATGGTGGACTGTTGCAAGAAGTTAGTACGCCCGAAAATGAACTCATGAGCAAACAGGTTGTCAGTGTCGTGCAAGCTACATTACAACAGTTGCCGGAAGATCTGCGCAGTGCACTTACCTTGCGTGAAATTGAAGGGCTGAGTTATGAAGAAATCGCCAGTGTGATGAACTGTCCTGTCGGCACGGTGCGATCAAGAATTTTCAGGGCGCGAGAAGCGGTGGCAGAGAAACTGCGCCCGTTGTTGGAAACCAGTAAAGGTAATAGGTGGTAATGATGAAACATGAAATTTCAGCCCTGATGGATGGTGAGGTCTTTGAAGATGAAGCGGGTGTGCTGTTCGATCAGCTCATACGAGATCCAAAGGCGCATCGCGACTGGGACATGTACCATCTGATCGGGGACGTGCTGCGACAACCTGAATATATCCATCGCGACATCGGTGGGAGCGTGAGCATCGCCTTGCAGAGTGAACCAACCGTGTTGGCGCCGCGCAGATTGAAGCAGAAGGCGCGTGTATATGCCCTATCCGCTGCCGCTTCGGTGATGGCTTTTGGCGTGGTCGCCTGGATGTCTTTGCAGATCAGTCCTGAACATGCACAGCAGTTACAGGCTGAAAATATTCGCCCGGTGAATATGCAAATTCAGCCTAAATCGAATGATTATCTGATGGCGCATCAGGAATTTTCGCCCAGCAATGAGATGAATGGCGGGGTTTCCTACATACGTACGGTCACTTTCAGTCCCGAGGAAAAGTCACAATGAAGGCTTGGTTCGGATTGTGCGGGCTAATGCTGGCAGCTAATATCTGTGCTGCAGAGGGGCAGTCCAAGTTGGACTGGCTCAAAACTGTGGCTGTCGCCGGCCATCAGACCGATTACAGCGGTGTGTTTGTTTATCAGTACGGCAATCATGTTGAGACCTCCAAAATTACCCATGTTGTCGAGACAGACAGTGAGTACGAAAAACTGGAGAGTCTGGACGGTCCTAAGCTTGAGATAATACGTCATCACGGGCAGGTATGGTGTTACAGTAATCACAAAATGGTACTGGTTGACAGTCAGTCCGGGCAAGGGTCTTTTCCTAAGTCGCTGCCGGATCAATTGGCTACACTGAACGATAATTATCTGGTTAAAGAAGCCGGGCTTGAACGTGTTGCTGGCTATAACACCCGTGTTGTACTATTTCAGGCGCGTGACAATCTACGCTATACCCATAAAATCTGGGTGCACACCGAATCCGGTTTGCTGTTGAAATCAGCGGTCTTGAACGACAAAAATCAGGTGGTTGAACAATACGCCTTTACTGAATTAAAATTTGGTAACGGAGGAGACCGGTCATGGATTACCGCCGGTGCCGCTTTGACTGCTAAGGCAGTGCCGAATAAATCGGTTAAATCCGCAAACAGCGGTTGGGTGGTCGATGCGCTGCCACCGGGTTTTAAAAAGACCATGGAAGTGTTACGTCCGATGCACGGTCGGCATGCACCAGTGACGCAAATGGTTTTCTCTGATGGGATGAGCGCGATTTCAGTGTTTATCGAGCCTTCTGATTCTGATGAGGATGATAACGAAGGTTTGTCCAATCGCGGTGCAGTCAATTTGTATCACAAGGTCGTGGATACACGCTTGTATAATGTGGTGGGAGAGGTTCCTCCTAAAACTATAATGCAAATTCTTGATTCTGTTAGATTTAATGGTAAGTAATTATGCTTGAAACACGGGCTGTGGTACTCGAGGTAGATAAATTGATTGCGCAGGTACAAGCCAATCAGGGTAACGGTTGTTCCGCCTGCAATGGCAAAGGCTGCGGGTCGGGTAAACTGACCCAATTGTTTTGCAGTAAACCGAGACAATTTCAGGTAGCAAACCGGATCGGCGCGCAAATCGGTGATGAGGTGATTGTTTCCGTACCAGATGGTGCGGTGTTGCGTGGTGTCGGTATCGTTTACTTATTACCGCTGATCCTGATGTTTGCAGGTGCCTCATTGCTGGGCAGCGTTGCTGTTCAGGGCGCGCAACGGGATGGTTATGCGGCGGCGGGTGCCTTATCAGGTCTGGTGTTGGGTTTTCTTGCGGCCAGATGGTTGTCGTTACGCCAGTCGCGACAGCAGCCTTTTATAGCAAGGCAATATAGCGAATAGTCAGTCTATCTAATTTATTTTTTTACTATGAGGAGCTTACATGCTAAAAAAGTTTATTAACCCTATCCTATGCGTACTTGGCTTGTTGTTATGGGCATCAGTTCACGCTGCCGGTTTACCTGATTTCACCGAGTTGGTTGAAAAACAAGGACCTGCCGTCGTCAATATCAGTACCACACAGATTATACGTAGCCAACCGGGTTTTTCCGGTATCCCGGAAGGTGATCCCTTCTATGAACTCTTCCGTCGCTTTGCGCCCCAGATGCCGCGTGAGCATGAATCACAATCCTTAGGTTCCGGTTTTATCATCAGTGCGGATGGTTACATTCTGACCAATGCACATGTGGTGGACAGTGCCGATAAGGTCACTGTGCGACTGACTGACAAGCGTGAGTTTGTTGCCAGGGTGATTGGGGTTGATAAACGTACCGATGTCGCCTTACTGAAGATTGAGGCCGATCATTTGCCCAAGGTTCTGACCGGTAATTCCGATAAGCTCAAAGTGGGCGAATGGGTGGTCGCCATAGGCTCGCCGTTTGGCTTTGACAGTAGCGTGACCGCCGGGATCGTCAGTGCCAAGGGACGTTCACTGCCGCAAGATAATTTAGTGCCATTTATACAAACTGATGTGGCGATCAATCCAGGTAATTCGGGCGGGCCATTGTTCAACATGAACGGCGAAGTGGTCGGTATCAATTCGCAAATCTACACCCGTTCGGGCGGTTCTATGGGGCTGTCTTTTGCTATACCGATCGATGTCGCGACTAAGGTGGCAGAGCAGCTGCGCACCAGTGGCAGCGTGACGCGGGGTCGTATTGGCGTCACGATCCAAGAGTTGACGCGTGAACTGGCGGAGTCGTTTGGTTTGAGTCAAGCCAATGGCGCGCTGATCAGTAGTGTCGAGAAAGGCGGGCCGGCGGATAAGGCGGGTTTGGAAGTCAGTGATGTGATTTTAAAATTTGACGGTAAGGTGGTGAACGGCTCCGCTGATTTGCCACGCATTGTGGCCTCAACGACACCGGGTAGTAAAGTTGTCGCCGAGGTGTGGCGTAAAGGCGCGCTGATGCAGTTGAGTGTGGCAGTGGCGAAAATTCCTGAAGAAGCGCATCAGACTGTCAAGTCAACCGGCGATGCAAAGGGTAAGTTGGTGCAGCGATTGGGGTTGGTGTTGAGTGAGTTGAGTGGTGAACAGCTGGCTGATTTGCAAATCAGTGGTGGTTTGTTGATCGAAGCAGTCAAGGGGAACGTCGCTTCCGGTTTGCAACGCGGTGCGGTGCTGCTGGCGATCGGTAATGTGCCGGTGCATACGCTTGCTCAACTCGAAGCGCTGATCAGGCCCTTAGCTAAAGGTCGTAGCGTCGCGCTGCTGGTGCGTCGCGGAGAAAATGCCTCCTATGTAGCTGTCAAACTCGATGAAGCTAAATAAATAGTAGTTAAACTCAACCGGCCGACAAGGTCGGTTGAGGACCATTTTAAACTCCGTAAGCCATGCCTAGCACCACGACTGCGACGGTCAAGAGTCCTAATGTCAGATTAACCGCAACCAGTTTACGGATGCTGGTCAGTTTTTCTCCCGCGTCTTTCCAGCGTTCTACAGTCACATGGGTAGCAAATTGCCGGTAACAGACGAAGTAAACGTAGGCGAAGACCGCGATCATCATCATGGCTAGCAGCAGCATGATGTGGACATGAGGCGCTACCTGGGTGATGCCGCCGTACAGAACGATTAATCCTGTTCCGCTGATCAGCAGGGCTGCGATTGCGCCCCAAACCCAGGTGAAAAAACGACGGAATACTGCGTTCCACAGGCGTAGACGTTGTGGTGGTTCCAGTGTTTCAACGATGGCGGGGCGCAGCAGGACGTAGGCAAAAAACATGCCGCCCACCCAGATCAGGACGGATAATAGGTGGAGAAGTTTGAAGGTACCCATTAGCGATTTTTCCGGTAATATGCGATCAAACTGGTTGTCGACGCATCGTGCTTAGATTGTGCCGATTGGCCTAATAGTTCCGGCAGAATTTTGCCAGCCAGTTGTTTACCCAACTCCACGCCCCACTGGTCGAAGGAATTGATGTTCCAGATGATACCTTGCACAAACACTTTCTGCTCATACAAAGCGATCAACATGCCCAGTGTGTGTGGATCCAGACGATCGAACAGCAGCGTGTTGGTGGGTTTGTTGCCGGGGAAAACCTTGTGCGGCAGGAGGGCTTTTAGTTCCGCTTCCGGCATGCCGAGCGCCTCCAGTTCTGCACGTGCTTCATTCGCTGTCTTGCCTATCATCAGTGCTTCGGTTTGTGCGAAACAGTTGGCAAGCAATATGGCGTGATGCTCGCCCACCGGATTCTGGCTATGCAAGGGGGCCAGGAAATCAGCCGGTATCATCCGGGTGCCCTGGTGGATGAGCTGATAAAAGGCGTGCTGACCGTTGGTGCCGGGTTCTCCCCAGATTGCCATACCGGTATCGTAATCGACCGCATTGCCATCGCGATCGACACGCTTACCGTTGCTCTCCATATCCAGTTGTTGAAGATAGGCGGGCAGGCGGTGCAGATACTGGTCGTAGGGCAGTACGGCGTTGGAGCTGGCGCCGAAGAAGTTGCCATACCACGTGCTGAGTAAGGCCATCAGCACCGGCATGTTTTGTTCGAGTGGTGCAGTGCGGAAGTGCTCATCCATCGCATGGGCACCAGAGAGCAATTCTTCAAATTTATCCATGCCGACAAACAGTGCGATGGGCAGTCCGATAGCTGACCAGAGCGAATAACGTCCGCCTACCCAGTCCCAGAATTCAAACACATTATCCGGATTGATACCAAATGCGGCGGTGGCTTTCAGATTGGTTGAAACGGCGGCAAAGTGACGCGCCACCGCGACCTCATCGCCCAGTTGGTCGACCAGCCAGGCGCGCGCAGAGCGGGCGTTGGTCAGGGTTTCCTGCGTGACGAAGGTCTTGGAGCTGACGATAAACAGCGTGCTTGCCGCGTCCAGTTTTTTAAGGGTTTCGGTCAGATGGGTCGCATCTACATTGGAAACGAAATGTACGTGGAGCTCTGGGTTGGCGTAAGATTTCAACGCTTCGCAGACCATCAGCGGCCCTAAGTCCGAGCCACCGATGCCGATATTGACGATGTCAGTGATGGGTCGGCCGGTATGGCCTAGGTGTTGTCCACTCCTGACGCTATCTGAAAATGTGCGCATCAAACTCAGCACGCGACGCACATCGGGCATCACGTCCACACCATCGACTAATACGGGACGATCCGAGCGGTTGCGCAAAGCCGTGTGGAGGACTGCGCGCCCTTCGGTGGTGTTGATCTTGCTGCCGTTGAATTGACGTTCGATGAAGGCGGGTAGATCAGCTTCACGTGCCAGCGCAGTCAGTAGCGGCAGCGTTTCGTCAGTAATGCGATTCTTTGAATAGTCTAATATTAGGTTGTTGAATTTTATTGATAATTTTTTAAATCGTAAGGGGTCGTCCTGAAATTGCTGACGCATCTCTAGCGGTTGAACAGTGGCGTAGTGTGCAATCAGCGCCTGCCAGGCATGGGATAGGGTAAGTTTTGACATGGTCTGTTTTCAAATCAAATTTAACGAAATCCCCCTCAGCTAGAGGGGGACGCGTGTTACGCCTCTGGGACCAGAATCACGCCGGCCAGAGGGGGGAGCGAGATTTCGGCAGAGTACGGTAAGCCCATCCACGGTATCGCTTCCGCCTCGATCAGTCCTGCATTGCCCAGATTGCTGCCTGCGTAGTAAGTCGAATCGCTGTTGAGCACTTCGCGATAGGTGGTCTTTGCAGGCAGACCGATGCGATAGTGCTGGCGCGGCAGCGGTGTCAGATTCAAGGCAACGATGGCACTGGAGCCGTCACGCGCATGGCGCTGGAAGGACAGCACGGACTTTTCCGCATCGTTACAGTCCACCCACGAAAAGCCCTCGGACTGGAAGTCTTGATCGTGCAGGGCGGGCAGGGTGCGATACAGTTGGTTTAGGTCATGGGTGAGATTCTGCATGCCGCGATGGAATTCTTCGCCTAACTGCCACCACTCCAGTTCCCATTTCGATTGCCATTCGCGTCCCTGAGCGATTTCATTGCCCATGAAGTTGAGCTTCTTGCCGGGGAAAGTCATCTGGAAGGTCAGCAACAGGCGCAGATTGGCAAACTTTTGCCATGCGTCGCCCGGCATCTTCGAGAGCAGCGAACCCTTACCGTGCACGACTTCATCGTGTGAGAAAGGCAGTACAAAGTTTTCGCTGTAGGCGTACATCTGCCCGAAGGTTAACTGGTTGTGATGATAGCGGCGGTGTACCGGGTCGTTATGAAAGTAGTTCAGGGTATCGTTCATCCAGCCCATGTTCCACTTCATCGAGAAGCCTAAGCCGCCTAAATAGACGGGGCGAGATACGCCGGGCCAGGCGGTGGATTCTTCCGCCATGGTCAGTGCACCGGGAAACTCCTCGTGCACCATGATGTTCATTTCGCGCAGGAAATCGACCGCTTCCAGATTTTCACGGCCGCCGTATTTATTCGGTATCCATTCCCCCGCTTTGCGCGAGTAGTCCAGATAAAGCATGGAGGCGACCGCATCGACACGCAGTCCATCGAAGTGGAATTCGGACAGCCAGAAATGGGCGCTGGAAATCAAGAAGGATTTAACTTCGTTGCGACCGAAATTAAAGATGTGTGTGCCCCAATCCTGATGGAACCCTAAGCGCGGATCTTCGTGTTCATACAATGCCGTGCCATCGAAGCGCGCTAAGGCAAAGCTGTCCTGCGGGAAGTGAGCGGGTACCCAGTCGAGGATGACGCCGATGCCTGCCTGGTGGCAGGTATCTATCAGATGGCGCAGTTCGTCTGGAGAGCCAAAACGGCTGGAGGCGGCAAAATAACCGGTGCACTGATAGCCCCATGATTCATCCAGCGGATGTTCGGAGATCGGCATCAATTCGATATGCGTGTAGCCCATGCCCTGCACATAGGGTACTAAATCAGTGGCCAATTCGCTGTAGGTGTAGAAGCGGCCATCCGGATGGCGTTTCCACGAGCCCGGATGGATTTCATAGATATTGATCGCGCCGTGTAACCAGTCCCATTCGCCGCGCGCCTGCATCCATTGGCTGTCCTGCCACTGGTGTTGATTAGCGGGGGCGGCTAGGGCGGCAGTGCCGGGACGCGATTCATAACCTTGCGCGTAAGGGTCGGTCTTGGTGAGTATATTGCCTGTGCTACGGTTGCGAATTTCAAAGCGATACAGTGCGTGCTGACGGATTTCTGGGATGAAAATCTCCCAGACGCCTGAGGAACCATGCAGGCGCATCGGGTATAAGCGGCCGTCCCAATTGTTGAATTCGCCGACCACGCTGACGCGTTCCGCGTTCGGTGCCCACACGGCGAAACGCACGCCCTTTACGCCGTTGATTTCAACCGGGTGTGAGCCCAGCATGCGGTAGCCCTGACGGAGTTTCCCTTCGCTGAATAAAAATAAATCCTGCTCGGAAATGTTGGCTGGAAACTGGTAAGGGTCATAGACCTCGCGGGTGGCTGAACCTTCGTTGATGCGCAGGCGATAGGGCCTGTCGGGTTCGACTGTGCCGCGCCATTCGAAAAGACCGCCGGGGTGAATTTTGGTGAACAAGCCTTCAACGGGCCCTGTCAGTGTGATTTGGGTAGCGTGAGGCTCGTAATATCGTATGGCCCACTCATTGCCGTCACGATGCAGGCCAAGTAATGCAAAAGGATCGTGGAGGTGAGCATGTAACAAGGAATCAATCAACTTATTCACTTCATTTCCTCTTTTTAGTTCTTGTGTCGTAGCGTAATTGTAAACGATAATGTCCCTGCTACTTAAGGTAAATATTGCTAGGGGGGGATTAAGATGAGTGTTGAACTGGGTTATCTTAAAAAAAA
Source organism: uncultured Nitrosomonadales bacterium (assembly GCA_903885165.1). Classification (GTDB taxonomy): domain Bacteria; phylum Pseudomonadota; class Gammaproteobacteria; order Burkholderiales; family Gallionellaceae; genus Gallionella. The sequence goes on along the minus strand of CAISHO010000012.1, from coordinate 30,867 downwards.
ATACCATGTGGCAGCTGGAGATCCTGAGCCGCGTTTTGTGAGTCGTCTTACCAAGAATACTTACGCGATGGTTTTGGCAGGTGGTCGGGGTAGTCGTTTGCATGAGTTGACCGACTGGCGTGCTAAGCCAGCGGTGCCATTCGGAGGTAAGTTTCGTATTATCGATTTCGTGTTGTCTAATTGTGTCAACTCCGGTATACGCCGTATCGGTGTGGCGACACAATATAAGTCGCACAGTCTGATTCAACACATTCAGCGTGGCTGGTCATTTTTGAATGGTCAGTTTGGTGAGTACTTGGATTTACTGCCAGCGCAACAGCGCGTCAGCGAAGATCAGTGGTATCAGGGCACAGCAGATGCGGTATTCCAGAATCTGGATATCATACGCGGTTCCAAATGTGAGTTTATTGTGATCCTGGCCGGCGATCACATCTATAAGATGGACTACGGCAAATTATTGGCTTTTCACGTCGAGAAAAAAGCCGATATGACTGTGGCTTGTCTGGAGGTGCCGATCGCTGAAGCACCTGCCTTTGGGGTAATGGATGTCAATGACGATGCGCGTGTGGTCGAGTTCGTCGAGAAGCCGGCTAATCCGCCTTGTATCCCCGGTAATCCTGAAGTGTCTCTGGCTAGCATGGGGATCTACGTATTTAACACCCAGTTCCTGATCGAGCAACTGATCCGCGATGCGGATAATCCAAAGTCGACCCATGATTTCGGCAAGGATCTTATCCCGCACATGGTGGAAAAATATCGTGTCTTCGCACAAAGCTTCGAGCAAAGCTGTGTGGGGATGGGGGCCGACAATGTGCCTTACTGGCGTGATGTGGGAACGATCGATTCCTATTGGGAAGCGAGCATGGAGCTGACCAAGGTGATCCCGGATCTGAATATGTATGATCAGGAATGGCCGATTTGGACCTATCAGGAGCAATTGCCGCCCGCTAAATTTGTCTTCGATGAGCCTGAGCGTCACGGTATTGCGGTTGACTCGTTAGTTTCCGGCGGCTGCATCGTCAGCGGTTCTATCGTCAAACGTTCTTTGCTGTTCTCGGATGTACGGGTAAACAGTTATTCGTCCATTGAAGACTCGGTGATCTTGCCGAATGTGGATATCGGTCGCCATGTAGTCTTGAAGCGCGTGATCGTCGATAAAAACTGCAAGATTCCTGATGGCCTGGAAGTCGGTGTTAATATTGAGTCCGATCGTAAGCGCTTCCACGTCAGCGAGAATGGCGTCACCCTCATCACTCCCGAAATGCTCGGGCAGACCCTCCGCAGTATTCGTTAGATTAATAATTATTAGCCTCGCCGGTAAACGGCGGGGTCTTCTGCCATGAAAAAATCCCTAGACCTTGTTTTTCTCTGGCATATGCATCAGCCAGATTATCGCGATTATGCCACCGGCGATTTCGTTTTGCCGTGGACCTATTTGCACGCCATCAAGGATTACACCGATATGGCTTATCACTTCGAACGTCACCCCAAGGTGCGTGCGGTAGTGAATTTCGTGCCTATCCTGCTCGACCAGTTGGCTGATTACACCGATCAGTTCGCTACCGGCCAGTTGCGCGATCCGCTGTTACGCCTGCTGGTGCACAAAGATCCGGCAGCCATGACGGCTCAGGAGCGGCAACTGGCGCTCGATTCGTGTTTTCGCAGCAACCACACCAAGATGATCGCGCCATATCCTTCGTATAAATGTCTGTGGGAATTATTCCAGCGTTTACAAGGGGATGGGGATAACGCGCTGTGTTATTTGTCCGGCCAGTATATGGCGGACTTGCTGACCTGGTATCACCTGACTTGGTGTGGCGAGAGCGTGCGTCGTGAAAATGAGCTGGTTGCGCGTCTGATGACTAAAGCGTGTGGTTTTACCCTGGAAGATAGACGCCAATTGTTTGATCTGATCGGCGAATTGATCAGCGGCGTTATTCCGCGTTATCGCGCCTTGTCCGATTCGGGCCAGATCGAAATTTCCGCCACACCGCATTACCATCCACTCGCACCGTTGCTGATTGATTTTGCCAGCGCCAGTGAAGCGATGCCGGATGCGCCGTTGCCTAAGTCGCAGCATTACCCCAAAGGACGCTTGCGTGTGACCCAGCATATTGAATTGGCCAAGCAGAGCCATAAAGCACGTTTTGGCGCTGAGCCGCGTGGAATGTGGCCAGCCGAAGGTTCGATTTCAACTGAAACACTGGAAGTGTTTGCCGAGCAAGGATGTGCCTGGGTTGCCAGCGGAGAAGGTGTACTGGTCAATAGCTTGCACAAGGCGCATCAGGTTGTTCCTGAGCGCGGTCAATATCTGTATCGACCTTATGGTCTGGAACAAGGCGCGGACGGCTTGCAGTGTTTTTTCCGCGATGACCGGTTGTCCGATTTGATCGGCTTTGAGTATTCACGCTGGCACGGTAAGGATGCGGCGCTGCACTTTGTCGACCAGTTGGAAGAAATTGCTAGGTTAGCGCCAGACAATGAAACGCCTGTCGTTAGTGTGATTCTGGATGGTGAGAATGCGTGGGAATACTATCCTTACAACGGCTTTTATTTTCTCGATGAACTGTATGCCAAACTGGAAGAAAATAATTCAATCAATACAAATACCTATGCTGAATATCTGGCGCAGGATGAAGCGCTTCGTGCACGCACCGGCAAGTTGCCTGCCATCGCGGCGGGTAGTTGGGTGTACGGGAATTTCTCGACCTGGATTGGGTGTGAGGATAAAAATCGCGCCTGGGATTTGTTGTGTGCGGCCAAGCAAAGTTACGATATGGTGATGGCGAGTGGCCGTTTGAGTCAAGCGGAACAGGATGCCGCCGAGAAACAACTTTGCTCTTGTGAAAGCTCCGACTGGTTCTGGTGGTTCGGTGATTACAATCCTTCCAATTCGGTGGCCAGTTTCGATCGCCTCTACCGGCACAATTTGACTGAATTGTATTGTCTGTTGAAGTTGTCCGCACCGATGAGTTTGATCGATCCGGTCAGTCGAGGTTGTGCTGTTGAAACGGAAGTGGGTGGCGCCATGCGTCGCGCAACCGAATAGTACGGCTACAGTTTGTGTTGTAAAATTCAATATAATCAATTTATTATGATAAATGAACGCACAAGTGGTGTATTGTTGCACCCGACTTCTTTACCCGGCCTGTTCGGCGCGGGTGACTTAGGCGCCAATGCCTATCTTTTTGTGGATTGGTTGGCCGGCGCCGGACAAACTTATTGGCAGGTGTTGCCCTTAGGTGAAATCGGTCCCGGTAATTCACCTTATATGAGCAGCTCTGCATTCGCTGGTAATGTGCTACTGATTGATCTTTTTGAGCTGGCGCATCAGGGATGGCTGGAGGCGGTGGAGTTGATCCCGGATGCCGGGTTTAGCCACGATAAGGTCGATTATGCCTTGCAGGGTCAGTTCAGATTGCCGCGATTACAGCGTGCCGCGGAACGATTTTTTGCCAGTCAAAATGATGCGATGCACAGTGCCTATCTTGCGTTTTGCATCGCGGAGAGTGCATGGCTGGATGATTATGCGCGCTTTATGACGTTGGCAGAACAACAAGGCTGGCGTCACTGGAATGAGTGGCCATCCGCGCTGGCCAATCGGGAGGCGCATGCCTTGGCGCTGCTGGATGCAGAATGTGTCGGCCAAATCGCTTTCTGGAAATTCTGCCAGTGGTGCTTTTCTCGCCAATGGATGCAACTGAAAAATTATGCCAACGAACGCGGAGTCAAACTGATCGGTGATGTGCCGATTTTTGTCGCCTATCAAAGTGCGGATGTCTGGTCGCATCGAGCATTGTTCGAACTGGATGAATCGGGCACTTCCACGGTGGTTGCCGGAGTTCCGCCGGATTACTTCAGTGAAACCGGGCAGTTGTGGGGGAATCCGTTGTATCGCTGGAGTGAACACGAGAAAACCGGTTACGCCTGGTGGATTAAGCGTATGCAGCATGCCTTTGTGCATTTTGATCGGGTGCGCGTCGACCACTTCAGGGGATTTTCCGGTTACTGGGAAGTGCCTGCCGGTGAGTTGACTGCGATCAATGGCCGCTGGATGCCAGGGCCGGGCGAAAAATTGTTTGAGGCGTTTGAAAATGCCTTCGTCGAATTGCCTATCATCGCCGAAGATCTGGGCGTGATTACACCGGATGTTGCTGACCTGCGCGATAAGTTTAAGTTGCCTGGGATGCGCATCTTGCAATTTGCTTTCGCCGAAGACAATACCAACTTGTTTTTGCCGCACAATTACATTCCCAACACGATCGCCTATACGGGTACGCACGATAACGACACCATGCTGGGTTGGTGGAACACCGCTTCCGATCGGGAGAAAAGTGCGGTCCGGCATTATCTGGGCACGGAAGAGGTTAGCGTGCCGACAGATATGTTGAATATGTTATCGGCATCGGTTGCGAATACGGTTATTTTCCCGATGCAGGATGTATTGTGTTTATCTGGTGAACATCGTATGAACTATCCCGGCCATCCGGAAGGGAATTGGGCCTGGCGCTTTTCGTGGGATCAGGTTCTGCCCTGGCAAACCATACAGTTGTCAAAAATGACGACTGAGCATGGTCGTACTCATCCTGCTTATTTACCCAGGTAATTTATACGCTGTTAAAAACTTGCCTTGATAACTTAGTATAGAGAATTAAAAGTCGTCTATTCATCGCATCATTTTGTCGTACCGATTATTATAATCGGGGGGTATCAAGGCAGGTGGATGGTTAGCTCAGAATAAAGCTAACTGATGAGCTTATTGTTATGGCGCGTTTTGAGGCGCCGCAGTAATCAGCATCTGCACCAGTTCCGCAGCAGAGTTGATACCCAATTTTGCCCGGATGTTCTGACAGTGAACCTGAACCGTTCGTTCGGAAATGTCCAATTGTAAGCCGACTACCTTATAGGCCAGCCCTTTGGAAATCAATCTGGCCACCTCCATTTCTCGCTGCGACAGTTTATTAAGACGGTCGGACAGTACCAGTTTAGTGGCGTTTTCTTCGCGCATCAGGCGGCTGCGTCGTACGGCTTGACTGACCGCATCAAGCAAGGTTTGATCCTTAAACGGTTTTTCGATGAAGTCGCAAGCGCCGAACTTCATCGCCTGAACCGCGATGGTGACGTCGGCATGACCGGTCAGAAAAATAACCGGCAAATGGATTTTACGCTCGTTTAAGGTGCGTTGCAGTTCCAATCCGCTCATGCGTGGCATGCGTACATCCAGAATCAAACAGCCGGCTTGTTTGTCACCTTCGGCTAAAAACTCTTCCGCCGAGGCGTAGGAAACCGCGCGCCAACCGGCTGATTCCAGCAAAAAGACTAGAGCGTGGCGGAGCGAGGCATCGTCATCGACGACAACGATGAGCGGGTTTTGATCATCATCCATAGTTATTCATTTCGGGTAGATTGAGAAGAAATACCAGTCCCTGCGAGGGATGGCGGGAATAGACCTCCAGTCGACCACCGTGCGCTTCGACGATGCTTTTGCAAATGGCAAGCCCCAGACCCAGTCCATCCGTTTTGGTGGTAAAAAAAGGTTCAAAAAGGTGATTGAGTGTGTCAGCTGAAATAGGTGGCCCCTGATCGACGACCGCAATGGTATAGCCGCTCTCGCTACGGTCGAGGATCATATTAATCACACGTTGTTCGGCGGGCAAGCCGGCCATGGAATCGGCCGCATTTTTCATCAGATTGAACAACACCTGCTGGATCTGCAGATGATCCGCCACCAGCTTCGCACCGGGTTCAAGATGGTTCTCCAAGGTCACTTTGGGGAAATCAGAGCGCATGGTTGAGAGTGTTTCGATTGCCTCCTGCACGGTTGTCGCAAGGGCTTTGCTTTCGCGTGCGGCCATGCGCTTTCGTGCAAAGGACCGTACGTTTCGTATTACTTTATCGGCGCGCTCGGTTTGGGCAACAATTTCATTGTTGACTGAACTGACCATCTCTTTGGTGAGTTGCCCGGCAGCGCAGTGACGTGCGAGGCCCTGCGCATAGCTGGCGATTGTAGCCAGCGGTTGGTTGAGTTCGTGTGCCAGTGTGCTGGACATCTCTCCCAAAATGGACAGCCGCGCCATATGTTCCGCTTTGCGTTGCATGTCGCTGGCGATGGACTGAGCGTGACGTAATTCGTTGGTTCGTCGCTTAACCAGAATCTGCACGCGGATAAAGTGGGCAATGATACCTAGCAGCAGGAGCAAAACCGTCAATAAATAGGCACGGTAGTTTTTTAATAGTCCACGGAAGGTACTGGTTCTGAGTTCGGCAAAGGGCCCTATCATCAGTTCGCGATCGAGTTCCATGATGGATTGGTAGTCTGCCGGGATGCTCCAGGACAAGCCCATATCCGACATGGGCATGGAGAGTAGTGCCACCGCCACCGCTTTGGCCAATTGACGGTCCGTGCCGCGCGCGGCAGCCAGCGGCCAGTCCGGGTAGAGTTGAGATGAGGTCACGCAGGGGAAGCCTGCGACGGGACGCGGTGAGACCACCTTGTAATCTGCCATACGCAAGATCCCTTGTGCTACCAGATGTTCGACCAAACAGGTGCGGACGATGGCCACATCCGCACGCTTGTCGCGTAAGGCTTCGATGGTCTTTTGCATGGGGAAGCCAACAAACAAGAGATGCGCATCTTTTGCTTCCAAATCAACACCCGCACCTAGCAACTCGCGCTCGGCGGCGAGATATCCGCCGAAGGCGTCGTTCGCCACAACTGCCACGCGCTGACCTTTTATATCCGACAGCTGAACGATGTCCTGACGATCAGCTAAGGTCAGAATCGCCGAGCCTAGCGCCTGTTCGGGCGAGACGGCTTCGGGCAGCATGACGGTGGCGATGCGTTGAACACCGAACTCGCTGGACAGGGCGACATACTGAGTGCCGTTAGTCAGTAGAAATTCCAGTTCATTTTTTTGTACTGCTACACGCAACTGGGGGCCGGTGAGCGGACGCAGTTCAAATTTTACGCCGGGTATCGCAGCCGACAGTTTTGTCTTCATCTCGCCCCAATTAATCCCGGCGCCATCGATTTCCCGGTAGGACAGTACGCCGATGCGTACGACATTCGAAGCGATGGCGTAACCGGTCCAACCCAGCATAACAAATGCCAGGAAGAGATCAGCAAAGGGGTGAGGGGGAACAGTTAAGATGCGTTTCATGAGGGCAACAATGCGTCAGCGTATTTGTGAGATTATATACGCGCCGTGTCAGGATGGTCGTCGATAATGGCTCCTCAGGTTAGTAATAATATTATACTTAATAATCAATAGGTTGAAAATTTTAAGTAAGCAATTACCCGGCTACTAAGTAGAAACACGTAGTGGCTTACCAGAATCAACTAATTTACTTTGTTACAAAGAGACTTTATTCTGCGATCAGGTGGTGCATCCACTGTATGTTCAGCAAGTCTGGACAGACTGTTCCATCAAAAAGGGACACTTTTCCTTACATATTTAATTGAGGCGATTGATGAATAATATGACAGACAATCAGACGATAAATCTGCAACGTCGAAATGCGTTAAAAGTGGGCGGTGGTTTAGGTTTGCTGGCCTTGTTCGGTTCGCTGGGTCTGGTGGGAAATGTCATGGCGGAGTCGGACAGAAAAGCCTTCGCTGCCAAGTCTATGGATGAGGCGTTAACTGCAATGGGCGTGATCATTCCCGAGAACTCGGATGCGATTAAACTGACGGTCCCTGAAATTGCCGAAAACGGTGCGGTAGTTCCTGTCACCGTTATCAGTACGCTCGCCAACGTCGAACAAATTTCTATCTTTGTAGATAAAAATCCGAATGTGTTAGCCGCCAGCTTTACGATTCCGCAAGGGACCGAGAGCATGGTGACAACACGCGTGAAAATGGGTCAAACGGCGAATGTCATCGCGCTGGTCAAGGCAGGCGGTAAATTTTATCGTGTCGCCCGTGAAGTCAAGGTCACTGCAGGCGGCTGCGGCGGTTAAAGATTGGCAATTTAAACATTAACGTGAAACCCGCGCCAGCGTTCGTTCGCTCCTTTCCCCGCTTGCGGGGGAAGGTTGAGATGGAGGAACGGGTATGGCGTGTTTTATTATCAGGGGTGGCATTTTGCCATACCCGTTAGGACGGAGAGATTAATGGGCAATCCAATGAAAATTCGCGCCGCAGTCAAAGACGGCGTGACTGAAGTAAAAATTCTGATGCAACACGAAATGGAAACCGGGATGCGCAAGGATGCAGACGGCGTGTTAGTGCCGGCCTGGTTTATCAGCGATGTGAAAGCTGAATATCAGGGGCGGGTTGTGCTCGAAGCGCAATTCGGTCAGTCAGTCTCCAAAAATCCCTATTTGCTGTTTCATTTTAAGGGCGGCGCGGCGGGGGATAAAGTCACGGTCAGTTGGGCGGATAACAAAGGTGATAAGCGCACCGATGAAGCTGCCATCACCGCTGCATAATAATCTGAATTGATTCAGTTCTTTTTTTTCAGGGGGATAGAGATGAATACAAAAATAATTCTACTACTGGCGCTGGCTGCTAACGGAGCGGCCATCGCGGCGGAGACGGAAGTATCTGATTCGGATCGTATCGCGCAATATCGGGAAATGATCAGCGATGGTAATCCCGCTGACTTTGATGAAATGCGTGGCGAGGAACTGTGGAAAACGGCGGCTGGTCCGAAAATGGCCACGCTGGAAAAATGTGACTTGGGTAAAGGTGCCGGGGTGGTGAAGGGGGCTTACGCCGAACTGCCGCGTTTTTTCAAGGATACCGGTCGTGTTCAGGATCTGGAATCTCGTCTGTTGACCTGCATGAGCACGTTGCAAGGGTTGAATACCGAAGAGATTACTGCACAGCCTTTCGCCACTGAGAAGAAACCTTCGGATATTTCATCGCTGACGACCTATGTGACAGGGCAGTCTAAGGGCATCAAGATGGCGGTTTCCGTCAAGCATCCCAAGGAAAAGGAGGCCTATGAAATTGGCCGTCGAATTTTTAATTACCGCGCCGGTCCTTATGATTTCGCCTGTTCTACCTGTCATGGTGCCAGCAATCAGCGCATCCGCATGCAGGATTTGCCTAATTTGAAAGTGCAGAAAGATGCACAAGGGGCTTATATCAGTTGGCCGGCCTATCGCGTATCGCAAGGGTTGACACGCTCTTTCCAGTGGCGACTGAATGATTGTTTCCGTCAACAGCGTTTCCCTGAGCCGAAATTTGCCTCCGAAGCAACCGTGGATCTGACCATGTATCTGGCGGTCAGTGCAAATGGTGCGGCTTTTGCAGGACCCGGTCTGAAACGTTAGGAGATGACGAACATGAATGCAAAATGGATGATAGGTACGGCGCTGACAGCATCTCTGGCAACTTTGGTTTTGCCGGTTCAGGCAGTGGAATCAAAACTGGACGCGAAAACGATCGAAATCGTTAAACGTGACTTTCAGGATAAGGGGATAGCCAAAGCGGATCGGGTTAATCAGGACGCGTTGCAGGCGCTGTGCAGCAAGTATGGCAACAAGCCGCCGCTTGAACTGAAGCACAAAATAGAGAAGCAGCAGCAGGCAGCCATTAAATGGCCAGCGGACGATAAATACATGGGTGACTGGAAGGCCGGTGAAAAGTTGGCTCAGAGCGGTCGTGGCATGACCTGGAGCGACAAGGCGGAAGATCCGGCCGGGGGAAATTGCTATAACTGCCATCAGTTATCTGCAAAAGAAATCGCCTACGGCACGATCGGCCCCAGTCTGCTGCATTTTGGCGTAAAACAGGGGAATGATCTGGATAGCCAGCGTTATGTTTATGGCCGTCTCTACAACGCCAAAGCAGATAATGCGTGCAACAACATGCCCCGTTTTGGTCATATGAAAATTCTGACAGAAGCACAGATCAAGGATTTAGTGGCGCTCTTGCTGGATCCGGAGTCACCGGTCAATAAGTAACAGTAAATTGGCCTTCCCGAAATAGGGGAGGCTTTTTTTATGCTTCGAATAAATTGAATTTTAGGGTTAACTATGGATATGAACCGTCGGGAGTTTCTGCAGTTGCTGGCGCTGGCCTCAGCGGGTGGATTTTTGCTGGAAAATGGAGTGAGCCACGCGGCGGGTAATGTCGCGAGTGCAGCGCCTAAGGGTAGTGTCAGTCTACTGCATATCACCGACTGTCACGCTCAGCTCAATCCTATCTATTTCCGTGAGCCTGAAATCAATCTGGGCGTGGGGGCGAACAACGGACAGGTGCCCCATCTGGTGGGCGAAGCGCTGTTGAAACACTTCGGTATCCGCCCCGGTACTATGGATGCACATGCCTTTACCAGTTTGAATTTTGTGGAAGCGGCCAAAAAGTACGGCAAAGTCGGCGGCTTCGCGCATCTGGCGACGCTGGTCAAACAGGTGCGCGCCGATCGGCCGGGTTCCTTGCTGCTCGACGGTGGCGATACCTGGCAGGGAACAGGTCAGGCGATGTGGACGCGCGGGCAGGACATGATAGACGCGTGTCTGGCGCTGGGCGTGGACGTGATGACGCTGCACTGGGAGTGTACGTACGGGGCAGCTCGTATCAAGGAAACGGAAGAGGGCGTCTTCAAGGGAAAAATCGACGTGGTGGCGCAAAACGTCAAGACCACTGATTTCGGCGATCAGGTCTTCAAACCTTATGTGATTCGCGAAATCAATAAGGTGCCGGTCGCGATTATCGGTCAGGCCTTCCCGTACAGCACCATCGCTAATCCGCGTTACTTCGTGCCTGACTGGTCGTACGGTATTCAGGAAGAAAATCTGCAATTGATGATCGATGAAGCGCGCGGCAAAGGTGCTCAGGTCGTGGTATTGCTCTCGCACAACGGCATGGATGTCGATCTGAAGATGGCATCCCGTGTGACCGGACTCGATGCGATTCTGGGCGGACACACGCACGACGGTATCCCTAAACCGGTTGAAGTGAAGAACCGCAGCGGCGTGACGCTGGTGACCAATGCAGGTTCCAACGGCAAGTTTTTGGGCGTGCTGGACTTCGAGGTTAAGGGCGGTCGCGTGGCGGGTTATCAGTACAAACTGATGCCGGTGTTCTCCAATCTGCTGGCGGCCGATAAGGACATGACAGCCCTGATGCAGAAGCACCGCGCACCGTTCGAGGCGAAGCTCTCCGAGAAGCTGGCGACTACTGATGGTCTGCTGTATCGCCGGGGTAATTTCAACGGCAGTTTCGACCAACTGATACTCGATGCCTTGATGAAGGAAAAGGATGCGCCGATCGCCTTCTCGCCGGGATTCCGCTGGGGTACCTCGTTGTTGCCGGGTTCGGCGATCACCATGGAAGATGTGCTCAATCAGACGGCGATCACTTACCCCACCACTACAGTCAATAACATGACCGGAGCGCAGATCAAGACCGTGCTTGAAGATGTGGGCGACAACCTGTTTAATCCTGATCCTTACTATCAGCAGGGTGGCGATATGGTGCGCGTAGGCGGACTTGAATATACCTGTGAGCCGGGCGCAGCGATGGGGAGTCGGATTCAGGACATGAGACTGAATGGTAAGTTGATCGAAGCAGATAAGGTTTACAAGGTGGCGGGTTGGGCGCCTGTGTCGGAAGCGGCGCGCGACAAGGGTGGTGAGCCGATCTGGGATCTGGTTGCACGTCATTTGCGCGATGAAAAAGTTGTCAAGGTGACGACACCGAATATGCCTAAACTCAAAGGCATGGCCGGCAATCCGGGCATGATCTAAAAGGAATGAATATGAATAAGTTGCGTTTGGTTTTATCGTTGTTGTCTTTATTTTCCTTGCAACCCGTGCTGGCCGCAGAACCTGCCGATCCGCTGGCCTACACCGAAGTGAAGTTGCAGATTGCCAAAATCAAGGTTCAGGATAGTGTGAGTTTCGACGATGCGATTGAATCACTGAAGTTGCGTGCTAATCAGCGCAACCTGAAGTTTGTCGGTTCCAATCTGATCTACAAGGAAATCGCCGCATTGACCGGAAAACCCGCCAAGCGCATGGAAATCTACAATTTCTGCGACGGGCTGACGGCCAATAAGTTGCTGAGCGCTGATCCGCAGATGATCGCCTTTATGCCTTGTCGCATCGCGTTGATCGAGGACGTGAGCGGCACGCGCTGGGTGATCTCCATGATGATGGATATCAAGATGATACAGGCGATGCCGGCCGATACCCGTGACAGTGCAATGCAGGTGATGAGCTCGATGAAGGATATGATGGTCGCGGCCAGTCGCGGCGATTTATAGGACCTGACTCATTTGAACGGATCGATACTGCCAGCGCCTCATAAGGAAATAAGATGAACAAGCTGCATTTTGCTAGCACCCTGATGGTGCTCTTGCTTACACCGATTGCCGCCATCGCAGTGGACGGCAATACAATCATCAATAATGGCGGTGCGAATCCGGTTGCAGTTGCTTGCGTTGCCTGTCATGGCGAGGACTTGAAGGGCAATGCGAGTATCCCGCGTACCGCCGGATTGCCCGTTGACTATCTCATCAAACAATTACATGATTTTAGGGGTGGTACCCGGCACAATGAAATGATGGGTTCAGTCGCGCTGGCGCTTACGGAAGATGAAATAACTGCCGTTGCTGTGGCGCTGTCAGCCAAACCGGGTGTCAATGTACCCGAGACTACCCCGGCCTATCCCACTGCCGGTAGTGCTGCATGGATAGTGCAGCGTGGCGCGTGGGAGCGAAATATTCCAGCCTGTTCTTCTTGTCACGGGCCCGATGGCATCGGGGTCGGAACAGTTTTCCCGCCGCTTGCCGGACAGCAGGCACAGTATATTGAAGCACAATTGCACGCATTCAAGGGCGTAGCGCAGCAGGCGTCGAAACGAAGCCGCAAACAGCAATTGGCGCTTGTCCCGACACGTTATAACGATCCGAACGGACTCATGCGACATATCGCTGCCGCGTTGACTGATACAGAAATTAATTTGCTTGCCGAGTATTTCGCGGCACTCAAGGTCTCCGATACGCCTGTCGCTGCCGACAGGGTATTTTTGAAATAATTAACGGAGATAACTGACATGAAGCGATCGATAATCGAGTTTGCCGTGTTGTTGCTATGGGCGATGAATGCCTCTGCGGGAACGGTCATCAAAATGGACGACCAGAGCCAGTTGCCTAAAGTGCCGTCTAGCAAACCGCTCAACAATTATTTTAAACCACCGCTAGCCTCGGAATTGCCCAACAATGCCTACGGTGAACTGGTGCGCAAGGGTGAAGCGCTATTTGTTAATACTAAGGTGCTGGCACCTCAATATGTGGGCAACCAGCTCAATTGCGCGAATTGCCATCTTGATCGCGGCCGGAAGGCACTTTCAGCACCGCTTTGGGCTGGCTATCCGATGTATCCGGCCTATCGAAAGAAAAACAACAAGGTGAATACCTATGCTGAACGGATGCAGGGGTGTTTCCAGTTTAGTATGAATGGTACGCCGCCCGCCGCAGACAGCGAAGTGCTCAATGCATTGACGGCTTATTCGTACTGGTTATCAACCGGTGCGCCTATTGGTCAGGCGCAAGCCGGACGCGGATTTGGTGAACCCGAGCAACCCGCAGGCGGATATAACACCGCTAATGGTAAAAAGGTGTTTGAATCGCGCTGCATCATTTGTCACGGTGAAAACGGCGCAGGGCAGAAAGTGGGTGCCAGTTATATTTTTCCGCCCTTATGGGGCAAGGATTCATATAACTGGGGAGCCGGGATGCACCGCATCAATACGGCGGCCGGTTTTATCAAGCACAATATGCCGCTGGGCGAAGGTGAATCTCTGAGCGATAAGGAGGCTTGGGATGTCGCCGCCTATGTCAATATGCACGAACGCCCGCAGGACCCGCGTCTCATCAACGGTGATATTGAATTGACCCGTAAGAAATATCATGAAGGGGATGGGGTCAATTTGTATGGTGTTACCGTGGATGGCGTATTGATCGGGCAAGGAATCAAATAAGCTTTATCAGGGAATAAAATTTTAATCAAACCAGCTGGAGTAAAAAAATGAATAAAAACAATGTATTGAAATTTTTGTCGGCTGTAGCGCTATTAGCATCGTGCAGTGTCCATGCGGCACCTGCTGAAGCTGTCCGTGATAAGGTGGTTATTCAGGTAAGCGATTCTCTGCCTGAAAAATGGAATCTGGCGCTCAATAATGCCAGAAACCTGCAGGAAGCTATTGGTCGGGATAAAGTGGATGTCGAGATTGTCGCTTACGGCCCGGGCATTGAAATGTTCAAGATGGAATCCGAAGTAGGGAATAAAGTTGATAAGGCAATTTCCGAAGGGGTAAAGATAGTGGCCTGCCAAAACACTATGAAGGCACGCAAACTCACCCAATCGGACATGCTGACGTCGATTGCTTATGTACCTGCCGGCGTGGTTGAAATCATGCACAAGCAGCAACAGGGTTGGACTTATTTGCGTCCGTGATACGTTACAGGTGGCTCGCCGTGCAGCAATAAACTTGAATATAATCAAATGGTTATAAAATTTATCGCTATCCTTTTTCTGTTGCCCGTGCTGGGGCTGGCAGCCCCGTTTACGGTTGAACAGGCAGCCCCCGGTGTCTATGTGCATCACGGCCAGCACCTGAATATCGATACCGGCTATGGTGGCGATATCTGCAATATCAGTTTTATTGTAGGGCAAAAGGGCGTGGCGGTAGTCGATTCCGGCGGTTCGCCTAAGGTCGGACGTGAGCTGCGGGCAGCGATTCGTCAGGTGACGGACTTGCCAATATTGTATGTAATTAACACCCATTTTCATCCTGATCACGTGCTGGGTAACGCGGCTTTCAAGGCGGATCATCCCGTCTTTGTCGGTCATCACAATGTGGCGGCGGGCATGATGCAGCGCCGTGATGCCTATATGAAAAATCAGCCGGCCTGGGTCGGCGCCGATGCCGAAGGCAGCGAGATGATACCGCCCTCGTTGTCGATCAGCGGGCTGGAAAATCTGGATCTGGGCGGTCGTATCCTGCAATTGAGTGCACAGGAAGTCGCTCATACCAATAGCGATTTGACTGTGTTCGATGTGCAAACCGCGACCCTTTGGACCGGGGACTTGTTATTTATAGAACGTACGCCCTCGGCCGACGGGGATATACGCGGATGGTTGCAGGTGATTAGGCAACTGCGCCAGATTCCCGCCTTGCGTGTCGTGCCGGGTCACGGGCCGGTAGCGCTCGACTGGCAGGGAGCGCTGGATAACGAGCAGCGTTACCTTGTTCTGTTACTCGATTACATACGCGATGCGATTAAACAAGGCCGTTCCATGGAACAGTCGATCGCCGGATTTCCCTCATCTGAAAATGGCAAGTGGGTGTTGTTCGACACCGTCAATAAACGCAATATCGCGCTGATTTTCCCGCTGCTGGAGTGGGAGTAAGCGCTGATGTCTCCCTGTATGTCGCATCGCATTTAGAATATTCCCCGCCAATTTGTTATCATGCCGTCGTTGCATCTGAAACCGATCCCGGAACGCGCTTGCGTCCTGTCTCGTTGATCCGAAAATTCATGCAGTTTTGATGATCCGTTCCGCGACCCGGTGTACTGTGCCGTGCTTTGTTGTTGAGCGGCATGGTGTTTTTTTTTAATTATTATTTAACTTAATCAAATACTTATTTATTCTGATAACTTATGCGCATCCTGATCAGCAACGATGATGGTTATTTTTCCCCGGGGATTGCTTGTCTTGCCCTGCATCTCTCCAGAATCGCCGAAGTGGTGGTGGTCGCGCCTGAACGGGATCGCAGCGGTGCGAGTAATTCGCTGACCCTGGATAGACCGCTCAAGTTGCGTACGGCGGCCAGCGGTTTTTATTACGTCAACGGCACGCCGACCGACTGCGTGCATCTGGCGGTGACCGGAATGCTCGATCATCAGCCCGATATTGTCGTGTCGGGAATCAATGCCGGCGCTAATATGGGCGACGATACGATTTATTCCGGAACGGTGGCGGCAGCGACTGAAGGATTTTTGCTGGGGATACCGGCGATCGCAATCTCGCTGGTGGGACACAATTTAACCCATTACGAGACGGCGGCGCGTGTTGCTGTCGATCTGGTGCAGCGTTTTGCAAGTCAAACTCACGACCAGCCTTGGTTGATCAATGTCAATGTGCCTGATGTGCCTTATGAAGCGTTGCAAGGCATGGAAGTGACTCGTTTGGGTAAGCGGCACAAGGCGGAGCCGGTGATCAAGGCGCAGAGTCCGACCGGTGAGACGGTGTATTGGGTGGGCGCAGCCGGTCGTGCGCAGGACGCGGGTGAGGGAACCGATTTTAACGCCGTGAGACAGAACCGTGTCTCGCTGACCCCGCTGCAAATTGATTTGACGCAATACAGCCAGCTCGATGCGGTGCGACACTGGTTGGGGAAAAGTTGCATATGAACGTGCGTGTCAATGGCATCGGGATGACTTCCCCGCGCACCCGGCAGCGCATGATAGAACGGCTGCGCACTCAGGGTATCCGCGATGAAGCCGTGCTGGCGGCAATGTTTGAAGTGCCGCGTCATCTGTTTGTTGATGAGGCGTTATCCAGCCGCGCTTACGACGATGTATCGCTGCCGATCAATTATCAGCAAACAATTTCTCAGCCGTATATCGTGGCGCGCATGATCGAAGTGCTGCGCGCTTCGGGGCCTGCCGGTCGTCCGGTTAAACGGGTACTGGAAATAGGCACAGGCTGCGGCTATCAGGCGGCGGTGCTATCGCACGTGTTTCCTGAAGTTTACAGCATGGAGCGCATCCAACCCTTGTATGAACGCGCTAAAAAACAGTTGCTAGACCTGAAGATCACCAATGTTCAGGTACGTTACGCGGATGGCTGTGCCGGTTTGCCGGGTTCGGCACCCTTCGACGGCATCATTATGGCGGCTGCAGCGCCGGAGATTTCGGACGCTTTGCGTGAGCAGTTGGCGGTTGGCGGTCGCATGGTGTTGCCGGTGGGTCGTCAGGAACAGTGGTTGTATTTGGTTGAACGAGACGCGAAAGGTTTTCGCGAATCCCGGTTGGAACCGGTGAAATTTGTACCACTATTGATGGGGAAAGAATGAAATTTATCTTTATAGGCCTGATTGCGGCGACGCTGCTGGCCGGCTGTGCTTCAAATGGAAAACATGCACCGGTTGAACGTGCTTCGACGAAACCGGCTGCGAAAGCCCCTGTTGCGGTAAAGTCAAACGATAAGGATTGGCGTCCTAAAGTTCACACAGTGCAAAAGGGCGACACGATGTACGCCATCGCGTTCAATTACGGGCTGGATTATCACGAGTTGGCGCAGCTCAACAACATACAAGATGTCAACCACATCCAGGTCGGACAACAACTGAATTTATTTCCGGGTGTAGCTCCTTTGCGTCCGCCGGTGGCGGTCGAAAGCCGGCCGATTCAATCTGCTGCCTCTCCTGCACCTGCTGTTGTGTCGCTGGTGAAAGATCAGCCCAAAGTGGTCAAGTATGCTTACAGCGAGGCCGCGCTCGCCAAAGCCGAAGCGGTACAAACTGAGAGCGTAGAGCGACCCGCACTGGTGGTCGCTAAAGTTGAAAACAAAGTGAAACCGGAAGGTAAAACAAAACCGGAGGCGAAGGCGGATGCTAAGCCCGAGGCCAAAGCTGAAGTCGTTCAGGATAGCCGATCCGATACCACTGTCGATAGCGGTGAAGATGCCTTGGAGTGGAGTATGCCGACGCAGGGTAAACTGGTGGCGAGCTTCTCGGAAGCGGATAACCGCAAGGGGGTTGATATTGCTGGAAAGCTGGGGCAGCCGATTTTTGCCAGTGCGCCGGGTAAAGTGGTGTACAGCGGAAGCGGGTTGAGAGGTTACGGTAAATTATTGATTATTAAGCATAATAAAACATATTTAAGCGCGTATGCTCACAACGATCAATTGCTGGTGAAAGAAGGGGAGACCGTCACGCGCGGTCAGAAAATTGCCGAGATGGGCAATACCGATACCGATCAGGTTCAATTGCATTTTGAGGTGCGTCGTCTGGGCAAACCGGTCGATCCGGCCAATTTTTTGGCGCTCAACAAGCCTTGAATTTATAAAAGGCGGCTGTCCGCAGATGATGCAGATTCGCCGTGGGGTGAGCTGATATGAGGCCGCGTGAAATGGACTGCAGCAACAATGGATAACACGATGCTCAATGTAGTCGATCATGACAGGAATAGTGCCGCGTTGCGTTATGTCTATCCTGTGGTGTCACGTCGCGCAGGTGGCGTGTCGGTGGGCATCAATCTTAATCCCAATAATGCTTGCAACTGGCGCTGCCTGTATTGTCAGGTGCCCGATCTGGTGCGCGGTACAGCCCCTCCGGTCGATTTGGCGCTGCTGGAAGTCGAGTTGCGCGGATTTTTAAACCAGCTGTTGCACGGCGACTTCATGCAAAGCCGGGTGCCAGAGGGCGCGCGGCGTATCAACGACATCGCCCTGTCCGGCAATGGCGAACCGACCAGTGCGGCGGAGTTTGTCGCCGTGATTGAGATCATTGCCCGAGTGCGGACTGCACTGGCTGTGCCGGATACGGTGAAAACAGTGCTGATCAGCAATGGCAGCTTGCTACATCGACTCGATGTGCAGCAAGGTCTGCGCGAAATGGCTAAAATTCACGGCGAGGTTTGGTTCAAATTAGATCGAGCCAGTGCCGCTGGCATGTTACGCGTCAATGATACCCATGCCCGTATCGACAAAGTTAGAGAATATCTCATTCAATCTATAGCCGCCTGCCCGACTTGGTTACAGACCTGTTGGTTTGCGCTGGATGGGGAATCTCCATCCGTTCAGGATGAGGACGATTATCTGGATTTTGTGGGCGGTCTGTTGCGGGAAGGGCATCCGTTGCAAGGCGTGTTACTGTACGGTCTGGCTAGGCCGTCCATGCAGGCAGAAGCGCCGCGCTTGTCTGCATTGCCTGAAGCCGCGATGCAAAATTTCGCCGATCGCATTTTGGCATTAGGATTGCCGGTTAAAGTCAGCGCCTGAGTTCGAAAGAAATTTTGGCGTTTTCTGACACGTGAATAGTCGGTAGCAAAAGGATATTCTATGGGCTGTGTTAATCTAGCGCTATGAAAAATTTCACTCAATATTTAGCACAACTGGCGGTCACCGCCTGGGTCGGCAGCCTGTGGGCGATTGGTTATCTGGCCGTACCGGTGTTGTTTCATGCACAACCTGATAAACAACTGGCGGGCAGGTTAGCCGGTGAGATGTTCAGTGCGGCGGGTTATCTTGACATCGTTTGTGCGTTGTTTTTGCTGGGTTTTTATCTGGCTCAGTTGGGACGGGCGGCGATGAGTCGGCGCACATTTTGGATGGTTTTATCCATGCTTTTAATTACGCTTATTATTTCGTTTGGAATTCAGCCGTCGATGACTGAGTTAAAGGCGCAGGCATTACCGCTCGATGTGATGAGTAGCACCTTCGCCGGTCAATTCAAAATGTTGCACGGCATTTCCAGCATCTGTTATCTGATTGAAAGTCTGTTAGGTGTCTTCCTCGTAATACAGAGTACTCCGTCAAAGTAGGGCTATAATGTTTCGGGAGTACCGGAATCTATTCCAGTGAAGAACCGAGATGAATCATAGTTCACAGAATTTGGGTGTCGTTGTATCGGTGCGCGGTAGCGTGGTGGATGTACGTTTCGATACGGCTTTGCCGCCGATTTATTCCTTGCTGCGCACGGGGCCTGATGATTGCATCGCCATCGAGGTGCTGGCGCAACTCAATGCACATCTGGTGCGCGGCATCGCGTTGACCCCCACTCAGGGGCTAGCGCGCGGCATGACAGTGACCGACACTGGCGGCCCGCTGAAAACACCGGTCGGTCGAGCCATCCTCTCGCGCATGTTCGATGTATTTGGCAATGCCATAGACCGTCAACCTTCCCCTGTCGATATTGAATGGCGCAGCGTTCATCGTACGCCGCCGCCTCTTGCACGCCGTTCCACTCAGTCTGAAATATTTGAAACCGGCATCAAGGTGATCGATGTATTGTCGCCCTTGGAGCGTGGCGGCAAGGCGGGGTTGTTTGGCGGAGCCGGGGTAGGTAAAACTGTGCTGCTCACTGAGATGATCCACAACATGGTCGGCCACCACGAGGGGGTGAGTATCTTTTGCGGCATCGGCGAGCGTTGTCGTGAAGGGGAAGAACTGTATCGCGACATGAAGGAGGCGGGCGTGTTGCCGAATATGGTGATGGTGTTCGGCCAGATGAACGAGCCGCCCGGCAGCCGTTTTCGCGTGGGACATGCGGCGTTGACCATGGCCGAATATTTCCGTGACGATGAGCACCGCGACGTGCTGCTCTTGATCGACAATATTTTTCGTTTCATACAGGCAGGTTCCGAGATTTCCGGCCTGATGGGGCAGATGCCTTCTCGTCTGGGTTATCAGCCGACCATGGGCACCGAACTGTCGGGTCTGGAAGAGCGCATCGCCAATACCGACAGCGGGGCGATCACATCCATCCAGGCGGTGTATGTGCCGGCGGATGATTTTACCGATCCGGCGGCGGTGCATACTTTCTCGCATCTGTCGGCTTCCATCGTGTTGTCGCGTAAACGGGCCAGCGAAGGGCTTTATCCCGCCATCGATCCGCTGCAGTCCGGCTCCAAAATGGCAAGCCCTGGCATCGTCGGTGAACGACACTACGCGCTGGCGCAACAGATACGCAGTACGCTTGCGCAATATGCTGATTTAAAAGATATTATCGCGATGCTGGGGCTGGAGCAGTTGTCGGCGGCGGATAGAGCCGTGGTTGCCCGTGCGCGCAGGCTGGAGCGTTTTCTCACCCAGCCGTTTTTTACCACCGAACAGTTCAGCGGTATTAAGGGCAAACTGGTGAGTCTTGCCGATGCGCTCGACGGCTGTGAGCGTATCTTGAAAGACGAATTTAAGGATGTGCCGGAGAACGCGTTGTATATGATAGGCGCGATCGACGAGGTGTATGCAAAGGGTGGTGTGTCATGAAACTCAAGATACTCCTGCCTTTTCAGATTTTTGCCCAAATCGACGACGTGATGCACATCGTGGTGGAAACGAAAGAAGGCTCGTATGGTTTGCTGCCGCAGCGGCTCGATTGCGTCGCGGCGCTGAGCGCCGGCATACTGACTTACGAGAGTGCATCGCAAGGTGTAGTTTATCTGGCGGTCGATGAGGGCATCATGGTCAAGACCGGAAACGAGGTCAGAGTGTCGGTGCGCAACGCAATCGGCGGAATGAGTCTGGGACAATTGCGCGCCGCCGTGGCGCAGCAGTTTGTGAATCTCGATGAAGGGGAAAAACAGGTGCGCGCCGTGTTGACCAAGTTGGAGAGCGGTTTCGTGCGCCGTTTTGCGGAGTTCCATCGTGGCTGACGTGCCCGAATCCGATAGCGCATTTGTCCGCGAAGTGGGGCGTCGTGAGGCGCGCAAGTTACAGGCGCAGGGTAAAATCACTCAGACGGTCTGGTCGGGTTTAGGCATGATGGGGCTGGTCGGCTGGTCGGTGGCGGTGCCAACGCTGTTGGGGGCGGCTTCAGGGATCTGGTTGGATAAGCATTATCCTGGCATCCACTCCTGGACGCTCACGCTGCTGATCGTCGGCCTGTTTATCGGTTGTCTTAATGCCTGGCACTGGGTGGCGAAGGAGGATAGGTCGATGCGTCGGGATCTTGAGGTAAAAGATGAATGAAATCATTTTATTAGCCTATTCGTTGAGCGCGGGTTTGCTGCTTGGTGGTGTATTTTTTGGCGGACTGTGGTGGACGGTTAACCGTGGATTAACGGCACGTCAGCCGGCACTCTGGTTCATCTTGAGTTTAGTGCTGCGGCTAGGAATTACTTTGGCCGGATTCTATTTTGTCGCAGGGTCTGACTGGCGACGACTGCTCGTCTGTCTGACTGGATTCGTCATCGCGCGACAGATCGTGACCCGGGCAACGCGTGACAGAGGAGGTGCAGCATGCATTTGAGTTCCGATGAGCTGATCCTGTGGCAGTACGGATTTTTCAAACTCAATGTCACTATCGTCACCACCTGGGTGCTGATGGTGGTGATGGTGGTGGGTGCGAAACTGATCACGCGCAACCTTTCGGTGGATTTCAAAATTACCCGCTGGCAGAGCATGCTGGAAATTATCGTCGTCACCCTGCGCCGGCAAATCGGTGAAGTCGGTTTACATCACACGGAAAATGGCATCAGCTTTTTAGGCACGCTGTTCCTGTTTATTGCGGGATCCAATTTGTGCACGATATTTCCCGGCTTCGAACCGCCGACCGGCTCGCTCTCGACCACCGCTGCGCTTTCCTTGTGCGTGTTTGTCGCCGTACCGATGTTCGGCATCGCCCAAAGCGGTCTGGGCCCTTATCTGTCCTCCTATTTGAAACCGACCGTCATCATGCTGCCGTTCAATATCATCAGTGAACTGTCGCGCACGCTGGCGCTGGCCATCCGTCTGTTCGGCAATATGATGAGCGGCACGATGATACTCGGCATCCTGTTGACCATCACGCCGTTGCTGTTTCCGATTGTGATGAGTATGTTAGGCTTGCTGACCGGCATGGTGCAGGCTTATATTTTTACCATACTGGCGACCGTCTATATCGCGGCGGCGACGCGGGTTAAAGAAGAACTTTAGTATATACAAGGAGTTATCATGGATAGCGCAACCCTAATTGCAATAGCTTCAATTGTCACGGCGGGTTTGACTATCGCCATCGGCGGTATCGGTCCGGCACTGGGCGAAGGACGGGCGGTCTCCACCGCGTTAAGCTCGCTGGCTCAGCAACCGGATGCGGCGGTCACCATCACCCGTACTTTGTTTGTCGGGCTGGCGATGATCGAATCCATCGCGATTTATTGTTTCGTGGTGGCGATGATCTTGATTTTCGCCAATCCGTTCTGGAGCCATGCGATCGCACAGGCGGTTAAATAATGGTTTTATGTGAGTTGTAATGGGTAGTTTAAATCCATTTTCTGTAAATGCCGGTGGCAGCCCGGTGGCTGGTTACTTTCTTTTGCGTCGCCAAAAGAAAGTAACCCAAGAAAAGGCGACCCCGGTTTGCCGCGCCAGCCTGCCTGATATCAGGCAAGCTGCGTACCCTTGATAGCCAGTAAATAGCGGGGCTGCGGAACTCGCACGATTCGCTTTGCGACCACGTGCTCAAACAGTCCTCGCCCAACTGCACCGCTATTTGCTGGCTATCTTCGGCGGTGCACAGGGGGCGGGTGGGGCTGAATGTGTTTCAATGTGTTTTGCTTTAGATTTTTAATATTACCCATAGAATTTTACATAGAATCTAAATAATTTGTGGAGTACATATGTTGATCGATTGGTTCACCGTTGTCGCTCAGACTGCCAATTTTTTAATTCTGGTTTGGTTGTTGAAGCGTTATCTGTATCGTCCGATACTCAACGCCATCGATGCGCGTGAGCAGGGGATCGCTGCGCAATTGGCGGATGCGGCTGACAAAAGTGCGCAGGCTCTGGCTGAACGTGAAGAATTTGTACAAAAAAACAAGGAATTGGATGCTAATCGCGGCACAGTGCTGGGTCAATTGACCGCTGAGGTGACCGCTGAGCGTGAGCGTTTATTTGAGGCAGCAAGGCGGGATGCGGACAGTTTGCGGGCCAAACAGCAGGATGGCTTGCAGCGCGAATATCAAAGTCTTTCTACGGAGTTAGCGCGTCGCACCCAAAGCGAAGTGTTTTCGATTGCCAAGCAGACGCTGACGGATCTGGCCGGGGTGAGTCTGGAAGAGCGCATGGTGGAGGTGTTCGTAGCACGCTTGCACCAGTTAGATGAGGAATCAAGGCGGACATTACGTATTGGCGACGCGCTGGTTCGCAGCGCCTTTGAGTTGACGCCAGCCCAGAGTGATTCAATAACGGCGGCTGTCAAAACCGTTCTTGGTGCGGAAATTCAGGTTTCCTTCGAACTGGCGCCGGGCTTGGTGAGCGGCTTGGAACTCATCGTGCAGGGGCAAAAAATCGCCTGGAGTGTGGCGGATTATCTGACCTCGTTGGAAAATAGCGTAGGCGTCCTGCTCAAAGGATCACAGGGTAAGTAATCATGGAAACCCATCTTGCCGGTATTTTTGATCATACTTTTGCACGTATCGTCGAGGCGCGCGAGGCCCATGCGTCGCAACTCAAGGTGCGTGAGACCGGGACGGTGACCAGTTTATCCACCGGCATCGCGCGCGTGTCTGGCCTGCCCGGTGTGTGCTTCGAGGAAGTGGTTAAATTCCCCGGTGATTTATACGGCATCGCCTTCAACGTCGATGAAGATGAAATCGGTGTGGTGCTCTTGGGTGACTACTGGCAGTTGCATGCTGGCGATGAGGTGGAGCGTCGCGGCCATGTGATGGATGTGCCGGTGGGCGATGGGTTGATCGGTCGGGTGATCAATCCGCTGGGGCGACCGCTGGACGAGCGGGGGCCGGTCATCTCGGAAAAACGTCTGCCGATCGAGCGTCCCGCACCGAATATTATGGATAGGTCGCCAGTCACCGAACCGTTGCAGAGCGGCATTAAGGTGATCGATGCGTTGGTTCCCATCGGGCGAGGTCAGCGCGAGCTGATACTGGGCGATCGTCAAACCGGCAAGACTGCGATTGCCATCGACACCATCCTCAATCAGCGCGGCAAAAACGTCTTGTGCGTGTATTGCGCCATCGGCCAGCGTGCGTCTTCGGTGGCGCGTGTTGTCGCCAATCTGCGCGATAACGGCGCGATGGACTACACCGTGGTGGTGGTGACCGAGGGCAACGATCCGCCGGGACTGGCCTATATCGCGCCTTATGCCGCGACCAGTATCGCCGAACACTTCATGGAGGCGGGACGCGATGTGCTGATCGTGTATGACGATCTGACTCATCATGCGCGCGCTTATCGGGAGTTGTCGCTGCTGCTGCGCCGTCCGCCCGGGCGCGAAGCCTATCCCGGCGATATTTTTTACATCCATTCCCGACTGCTCGAACGCGCCACCCATCTGCTGGATGAATTCGGCGGCGGTTCGCTCACCGCCTTGCCCATCATCGAGACCGAGGCGCAGAACATCGCAGCCTATATTCCGACCAATTTGATTTCCATCACCGACGGGCAAATTTACCTCTCGCCCGTCTTGTTCGAGCTGGGGATTTTGCCCGCAGTCGATGTCGGTAAGTCGGTATCCAGGGTGGGCGGCAAGGCGCAGTTGGCGGCTTATCGTGCGGTGGCGGGGGACTTGAAGCTGGCTTACGCGCAATTTGAGGAGCTGGAAACCTTTGCCCGCTTCGGGACGCGTCTGGATGAGAATACCCGCAAGATTATCGAGCACGGCCAGCGTATCCGCGCCTGTCTCAAACAGGCTGAATTTGAACCGGTTACGGTGACAGGGCAAATCATGGTGTTGCTGGCGCTGACCGGCAAACTCTTCGATGGCGTAGTGCTTGATAAAATGCGCGATGCGCAGCATGCTTTGTATGCAGCAGCGTTACCCGTCGAATTGATCGCGCGACTGACTTCAGCGGATCAATTGAGCGAGAGTGATCGCAACACGGTGTTGAATATCGCCCGGGAAGCGCTCGTCCCGTTCATATTATGACCGAAACGGCCGAAACGCTGCGCCGCAAGATCAACAGCGCAGGCGAGTTGCAATCGGTGGTACGCACCATGAAGGCGCTGGCGGCGTCCGGCCTCACCCAATATGAGCGCGCGGTGCACTCGCTGGATGATTATTACCGGACGGTGGAACTCGGTTTGGTCGCCTGTCTGTCTCAGCCTGATGTGGTGATGGCTGGGGTTGGTCGATCGAGCTTGAATCGCGGGGTGACAGGGGCCGTGGTGTTCGGTTCAGATCAAGGCTTAGTCGGTCAATTCAATGAGGTATTGACGGAATTTGCCATGGGCCGGCTCAAAGCGATGTCCGGCAACAAGCGCATTATGGCGGTGGGTGAACGTGTACTGGGCTATCTTCCCGAGGCGGTGATGACGGGCAATGTGCCCAATTCCATCGCCGCGATCACGCAGCTGGTCGGGCGTATTCTGCAAGACATCGATACGCAGCATGAAAGGGGAGAAGTGGCAGAGGTGTATCTTTTCCATAACCGTCCCCGATCCGGTTCGCTTTATGAACCTGTCATGCAGCGACTGTTGCCGCTCGATGAAACGTGGCGCCATCAACTCACCAAACTGCCCTGGCCGACGGCTAATCTGCCTGAAGTGATTAATGCGACGACAGAGCAAACCTTGATACGCGAATACTTGTTTATTTCGCTGTTTCGCGCTTGTGCCGAATCGATGGCGAGCGAAAATGCCAGCCGGCTGGCCGCGATGCAGCGCGCCGAAAAGAATATCGAAGAACAATTAGCGGATTTAAATCAGGATTTCAATCAACTGCGTCAGAGTGGTATCGATGAGGAGTTATTCGATGTGATCGCCGGTTTCGAGGCGCTGTCTGTGCGTTAACGGATTCTCAATAGTGAGCGTCCAACGTCGCCACATTGCATTTCTTAGCGCAAGTAAGCGCCTAGTGTCGACCTGTATGATAATCGCAGCCGTCAATGATCAAACCAAGTTTTTACCGATGTAATCGCTAATGTGGTCAAGCAGTGCTTGCATCTGATTCACGGTACCTTTGAGTTGTTCCGTACACTCGACATGACGGCTAACCCACTTCGCGGAGATGACGAATCAAACAGAATCTCCCTGAATGCAGTTAGCGCCAATTTGGCGACAGTGATACAGTTGCCCCGCATTTGAGTGGAGGAAAAAATGGGTACCGCTAAACAGGATCGCATCGGAGCGCGTGTTCCGCATGAAGTCTATACAACGTTGTACCGCGCTGCCGGGCTTACAGGGGCAACGGTGAATCAGTTTCTGGTGCAGTCTGCACTGAAAGAAGCGCATGCCGTTATTGAACGCGAAGAATTGACGCGTCTGATGTCACGGGACTGGAGCTGGTTGATCGGTTTGATGCCGAACTGTGGATAAAAAAACTGATAAAACTACTCAATTCTGGCTAAGGGCTAAAGCCCAGGCCATCATTGATGTTTAGAGCGGTGTTTGATGCCATCCACGAACTGATGACACCCTCTGATCCCAAGAAAAAACGCCCCATCGGCTTCGCGCCGTGGGAGGAAAACTAAATCTTGTGCTGTATAAACAATGTTGACACATACTGCTCGCGCTTTTAAACTGCCGGCAGTCGAGTTGAGGGGGGAATACATCATGGAAGTCATCGTAAAGAAATGGGGCAACAGCGCGGCGGTGCGCATTCCGGCGGCTATTATGGCCGCGGCGCATGTCGCTCTTGATCAGTGTGTCGAAGTGCGTGAAGAGCAGGGGCGCATTATCATAGAGCCGGTACGTCATAAGGAATACAAACTGGATGAACTGCTGGGAAAAATTACCAGTAACAATCTGCACGCGATTATCGACACGGGCGCGCCGGTTGGCCGCGAAGTCTGGTAATGGTTCGTCAATTTATTCCTGATGCGGGCGATGTCGTCTGGCTGGAATTCTCACCGCAGGCGGGGCATGAGCAGGCGGGACATCGTCCCGCGCTGGTGCTGAGTCCTGCCGCTTATAACAGTAAAACCGGCACGATGGTGTGCTGCCCGATGACCACGCAAATCAAGGGCTATCCATTTGAAGTCATTATCCATGCAGCGGATGTGAACAGTGCGGTACTGTCCGATCAGGTTAAAAACCTCGACTGGCGCGCACGCAAAGCCACACCGAAAGGTCGTGCTTCAGCCGGCGAACTGATTGAGGTACGAGCCAAGATTGCCTCGTTGCTTGGGATACAGTGTTTTTTCGCGTAATTTAACGCATCACAGCGGCAAAGGAGTTGGGCGATGACTGACAATAAATTGATTGCATCAATGGCGCAAATCGAATCGAAGATATTTTTGATTCGCGGTCAGAAAGTCATGCTGGATGCCGATTTGGCAGAACTCTATGGTGTGGAAACAAAGCGACTCAATGAACAGATGCGCCGCAATATTGAACGCTTCCCCGAAGATTTTATGTTCCGCTTGAGTGCTGAAGAAAAAGCTGAGGTGGTCGCAAATTGCGACCACCTCGCCAGGCTCAAGTATTCGGCTACCTTGCCGTATGCCTTCACAGAACACGGCGCGCTGATGCTAGGCAACGTATTAAAATCAGATCGCGCAGTAGAAGTCAGCCTTATGGTAGTGCGCACCTTCGTGCAGTTGAGGCAGATGCTGACCTCCAACGTTGAGCTTTCCCGTAAACTTGCCGCACTGGAAAAGAACTACGACATCAAGTTTAGAGCGGTGTTTGATGCCATCCACGAACTGATGGCCCCCTCTGATCCCAGGAAAAAACGTCCCATCGGCTTCGCGCCGTGGGAGGAAAAATGATGGTTGTCATACGGCACGGCGGCGAAGTGATGCAAACTTCCTCGAGTGTGGGTGCCAAGAAATGGTAAAAGTCGCCTAGGTGCCGGATCGTCAAGAAATCATCTGGATCGATTGCAACCTGCAGGTCGGGCGCGAAATGCGTGACGTTCATCCCTTTTTAGTGCTGTCCCCGCGCGCCTTTAACGATAAAACCTCGCTGGTTATCGGCCTGCCTATGACGACCGCCGAATACAATGCGGACAATCCATTCGCGGTTGTGGCTGGAAATGCCGCTGGTCGCAAAGCCGGTAAAACCAGATGTGGCGATAAAAACTACCACAGAAAAAATCAGGTGTCCTCGTGCGGTTGTTTTGAATGGAAGGCAGAGGTCGGTAGCAAAAGCTTGTCGGTCTGACCTGGCAATGGGATGAAGCCAAAGTGTTTATAAAACGAGATGGCTTTATCGTTTTTTGCATCAACAATGATTCCGACCACGGCGAGAACGGAGCTCGCCTGAGAAACCTTTTGGCAGGCATCGGCAAGTAATATTGAGCCCAAGCCTTGGCCTTGTGAATCATTATCTACGGCCAGTCGTCCAATCAGCGCAACTGGCACCGGATAGCGGGGGAGTTTTCGGGCAAGTGATGTTGGTAGGCTTGAGCAATTTACGCTCCCTGCACTTAAGGTAAAGAATCCAGCCAGTTTTTTGGTATCACTATCAGGCGTTGCGACGAATACGCGTGAAACGTTTTTGCGTATATCTTGTGAGGCGTAGCGACGGATGTATTCATTCAGAGGATCTGATCCACACTGAAAGTCTGCTGTGTTAATGCCCGCATCAAGTGGACGGATGAGGTATCCCATCAACGTACCTGATCATCGTGGCGTTGGAAGGCACGTTGTAAAGCCGCGTTAGGAGCGGCGGGTGCATCAAGTGCCGCCAGGAATGACTCGAAGTCTCTTGGGTTCAATGTGATTGACTCATGTTCTTGTACAATACGTTGAGCTGAGGCGAGTGCATTCGACAGCACAAATTCTGAAATGCTGACGTGGACATAACTGGCCGCCTTATCCAGTAATTGACGTGTGTAGTTGTCGCATCGAATATTCAGGCGACTTTCTTTGGTCATCGTTGTTTCCATGACGGACTCCCTAAAGTTTGATGGTGCTATTGTGCGCCAAATGTACTCACAAATCAATGGCGGTGTGAGCTTTTACTAGTAATTCATTTGCCGGATTTTCGGAACGAATCAGGTTGCATTAAGGTCGCAGCAATCGACGCGGATTTCCTTGCTTGTCGAGCAGGTTACAGTGGCCGGATTAACAGCAAGTGGAAAATTGGCTAATCAGATATTCTGGAGCATATTTTTGATTGATGAAAAAAATGACGCCGTTGCTTCGATAATTTGAGCAAGGAGAGAATATAAATGCTGCCTAAAAGCTGCCGAACCTATGTCATTCCATGCCTATTTTAAGGCATTTTTCAAAATCAACAAAACAAAAAAGCCACTAAAAATCAGTGGCTTAATTCATTGTTCTGGCGGAAGGGGGGATTCATGTTCTCAATATTTATGCGCCTTGCAGGTTAATTGTTTGTAAAATACCCCCAACGGTACCCCCAGATATTTGTTTGTCTGATTCAATAATTCCTATGATTTTTGAACGCTTTTCAACTAAAAATGGCTATTTGCATTCTGAGGTTGGAAATCTGGTTTCAACGGCACTTTGAAAGTGAACCGTTTTGTGCAAAATAGGGTTGTC
The DNA here is from genome assembly GCA_903885165.1 of uncultured Nitrosomonadales bacterium. Lineage (GTDB taxonomy): Bacteria > Pseudomonadota > Gammaproteobacteria > Burkholderiales > Gallionellaceae > Gallionella. The sequence continues at coordinate 796 of CAISHO010000012.1, read as the reverse complement.
TGACACAGAAAACCAACGCCCCGTTGCGTGCAAAATGGGGTTGGACGACGAAAGACCCAATGACGGCAATGCAACGTCGGATATTCAAGAGATACTTAAGCAGCGGATTTGACCGACTGCTAACCTTCATGAAGCAGACGGTCAATGTACTTCAAGATCAAACGATTTGCCGTTCGGTTGCAAGTCATAAGTCTCCTCATGAGTTCGGTAATCCGGTGTCAATTCTCTCCGAAAGTGATAAAGTTTGGCTTGAACCTCCCCGCGTTGTTCGCGGGGCGTATTTATATAGACGTTGCATAGCAAAAACAACATCAGGGACGGCGCATGCAAAAATGTGGCGAGGAACTGCTTTATTCGGCATCAGATATTGTCAATTACCTTGAATGTGAGCATCTCACCACGCTCGACCTGATTGATCTTGAAACACCTCTCCAGAAAACTACGGATAGTGAGCAAGCTCAACTGATTCAGGCCAAGGGCCTAGCCCATGAAGCAGAATTTCTTGAACTGCTTAAGGTCAGGCACGCATCCGTCATCAATATTGCTGCGACGAAACGTTCCCTGCAAGAGAAGGTCGGCGCGACGTTACAGGCCATGCGGGACGGCTATGAAATTATTTTTCAGGCGACCTTGCAAGATGGCTGCTTGATTGGTCACGCCGATTTTTTGCGAAAGGTGATGCGGCCATCGAATCTTGGCGACTGGAGCTATGAAGTTATGGACACCAAGTTGGCGCGAAGCACGAAGGCTAAATTCATCATTCAACTGGGATTTTATTCCTCTCTGTTGGGTAAGG